>JBIKYB010000464.1:0-3436 GCA_044355475.1 Prosthecobacter sp.
GTTGCATTAAGGCGGCGTTCTTATGAATCAGCCTGCCCGCTTCTCTTTCTGTCTGCTCTTGCTGCTAGCTGTTGTGCTGGCCACTTCGGCAGGTATGGCCCAGCAGCGGCATGATCCGGCGCATGCACACGATGATGAAGAGGTTCTTTCTCTGGATGAGATCGTGATTTCAGCCCCGCTGGACCGGCCGCTTTATCAGCAGGCGCAAGCGGCGTCGATTTTGGGCGGGCAGAATTTGAATCTGGCGATTGAGCCGACTCTGGGGCAGACGCTGACGCGGATGCCGGGGGTGAGCAGCTCGTTCTTCGGCCCGGCGGCGAGCCGTCCGATCATTCGTGGTCTGGACGGCGACCGAGTACGCATTTTACAGAACGGGATGAACACGATGGACGCCTCCGCCACGAGTCCTGATCACGCGCTGAGTTTTGAGCCGTCAAATTTGAAGTCGGTGGAAGTCGTACGCGGCCCGGCGACGCTGCTGTATGGCTCGAACGCCATCGGCGGCGTGGTCAATGCGATTGATGGCCGCATCGTGGATGAAAAACTCGATGGCACGATCCGCGGCTCGATGGGTGGGCGGTTTTCGTCGGTGGACCAGGGCTACCAGTCGAATTTCATGTTGGAAGGCGGTTGGAAGGGGTTGGCGTTTCATCTCGAGGCCTTCACGCGCGCGGCGGAAGATTTTCGGGTGCCGGGAAATTTGCGCACGGTGGGCGAGCAGGAGCGCAATCCACTGCCGGCAGGAACACCGGAGCCTAATAAGATCGCCACGAACAGTCATTTGCGTGCCGAGGGCCTTTCTGGCGGCTTGAGCTATGTCTGGGATGACGGCTTCATCGGCTTTTCGTGGACGGAGTTTCACACGAACTACGGATCGCCAGCGGAGCCTTCGGTGTTTATCGACATGAACCAGACGCGTCTGGATGTGCGCGGGGCTTTCTACAAGCCGCTGCCGAAGATCAAGGAGATCAGCTACCGCTTTGCGTGGTCGGACTATGAGCACGTCGAGTTTGAGGATGGCATGGACAACACAGTGTTCAAAAACGACGGCTATGATTTCCGTCTGGAAGTGAAGCACGAGAAGGTCGCGGGCATGGAGGGTGTGGTCGGTTTCCAGTCGGAACGTAGCGATTTCTTTGTGGCCGGAGCGGAAGCCTTCATCCCGCCGACGGTGACGGAATCGAACTCGCTGTTTTTCTTTGAGGACATCACGCGTGGACCGCTGAGTTTTCAGTTTGGTGGGCGCTATGACCACATCGAGACCCAATCCCGCGACAACGATGTCTTCGGCCCCTCTCGTGGTCGTCAGTTTGACAATCTGAGCGGCTCGGTGGGTTTTGTTTACACGCCGAATGAGGAATACTCCGCCGCTTTCACGATCACCTACGCGGAGCGTGCGCCAACGTATCAAGAGCTGTTCGCCAACGGCAATCACGTGGCGACGAACACGTTTGAAGTGGGGAATTTCGGGCTGGGCGTGGAAAATTCAGTGAGCTTCGATCTGAACCTGCGCAAACGCACCGGCTGGGTCACGGGCAGCGTGGGCGGCTACTACAGCCGGTACAGCGGCTTCATCGGCCTGTTTCCCGCCGGGTTCATGGTGGACACGGATAACGACGCCGTCCCTGACACGCCGCAGTTCAACTATCGTGCCGTGGACGCGGAGTTCCTTGGCGCGGAACTGGAGACGACCTTCCATCTGCTGCATCCGGTGACGGAAGAACCCAAACCAACGGACACCAACCTGCATCTGGAGTTCAAGGCAGACGCGGTGCGGGCGCGGGATGCCAGCACGGGCACTTCGCTGCCGCGCATTCCGCCGTTCCATCTCTCCAGCGCGTTGATTCTGGAGCGCGGGCCGTTTGGAGCGCGGCTGGAGGGCATTTACGCCGCGCCACAGGATCGCGTGGCGGCCAACGAATTCGGCACGGACAGCTACTTCCTGGTCAACCTAGCTCTCAGCTATCGCCTCGTGCAGGGGCCGAGGACGGTCGATTTTTATGTCAAAGGCATGAACCTGACCAACGAGGACGCCCGTGAGCACACGTCCATCCTGAAAGAGCGCCTGCCGCTACCTGGGCGAGGGATCGTGGCCGGGGTGAAAATGACCTTTTGAGCGACCATGGGTGTGTCGAGCGCCACCCGCGTGCTGGAGTCTGAGACTCCGCCACGCGGGTTTTTTGACGATGCGTGGGCCTGATTTGGAGCTTTTTTCTCAAAAATGAGCCTCCTTATTGAGTGAACCCACCAAATCTAAGATAATTGTCATAATATTGCCTTGCTGGTTGGGTTATAATGAATATAATTTTAATCATTAACAAGCCAGCCACAGCATGAACATCACCAACCCCACTGCCAGTCTCCTTAACGCGCCGGGCGCGTTGCAGGCCTTGGAGGCGCGGCGTGCGTGGCGGGAGAAGGAGCAGGTTTCACCCCATTTCTGGGTGCTCATCAGCATCCTGGGAGATTTGATCGTGGCCGTGATGGCGGCCTATCTGGCCTACTGGCTGCGCTTTCACACGGTTCTGCGGGATTTCGGCAACTTCGACGCGATGACCTTCCGCCAATATGGGGGGCACATGGCCTTGGGCAGCCTCACTTTGGTGCTGGTGCTCGGCTGGCAGGACATTTACCACCAGAATGTGCTGCTGCGCAGCCGCTGGATCTCCTCCAAGATCGCCAAAGCCGTGCTGATCTGGACGGCGGGCTTTTTGGCCATCACGCTGGCTCTGAAGCTGCAGCCCAGCATCTCCCGTGTTTATGTGATGCTCAACGGCGCGACCGCGCTGCTGCTGCTGCTGGGCTGGCGGGTGCTGTTTCTGAATTTCCTGCGCACTCCGGGCCGCGTCGAGGCGCTGCGGCAGCGGGCCTTGTTTGTCGGCTGGAACGATGAGGCCCTGAGCCTGTGGAAAACGCTAAAGCGCGACCACGCCTGCGCCTATGAAATCCTTGGCTGGGTCAAGACGAGCGGTGGCGACGACCAGCGCCGCGAGGATGCAGCTTTCCCCTGCCTCGGCAGCCTGAACGAGGTAGAACACCTCGTGACCACGCATGCCACGGACATGGTCGTGGTAGCCGACCTGCACGGTCCGCGCGAGCAGATGGTGGCTCTGGCAAACCTCTGCGAACGTGAGATGATCCAGTTCAAAGTCATCCCTTCCTGCTTCCGTGTCTTTGTCTCCGGCCTGACACTGGAAACCATCGCTGGCACACCAGTTCTGGGTGTCACACGTCTGCCGCTGGATGGCACGCTGAACGTCATCGCCAAGCGTGCCCTCGACATCGCCGGTGCCACGGTGGGCCTGCTGGTCAGTGCTCCCATCGTCGCCCTCTTCAGCGCTATGGTTTGGCTGGAGTCTCGCGGCCCGGTGTTTTACCGCCAGCGTCGCTGGGGCGTGAACGGCGTGCCCTTCGACATCATCAAGATCCGCTCCAT
>JBIKYB010000465.1:0-3432 GCA_044355475.1 Prosthecobacter sp.
CGAACAACTGATCACTCGTAACACCTTCTGGAGCCTCATCCTGACAAAACCTCACCAGATTTTCCAACGACATGACCACCAAACCCACCCTCCTCCTCGCCCTGGCTCTTGCGGCCACGGCTTCGCTGCAGGCCGCTGATTACCCCCAATGGGGCGGCGGCAACACCCGCAACATGGTGTCCGATGAAAAAGGCCTGCCCATCGACTTCGATCCCGGCAAGAAATACGGCCCGAAGGCCGCGCCAAAAATTGCTGGACGTCTCCGCCCGAATGCCGAGGAGGCCAACAAGCAGCCGGGAGCCGAAGACATCGACATGAGCACCACCAAAAACTGCCTCTGGGTGGCCAAGCTCGGCTCCCAGACCTACGGCACACCGGTGATTGCCAACGGCCAAGTCTATGTCGGCACGAACAATGAATCTCCGCGCGACGACAAACACAACGGTGACCGCGGCATCGTCATGGTCTTCGATGAATACACGGGCCAGTTCAAATGGCAGCTCGTCTCCCCGAAGATGGGCACCGGCAAGGTCAACGACTGGGAATACCTCGGCATCTGCGCCAGCCCCACTATCGTCGGTGACAAAGCCTACGTCCCCGGCAACCGCTGCCAGATCATCTGCATGGATGTGAAAGGCCTCAGCGATGGCAACCAGGGCATGCAAGAAGAAAACACCTTCATGGCCCCGCTCGACAAAGACGGCAAAAACACCGCCCCCATCGCCCCAGGCAAATCCGATGCGGACATCCTCTGGGTGTATGACATGTACAAAGAGCTCGGTGTCTTCCAGCACAACGCCACCGCCGGTTTCCCCCTCGTCGTCGATGGCAAAGTCTTCGTCCCGACCTGCAACGGCGTCGATTGGACCCACACCAATATTCCCGCACCGAACAGCCCCAGCTTCATCATGCTTGACGCTGAAACCGGCACCCTCCTCGGTGAGCAGGACAGCATCGCCTCCCAGCGTGTGCTGCATTGCTCCTGGTCCTCCCCGAACTACCTCGAACTCGGCGGCAAGAAGCAGGTCATCTTTGCCGCGGGTGACGGCTGGGTCTATTCCCTCGCTCCCGAAACCAAGAAAAATGAGGAGGATCTCGACATCCTCGCCGAACACTGGCGCTACGACGCCAATCCGCCCGAGTATCGCAAGAATTCCGCCGGCGAGCCCATCAAGTACGTCGAATACGACGGACCCAGCGAGATCATCGCCACGCCCACCATCGCCGACGGCCTGATCTACGTCCCCATCGGCCAGGATCCCGAGCATGGCGAAGGCGTCGGCATGCTCAGTTGCATCGACCCCAAAGGCACCGGAGACATCTCTGGCAAAGCCCTGTGGACCTTCAAAGGCATTGAGCGCTCCATCTCCACTCCAGCGGTCAAAGACGGCCTGGTTTACATCTCCGACTACACCGGCCGTCTCTTCTGCCTCGACGCCAAGACCGGCAAAGAATACTGGAAATTCGACACCAAAGGCCACATCTGGGCCAGCCCCCTCGTTGCCGATGGCAAAGTCTGGATCGGCAACGAAGAAGGTGAGCTCTTCATCCTCGCCGAAGGCAAGGAGCTGAAGGAACTCAAGACCATCGAGTTCCCATCGCCCCTGCTCAGCAGCGTCGTTGCCGCCAACGGAGCCGTGTACATCACCACCCACACGCACCTCTACTGCTTCAAAGAAGGCGCAAAAGCACCTGAGGCGAAGTAAGGCACACGGATCACAAGCTTTTGACACCACGAGCGGGCCTGGAAACAGGCCCGCTTTTTGTTGGTGGATCGAACTTCCAAGTCCGGTCTCAAGTTGAGCTGCCCTGCACTCCTTTGTCGTGCATTCGCCGGATCAAGGCTTGCCCGGCATCGAATCAATCCAGCGTCGCAGCAGATCGAGTTCGCTGCTGGTGACAGCGGATTTCTCCTTCTTGGGCGGCATCTCTTGGTGATGAATCAGCTCGATGAGCAGGCTTTTGTCCGCATTGCCCTGCTTGATCGCAGGCCCAGTGTCACCGCCGGTGAGCATCGCCTCAAGGGTGCGCATGTCCAGCTTGCCACCACGGCGCTTCGCTCCGTGACAGTGGAGGCATTTCTCCTCAAAGATCGGCAGCACGTCCTTTTGGAAGTCGGGCGCGGCTTCACGCTTCTCATCAGCCCAAGCATCTCCCTCAGCAAGGCTGCCGATCAGCCCGCCGAGGAAAACCATCTTTTGCCTCCAACTCCCAGCGAGCAACGCGGTGTTGGAAGGTGAGTTCGGAGTCCCGGCTTCAGCCGGAAAGAGGCACGACAAAAAGAAACCTCTGCGAAATTCGGACATCGTTTTGTTTCTCACACTCTGCCGCCTGAAGGCGGGACTCCGAACATCATCGCCCGGAGTTCAAGCCTGACCGACCACGTTCACGAAGCAGTGAACATGCGGCAGCACACGGTAGTTCCAGACAAAGCCGGGGCCTTCGATGCGCCAGGCATCCCAGCGGTCATTGCCCTTCTCCGCGTTGTCTTTGTAAAACGCTAGGCGCAGCTTCTCCATGCCGCCGTTGGTCTTGATGAGTTGCATCACTTCGTCGCCATCTTCCTGGCGGAACGGATTCAGTAGCTTGCGCATCACGCCTGCCACCAGCGCGCGCTGGGATTCATCCAGATCGCCATAGCCGACACCGGTCTCCGGCTTATCCACCAGCTTGGCCTTGAGCGCGCCCACGCCATCGCCCGGCGAGCCGACGATGACCGCCTGCTTGCGTTGCGGCTCGTTGAGCATGTCAAACACGCTCATGACTTCCTTCGTCTGGTCATTGTAAACGTTCACGTCGCTGTGGCCGTTGGCCGAATGGCCGTAATACATCGGGCCGCCGAACGCCGTGTTTGGCTGGGAGTTGCCGTCGCAGCGCAATGTCAGATGATGTCCCGCGAAGACCCAGGAGAAGGGATCTTTGCCCGACGGATCGCCGAAGATGGCGATGCCGTTGTTTTCAAAGGCCCCGCTGTTGTCCCACTTCCCTCGGCGGCTGATGCGGTCATAGGCTTCCTCGCCCGAAAGGATCGCCTTGAAGGTTTGATGGATCAAATCCTGCTGCGGCTTGGTGAATTGCTCGGCCAGCTTCTTGCCCAGCGGTGCCGCGTTGTGCGTCTTCAGACGCGTTGGCAGGCCCGATTCAGCGCCATCCGCCCAAGGGCGCACCACCGCCGTTCTCTGCTCGGCGCTAAGTGTGGCAAACAGTTCTCGGATGAGTTCCTCGGCGGGTTTCGCCTTGCGAGGTGCCTCTGTTGGGGCAGCGAAAGCAGAACTCAACGACGATGCTCCCATAACTCCCATCGCACTGCCCGAAAGGACGCGAATAAAATCACGTCGTCCGCGAAGGGGAGACGGAGAGGCATGCTCGGAGCACTCCGGGCAGATGGGCTGATGAACAAAGGCGGTGGCGGATGATGGATGCGATTTCATG
>JBIKYB010000151.1:0-12040 GCA_044355475.1 Prosthecobacter sp.
CGCACTGTCTCCGGTTCACTCTCCGGCTTTATGCTGTCCACAATCAACCGGATCAACTCTCTGCCCATCGCATCATGGAAGCGGATTTGTTCGGCGTATGGCCGTGCATTCAGCCATTGCAGTGTTTCTTCGATCTGCCGCAGAGTCTCGGAAGGCTCGCTCGTGTCGTGTGTGGCGTTCACAGATACTTCGCCTCCCTCGTGAATTGCTTCGAGAGCGCTGCTTCCACCTCGCGCACGTTGTAGCGCACGAAGCGGTGCCCGATCTTCACGCACGGAATGAGCCGCCGCTGGCGCATCTTGCGGAGCCAGCGCTCCGTGGGCCTGCTGCGAGGGTCGGGGAAAAGAGCTTCGAGAAGCCCCGTGTCATCAACCAAGCCCGAACGGAGTGATTCGGGGCGGGTTCCTGTCTGTTTGGGTATAGTTGGCGGTGCCATGCAGCACCGTTCGTGTCAATTCGTGCCGGACTCCATGAACGCACCCGCCTCTATGCCGGAGCATAGCGGAGCGTCGCCATGCTGCCGGTTATCGGCGGGAGTATGGCTTGCGATGTGGTGAATCCTCCGGGAGCCGCGCCATCTCTTGCGCCCGCAGTTCCCACGCTTCCGAGAGTCGTTTCCAAAGTGGACGCTCGCCGCGATTGCCGAGCGTGGCGAGGCTCGCATACTTACCACCGGGAATGAATGCAGGATGCGTGAACGGGTTTCCTTCCGTGCTCGCCTCGATCACGAGCCGCCCCGTGTCGTGCCATTCCCGCCAAGTCTCAGAAGAGAGCGGCGGGAGCTTCATCATGCGAAGAAGGAGCGGCGGGAGTTGCGCTTCGTCGCAAGAGCCAAAGTCGGCAAAAGTAGCCGCGTGAGCGATGCGCCGCCGATGATCTTCCATGTATCCGAACAACTCTTGCACGAGGCCGTGCTGCGCGGTCGAGAGCTTCGCCTTTTGCTTCCTGCCTTTCGTGCCAGGAGCCTTCAAGGGGAATGGAAACTTCGTTCCTTGCCCGATGTCACCACAAAGGTTCTTCATCGCCTCTTGGGTGCATGAGTCGAGCGAGATGAAGCCAGGAATCAGGTTTGCGAGTTCTGCCTTCTTCACGATGCCGGGGAGCTTTTGCCGAGCACATGCGATGAAAGAGCCGGAGATTCCGAGCGCGGTTTCAAACACTTTGACTTGCGCCGCCTCGCTGCCTGCTTCCGCGTGAGCCGCAATCCAGTTCCAGAGCACGCGCACCGCAGCGCCTGCCCATAAGATGCGTTGTTCATGCTTTAGCTCCTCCGTGAACTTCATACCGCCAAACTCCGGCGAAGCTACGTTGTCGAGATACTTGGCAAGCTCCGCGAGTAAATCCTCCACCAGCAGAGGCTTCTCCGCGAAAGGCTCTTCATCGCCGGGAAGGCGAAAGGGTTGCATCAGCCGTGCCAAGCGCTCCGCCGTGCCGCTCTTGCGCGTCCGCGTGATGGCCTTCTTCGTGCTCATGCTGCCCTCTCCTTCTTGAATGGAATGATCTTCGCATTCTCCACCGCTGGCGGGTTCAACGTCCAGAACTTCTTCGCCTGCTCTCCGCGCTTCTTCGCGGGCGATTCGTAATGCTCCTTGATCTTGTTCTCACTGTTTCCGCCTTGCTTCGCCGCTGCCGCATAAGAGTCGAACGCCGCCACGAAGTAGGTGAAGAAGCTGTGACGGCAAACGTCGTGAGTGAGCTTGTGCCGCTTCCGAATGGCCTGCAAACTGCGGCTATTGTCCTTCGCCGGTAGGATTTCACCGGGGAAGGCTGCAAGCCACTTTTTGAGATTCGGCTGAATTTTAACAATGCGCTTCCGCCGCGTTTTTGTCACCTCCGCAGGTAGCTCGATCTCCCCGCAGTCGAGGTCAATCAATTCGTCCCGCTTCGCATGCTCTGCCAGCTTCACGGCTTCCGTGGGCCGGAGTC
This sequence comes from Prosthecobacter sp., assembly GCA_044355475.1. GTDB lineage: Bacteria > Verrucomicrobiota > Verrucomicrobiia > Verrucomicrobiales > Verrucomicrobiaceae > Prosthecobacter. The sequence continues at coordinate 1,927 of JBIKYB010000151.1, forward strand.
CTGCAAACAGAAGAAGCGCATAGAACCTCGCGTAAGCGCCCCCTTTGAAGACCGCCACATCAGCAAGAAGCGCCTCCGCCTGCTCCGGCGAGAGAACATCCGGCTCCGGTCGTTGCTCCTTCAGTAGTCGCTGCGCATACCGGGTCGTATTGGTAACGGGATTTTCAGAGCACCAGAGACGATTCTTGTCCGAACACCACCGGAAGAAGGAACTCAGGTTAGAGCGGTATCCGTTCCACGTCGAATACTTCGCCCGCAGCAAGCCTGACTTGTTCTTCTGAAGATCGAGAAAGGCTTCCACGTCCCCGCTGGAAATCTCGTGAACCAGACATTCGCGCTCCATGCCTGCCGTCTCTTTCAAGCGTGTCTGCATGAACTCCTGAAAGCTCTTCAGTGTGCAGCCCAGTTGATAAATGGAGCGTTCCCTCCTGCCTTCCTTCTCCTTCGCATCAAGGAATTTCTTCCTCGCCTCTGTGAACGTGATTTCCTTATCAGGTGCTTTGAAGTGGCGGAGGAAGTAATCAATCACCTCGTCCAGCGAGTAGCGCCCACGGAGTCGCCGGAATGCCGTCTCCGCCTGTGCGATCTGTTCCGGTTCAAGGTCTGTCGAGATGGCATTCCGCAATTCCTTGTCATTCGCGACACGCTCCACATTCGCCGTCGCGAAGGTCTCGGCTTCTTCCACGTCTTTGAACTTCTTGCGAATGCGGAGGCCGCTCCCGTCCCGGCCTTCCACGAGGAAGAACTGATAGGCGTAACCATGATCCTTGGCGGAGACTTGCTTCAACTTGAGCACTCCGTAATCCTTCAGGAGCTTCGTTTTCTGTTCCTTCTTCTTGCGCTTGGTTCGTGCCATATCGTGCCTTTCTAAGGCCAGAATAAGTGAACCAAATGACACGAGTCAAGACACGAGTTGATAGATTCCTTGTAAAATCAATGGACTCTATCAGCAGTACTACCAGAAGCGCAGCGCGTAGTTCCGCCGCCTTCAGGCATTGGCTTTCATCACCCCGGCTCCGCGCTCAGTTGCGGACCGGGGTTTTGTTTGGGCTTTCAGCCTCAATGAGGCGGTTTCGGAGGGGGGTGGCGTTCTGGCTTCGTCTTAAACGCCACGACTCGCCCATTACGAATGATGGGTTCCATGGCTGTTAGCCTTTGGGTATCTTCATCTTTAATAAGACGCTCAAACGGCATTGCCACCAATCCGCGCTTGATGGCCACTCCACGCCTTTGAATCGAGTTATTGAGGGTAAATTGATAGAGAAAAAAATGATACTCGTCCGATGACGCCCCATATTGCCACTTCTCAACAAGAAGACTTCTGGTGTAAACGCCCCGTGAGATTGGCAGACGATCGAAATCCCGTGTTGAGTCCAGGCGGGTTATTTGTGTGCAGCCCGAAAGGTAAACCAGCCCAGTTATGATCAGTAGAAGCGTTTTCATTCCTCCGACGCCGACACCTTGATGCGGTAGCCGTTCTCGTTCTTCTCCAGCTTCATCAGATTGCGCTCCGCTGCCGCCTCCAGTAATGCGCTGAAGGTGCTGAAGCCGTAAAAGCGCTCATCAAACTGCGGCTGACGGCGGCGGATGGCCTGTTTGACCGGTCCGGCCCACACCGTGTCGCTGCCACTGCGACCAAGCATCGCCTCAACTGTCTCCACCACGAGCTGGATCGCCTTCTCGGGATCACCACCGGGTTTCCGTTCCTGCGTGGTCGGTTTGGCTGTCGATGGAGCCGGTTTAGCGCGTGCGAGGCGCGTCTTCGTCTTTTCCTCCTCTCGCACCAAGTCGTCGTAGAAGATGAACTCGTCACAGTTGTCGATGAACAGCCCGCTCGTGGACTGCTTCACGCCCACGCCGATGACGGTCTTGTTGTTCTCGCGCAGCTTGCTCACCAACGGCGAAAAATCCGAATCCCCGCTCACGATGGCAAAGGTATCCACATGCGGCTTCGTGTAGCAGAGATCGAGCGCGTCAACGACCATGCGAATGTCCGCCGAATTCTTGCCGCTCTGCCGCACATGCGGGATCTCGATCAGCTCGAATGAAGCCTCATGCACCGCCGCCTTGAAGCTCTTGTATCGGTCCCAGTCGCAGTAGGCCTTCTTCACCACGATGCTGCCCTTCAGCAGCAGGCGGTCCAGCACCTTGTTCATGTCGAACTTGTCATATTTCGCGTCCCGCACACCGATGGCGAGGTTTTCAAAGTCGCAGAAAACAGCAATCGTGTGCGTGCGGTCAGTGGGGGCAGCCATGCGGCATCGTCCGCCCTCGACGTGTCCGGGTCAACCGGTGTCTCCGGCAGAGTAAAACGGCCACCCATCCAAAACCGGCCTGCCGAGCGACTCCTGCTCGAAATCACCTTTGGTTCCAGCTTCAAGCATTGCCTTGAGTTCATCACGGCAATCCGCCATCCGTGTATCGGCAAGCAGGCGGCTGAGAATTTGCTGATCGCGTTTTGTGAGAGGTGAGGCATTGGCTTGGGGACGCCAGTGCATGTGGAAGGGATGCACGGTGCGGCCGGAGACCTCGCGGAGTTTACGCAGGATGTCCCAGCCGGTGGGGTCCGTGTCGCCGAAATGATGATGCGGCAGCTCACGTGGCAGTTTTTGAAGCAGCAGCTTCACCGCCTGCGTTGGAAATGAAGTCGCGACCATCAGTGTGGTGCGTTGTGCATCCGCGCGGGCGAGTTGAAGAAAGGTGGTCTTGCGATTCTCGACTGTGAGTAGCCGATCTGCAGTTGTGGTGATGTGCGTGGCACGCTCCAACTCGGCGACGGAGAGCGTGGACTCGAAGCGGAGGTCGAGCGGCTTCGTATGATCCGCGAAATGTAGCAACAGCGGGCCGCAGTAGTGCAGCACGCTGTTGCTAGTCTGGATGCCCAGCGCCTCCAGCGGCGTCTCGCGGCCAAACAGCAGTTCCAGAGCACGCTCGATGAAGCTCTGCTGCTCTTCGAGGTATTTGGAGTGCTGACCGATTTGGGTGCTCGCGTCGCGAATCAGGGTGGCTTCCGGCCATTCTCGGCTGGTCAGATCAAAAAGCAGTCGCAGCAGCTCATCGACGCGGTTCGCATCCATCCAGCGAAACGGCTCCACGGTTCGTGGAATGCCAAAGTCGGCTTTCAAACGATCACCGAGTTCGTTCCATGCCTCGGGTAGCAATGGGTGCGATTTAGCGGCCCAACGCTCCACAATCTCAAATGCTTGTGATTGAGCTTCGGTGCCGGTTTGTGTGCCAAATTGCGCATGAAGCCAAGCTTCCGACTCCAGCGGCACTTCGATCTTCAAAACGATGTGCGGACGGCCCTTCAAACGATGCAGTTTGAGCTGCGGCAGTCTTTCGGCCTCACGCTGCGCGGCTTGACGATCCTCCGCCGACTTCAATCTAGCATCATCGAGCAAATCATCCCAGTCCCTTCGAAACGCCCGCACTGATGCCGCCACCCGTCGTTTCCGGGCAGCCATCCATTGCTCATGAAGCGTTTGCAGCCATTTCATTCCATCAGTTCTGCAAGTCTGGAACCTTCAACTCGCACGACCCAGTTTTCGATGTTTTTGATCTGCTCGGTCTCTTCGTCGTAGCTGCGTTCGACGCGGCATTGGACCACCGTGTCGGCGTGCTGGAACATCGTCGGCAGGCGGTCTTCGGGGAAGGCCATGATGAGCTGGAGGCCGAAGTTTCGCGCGAGGGCGAGGCAGTCGTCGATGCGGTCGCCGCTGAGTTTGCTGAAGGCTTCATCCATGACGACGAGGCCGAGGTTCTGCTGTTCCTCGCGACGACCGAGGTCATACACGCGGCGGAAGGCGGCGAGGGTGGCGACGAAGAACGGCGCTTGGTTTTCACCGCCGCTTTGTTTCTTCGCGCTTTTGTTGAGGCTGATCGCCGCGGCATCGCCACGACCGGCGGGCTTGGCCTCAATGTCCCAGTGGTGGTAGTAGCGGTAGTCGAGCATGCGCTGGTGGCGCTTGTCCTCGGGATTGTCGGCGGCATCGATGGCGGCCATGAGCTCGGCCTTGGCACGCTCGATGTCCTCGCGGCCGGCAGCGTTGAAAAGTTCCATGTCAGCTCCGGTCGGTATGCCTTTCTCGACGAGTGTCCAAATCGCCGTATGCGCCTTGTCCGCGCGGCTGGTGAGTTGATAGCGCCAGCCGCCGATCTCGTGATCCATGGCGCGGTTCAGCTCGCGCTTGGTGCGGTCGGCCTCGCTGAGCTTTTCACGCAGCACGTCGAGCACTTGGTGCTGTAAACGATCCTCCCATTCCTTGCGGGCTTCATCGGCAGCGGTCTTGAAGCGCTCCAGCTCGTGCGTTTCGAGATCCTCGCGGCGCTGGTCAAAGGCGGCATTGTCCTCGGCGTCGGCATCGAGGGCATCACCGAGGTCAGCGTGCACGGTGATGAGCTCGCGGCGCTGCTCATCGCGCAAGCGGCGGGCATCTTGAGCACGAGTTTCGAGCTGCACGGCAAGCGTGGCGGCCATTTCGATGGACTTGCGCCACGAGGTCGATTTCTGCCGCTCGGCGTCGATGCGCACGGTGATCTCGTCATCGGAAATGCCATGCACAAGCGTGCGCGAGGCCTGGCGGGCGATGCGGGTCTGCTCTTCCTGGAAAACGCTTTCTTGAATGGATTCTTCGAGCTGTTTCTTTGCGAGTATAAAGTCAGTGATGTCTTTCTTGAGGCTGCCGATGCGTTCGTGGATGCCTTCCAGCGTGGCGTTTTCCACGCGGAGGTTTTCCATGGCCTTCACGTTGTCCGGTGTGGCGAGTAGATCCCAGGTGGCTTGCAGCTCACCGAGGTCTTTGCGCAGTTTGGGCAGTTGATGCACCTCGTCCGCGCCTTCGGGCACGGTGAAGCGGTCGAGATGCCATTCGGCACCGCGATTCAAAAACGCGCGGAGGTCGTCGCGATCCTGCCGCACCTCTTCGATGACGGCGTCGGTTTCGCGCAGCTCACTCTCGCGCAGGTCGCGGAGGCGGCGCAGGCCTTCTTCGCCGAGCGTGAGCTCTTTTTCCGGTGTGAGCTTCACGCGGCGCGGCGGGTCTTTGAGCCAGCCATCGAGCGAAAGCGCCCGCTCATGCTTGTCGAGCTGCGCGGTCTTGTTCACGGCCACGATGTCGCCGAGCAATTGATCGAGCACCTTGCCGACGATGGGGTGTTTGGTCTCCACCATCTCACGCAGCGAGCCTTTTTTGATGTCGGCAGTGATCACGGCGGCCTCGTCGGGGTGAATGAGCGGCTCGTTCGTGCTGCCGGTCTGCTGCGCCTGATCCCATGCGGCGCGAAAGTCCTCGGGAATGACCGCGCGGCGATGCGTGCCGAGCACGCTCTCAATGAGCGGCCACCATTTTTCAGCGGAAGCCTTCACCTCAACCACGCGACCCAGCGCGACGGCTTTTTGTCCGCGAGCGAGCAGCGCGTTCAGCAGTGGCGAAGCGGTGGCATGACCTTCGCGGAGTTGCGTGAGGTCTTTGTGCAGCGCGGCTTTGCGCATCTCATGCTCGGCGAGCCGTGCCTCGACCGGGCGCAGCTGCTCCATCGCCTCATCACGCAGCTTGATGTAGGCATGCGCGGAGTCGCGGGCGGCGGCGAGCGCCTTGCTCTCGTCCTTGCTCTGCATGCCGGAGATGGCGGCGGAAGCATCCGCGCTGTCCTGCAGGCCAAGGCGTGCCGCGTGCAGTGTCCAGTCCTGCCAGTGGCGCAGATGCTTCAGAATTTTTTCGCGCAGGCTGCTGGAGGCGGCTTCGAGCCTTTCGATCTCGTTGGTGACCTCGCGACGGCGGCGATCGTTTTCTTCGAGGCGCACGGCTTTGTCGCCGAGAGCGGCACGAGCGGCCTCGACGGAGCGGCGGAGCCTTTCGCGCTCTTCGAGGGCTTGTTCGTGCGATTTGCGGTTCTCCTCGTCGTCGGCGAGTTTTTCCTCCAGCTCGGCGCGACTGCGTGTGAGGCCTTCGAGCGCCTCTTCGTGCTTCAAAGCATCGCTGAGGTGTGAGTAGAGCGCGGACTCGCGCCGCGAGGTGAGCCAGTCCTGATGATGCGTGGCGATGCGCTTCAGGCGCTCGAGCTGGTCGTGCATCTTCTCCAGCCGCTCCTGCGCGCGACGATGCGCATCGACGCTGGCCTTCACGGCCTTCACATCCGGCATGCCGGGCTCGAGCAGGAACTCGCGCACGAATTTTTCGAAGTTGCTCTCCGGCTCGAAGGCCATCGCGCGGGGCAGCGTCTTGCCCATCTGCTCTTCATCGAATCCCAGATGGCTGCGCAGCGCCATTTCAGCGCGGTAAGTCTGCTGGCGGTCCCACACGTCGCCGTCGAGCTCGCGTTTCACCCGCGTGCGGAACTCGTCCTCGGGCAGGAATTGCATCGCTTGCGGTCCGGCGTCGCTGTTGAGAAAATCCTGCCACGCGAGACGGCGTCCGGTGCGGAACCAGATCGTCGAAGGCTTCGCGGTGGGGCTTTCATACTCGATGCGTGCGCCCCAGGTCTCGCGACGCGGCTCCTCGCCGTCTTTCGCGGGCCAGGTGAACTCCAATCCGGCCAGCGTGACGCTGCTAGGCCGCAGGTAGCGTTCCGCGCCGTCGCGGCCGGTCGTGTTCGTGTCGCACAGGCAGTAGCCGCGCAGCGAGCGACCACTGCCCGCGCCGGCGGCGGCCTTGTTGAACTTGCTCTGCTGCTCGCCGAGCATGACGAACTGGATGAGATCGAGCAGCGCGCTCTTGCCGCTGCCGTTCGCGCCGGTGATGAGCGAGAGGCCTGCCACATCGATGAACTGGCGGTAGCCATACCAGTTCACCGCGAGGATGCGGCTCAAGGTGATGCGTTGATGGCTCATGCGGCCACCTCCCCGCCTTCCGCGTCATCTTTGACCGGCTGATGCAGCTCCACCCGCTGCTGCCACGCCGCGAGATCATCAAACGGGATCACCCGCGCCAAAGAGGGCAAAATCTCGATCTGCATCTCACCCGCCTGCGTCATGCCCTCCGGCTTCAGCGTGCGAATGAGCCGGTGACGGCGCAAACGGGCCAGACAGGCCTCGATCTGCGATTTCTCCGGCGTGGTGATTTTATCGAAGTACACCTTCAACGCGGCCCAGAGCTGGTCCACGGTCACGATGACCGCTTCCTGGCTGCCGGTGCTGATTTCATCATCGTAAAGCCGCCACAGCGCCAGCAGCACGAGCGTCTCGTCTTTATCAAAACGACCCAGCAGCAGGCACGACTCCGTGCGCGGCCTCGCCTGCAGCAGCGAGTGCTCCTCATCGACGATCAACTCCAGCGCCAGCGGCGCGAGGTAGTCCTCCACCTGCGTGCGGTAGTGATCGCGGGCCAGCAGATACAGCTCCCGCCCGCCCCCCTCATCGCCGAGCAACACCCCGCGTCCCAACAACTCCGCCAGCACCTCCCGCAATGCCGCACGATCCGAATCCGGCACCTCACTCCAAAAGGAGCGCGGCCAAAGCGGATCAGAGGTGGTGGAGGTCATGGGGGCGGCGATGATGGCGTGGTGCGAAGCTTGCTCAAGCCTCTCTTGTGATCGCAAACCGCTCCATTCGGTGTCCGGCGATCTCGTCGTGCTCGAGAATGTGCGGTTCGAGGCCGTTGCGGCGGCGGAGACCGTCCACGCTCCAGCGGACACGTTTTCCGGCCAGGGCGGGCGCGTGCTCGTAGGCCACGGCGGCGAGGAGGTCGAGCAGGTCGTCGGTGGTTTCGAGCGTGATGTCCTCGGTGCTCGTCGTGCGACCTTTGGTAGGCAAAAGCTTCGCAACGAGGCGTGCGGCACGTTGCGGCGTGAGGGCGAGGCGCTGGCGCTCCTTCCACGCGGCGAGCACCTCGTCCTCGCTTTGTTTGGAAGCACCGGTTTCGCTGAAACGCAGATCGACCGGCGATTTCGTGCGGCGCGGTTTGTAGAGCGACTCGGTGCCGTAGAAGAAGCGCGTCTCCACACAGCGCGGCGCGAAGTCGGCGCTTTGACCGGCGAATTCAGAGAATCGGCCGCCAGTGTGCGCGGCGTTGATCGCATCGCAGTAGGCTTTGATGATTTCTGGCCTGCGCCCACGGAGCTCGGTCTGGTAGCGATAACGCTGCTGGCTGAGGCGGTTGAAGGCCGCCATGCGCAGGTCGATGGCCTCCGCGCGGCGTTTCAGGCCGCCGAGATCGCGCTCCAGGCGCGTGAGCATCGTCACGGCGTGGTCGTAGGCATCGCCGTCGTCATAGCCGTAATGCTCTCGCAGGCCGGAGGCGAGGCGTTCGCGCATGAGCGGATCGTCGTGGCACTCGGAGACGGCGCTGCGGGCATTTTCGATGCGGGTGAGCAGTCCGCCGCGACGCAGCGCATCGTAGCAGACCATGTGCTGCCCTTGGCCGAACTCCTCATAAAGTAGATTCAGCGTATCTGCGGCCGTGGCGGTCTGCCTTTGCCGCTGCTCAAAGTTGGTGACGATTTTTTCGACCGCGTGAAGCTGCTCAATCGCACGCTCCAGACGCTGCGTGAGGTCGGTGATGGTCGAGCGGAGCTGGTCGGGCTGCTGGATCTGCGGATCGAGCACGCCACGCTCCTCCAGCGTCTGGCAAAGGCCACGCAACGTGTCCGCGAAGGTCTTGAGCTCCGCCACGCGATCTTCCGCGAGGTCACGAAGCATGCGCAGCAGCGGACGCAGCCCCGGCGTGATCACCGCCCAGCGCTCATGCAGCCCGAGCGTCTGATCCTCCAGCCATCCGGCGGCGATGAGCCGGTTGAAAAACTGTCCCGCACGCTGCCGCGCATCCCGCAGCGCCGCACCCTCATCCTCCGCCAGCAACGACAACGGATGCCGCGCGATGACTTCCTTGATGATCTCAATCGTCTCACGCTGGGAGAGCCTGCCCGCTTCTCCGGCTTCATCGATCAATCGGTCCGCACAATCCACATACACCGGTGCCGAAGGCCGCGCCAACGGTCGGAAAAAATCCGCCGAGACGCTGCGGCTTAGTCGGGTGCTGAGGGTTTCGGTGGGCATCAGAGCCGCGCATGATGCGGAGGGGGCTGGCGGGGGCAAGTTTTCAGAGGTTTAACGTCCATCCCCGCCTCGCGGCATGGACGATCCCGCCCTGGGCATGACCAGCGCAAGGATTGTGCTCTCGCGACCGTTTTTTGCGGCCCCAGCCCTCCTTTGCCATGAAGAATCGTCTCCTCACTGCCGCGCTCGTTTTGTCTGCTGTGTCTGCCTCGGCGCAGGCACCGAAGAAAGATGAGGGCATCGATCCATCCAAGCCGGTGTCGTTCTATAAACACATCCGCCCGATCTTTCAGGCGCAGTGCAATGGCTGCCATCAGCCGGCGAAGAAGAAGGGCGATTACATTATGACGGAGTTCGCGGCCTTGCTGAAGGGCGGCGAGGAGGCGGTGGCCGTCGTTCCGGGGAAGGCGGCGGAGTCGAATTTGCTGAAGCTCATCAAACCGGATGCGCATGGCAAGGCGGAGATGCCGCAGAAGGCGGATGCGCTGCATGCGACGCAGATCGCCTTGATCGAACGATGGATCAGCGAGGGCGCGAAGGACGACACACCGGCCTCGGCGAAGGCACAATACGACATGGCGCATCCGCCGGTGTATGTGACGGCGCCCGCGGTCACGTCGGTCGAGTATTCGCCGGATGGCGCGATGATCGCGGTGGCGGGTTATCATGAGGTTTTGGTGCACAAAGCGGATGGCAGCGGCCTCGTGGCGCGACTGGTGGGACTCGCGGAGCGCATTCAGAAGCTCGCGTGGTCGCCGGATGGGAAAAAGATCGCGGTCACGGGTGGCAGCCCGGCTCGCATGGGCGAGATCCAAATCTGGGACGTGGCGGCGAAGAAGCTCGAGCTGTCCAAATCGCTCACGTTTGACACCATCTACGGCGCGAGCTGGTCGCCCGATGGCAAGCAGCTCGCGTTTGGCTGCGCGGACAATGCCGTGCGGGCCATCGACACCGCCACGGGCAAAGAAACGCTCTTCATGGGCGGCCACAGCGATTGGGTGCTCGACACCGTGTGGGGCGTGGATGGCAAGCACGTCGTCTCCTGCGGTCGCGACATGAGCGTGAAGCTCACCGAGGTCGCCACGATGCGCTTCGTGGATAACGTCACGTCCATCACGCCCG
>JBIKYB010000152.1:0-12027 GCA_044355475.1 Prosthecobacter sp.
GGATTTTCATCGGTGGAGTCGGCTGGTGGTTGAGTCAGACCTTCGTGCAGCAACTGCCACCGACACCGAGCTTTCTGAGAATGTTTTCCGCCGGGCAAAAGCCAGTGAAGGCGGATTGAAGGAGATTGACTCCCACGAAAGCGGTGAGCCAGAGCCAGTTCGGACTCACATAATGAGCGAGCGCGAGGCTGGTGAGGATCATGGTGCCTGCGAGGGCGCGGATGGCGTTTTCGAGTTTCATGGTTTTATGGCGGTTGAGTTCAAATCGGTGGCTGGATCCGCTTGCGGTGCCTTTGGCAGCAACACGCAGGTCGGGCAGCCCTGGCGGCTCATCTGCATGCCTGCGAGCAAGGCAGCGATCACGGCGATGAGAATGAAGAGGCGGTTCGGAGTCATGGTGAGGACTTATTCAACTGTATGAGTCTATACGCATACAGTGTGGCCAGGCAAATGGTTTTTCGGGGACGTGGGTGGTCTGCCGACTTCGGTTAGGCGAAGCAAAGTAGCCATCTCGCTCCGCGAGATGAGCAAAAGGCTTTCGCGGGCATGGCGGATTCCGATTACTCGTAAACTGGGGGCTTTGAGAAGCTGCCAGCTCATCTCGACGGAGCGAGATGGCTACCATGCTGACGCATCATTCGAGCGCCCCAGGTTGGTTTTCAGACACTGCCTAACTCCCCGGCGGCTGAAACACCTGCAACGCGATGATCTTGGCCGTGCCATGCATGGCTCGGCCCCCCTCTCCGGTGAGCGCCCCTACTCAGTCGGCCCGTAGGGCACATGATCCATCTTGGGGCGGAACAAGGTGCCGTCGGGACTGAGCGCTCCGAGTTTGATCAACCAAGCACGCTGTTTGGCTTTGGACCAGGTGGCGACTTTGCCCCATTGGGCGGCGTGCTCGTCCAGCTAAGCAATGTCTGCGGGAGAGAGTCCAGACGGACGCTTCCTGGTTGCTGGGGCTGATTTGGTCTTCATGGGGGGGTAAAATGTCTTCGAAATCCGAGTGGTCAAAAACCGTCTGGCTGGATGGCTCACTCCAGTGCCCGCAGCGGGCCATGGAGTGAGTGAGCCTAGGCTAGCCCCTGCTGAAACAAAAAACTTGCTATCAAAGAGCAAAATACCCAATTTTACAGACTATGATTATCTGGTCTGGCTGGGGCATCCTCATTATTCTCGTTGGCATTGTTGGAATTTTCACGGGTGCATCTGTCACTGCTTTACTGATGTCATCTCTAGGCACTCAATGGTCGGCTGTGATTGGCTGCGTTACGGGTGGGATCGCCGCGACGGTATTGAATGGCTTCCTGACTCGAGTTCTTGGTAAGTCGAAGACATTGATCGACCCACAAACAGGGCAACCGGTGGAGTTGCGGAGCAATAACAGTCTCTTTTTCGTCCCCATGGGCTGTTGGACCCCTATTTTCCTCCTCGGCGGCATCGTGATAGGTATCATTGGCTTTATCGGTGAAGGTCATGATAAGGCAATGAGTGCGAAGTACCCTGGGAAGACTGTCTTTGAAGCTGCGAACAATTTAATCGATTCGCGCACCAATGACATAAGCCATGGAAATACGCCAGATGCCCAGGCCGCTGCCGCAGGCTTCAGTCAAAAGTTGAAACAAACGCAGGCTCTGTTTTTCACTGGAGGTTCGAAGAAGAATTTCCTCACTGGCGGTGACTTCCTCACATACTGCCGAAAGAACAAAGACAGTGTGATTTTCATCTGCCATGTCCCAAGTCTGCGTAGCTACAAAGATGATGATACGAAAAAGTCACTCGGAGAGCTGGCGTCAGTGTGCGCGGCATCGGCAGCACCCATCATTGAAGGCTACTCAGCTTCCACGAAGGTCATTGTCGCGTTACGCGGAATCACTAGCTATGGAATCGTTTCCAGCTTCATCGGAGACGAGGACCCACAAATCACTCTCAGCGATGACACAGAAATATTTTTCGAGCTGTTTGATCCAAAAAATGAGGGAACCCCAGGAAAGCCACAAGCTGCTAAAGTAGATGCTACTGAACCCACGGCTACCCCACCTGTTCCAAGTCCTGGGGCAGTGGGCATTGAAAAATCGAAGCAATGAGGATCGCTAGAACACCACCGCCCACCACGCTGGCGATGACATCAGTGTCGATTTAAGTCCGACGGGCTGTTAGGCTGAACTCCTCCCTACCTCCCCGGCGGCTGCAACACCTGCAAGGCGTTGATCTTGGCCGCGCCAGGCTTGGTGGGCACGAGGCGGAGGGTGTGACTGCCATTGGGGAGCATTTGGGCGAGGCGGAGGACGAAGGGAGTGGCGGATGGGGCGGTGAAGGTGACTTCGTCGAGGACGGCGGGTTTGATTTCGAAGGTGAAGCGGTCGCCGGTGCGGTTGCGCTCGGCGCGGCGCCAGAGGTCGGGTTCGATGAGGATCTGGCCGCTGGCGCTGGTGAAGGGCTGGAAGGCGTTGCCCTGACCATCGGGGCCGGTGACGCTGCCGGTGAGTGTGTAGTCGCCGCTGTCGCTGGTCATGACGAGTGTCCAGGTCTGCGGCACGATGCGCTGGCCGAGCGTGATGCCGTGGGGCGATTGATCGCGCGGATTGGCTCCTTTGCCTTCCTTGGCGTTTTTCGCGTCGGGCTGCACATAGCTCATGAGCCAGGCATTGGCCTCGCGGGCGGGTTTTTCGTCGATCAGGACGCGGAAGGTGCCGCCATCAGGCGCGGTGGTGGCGTGGAGGTCGATGCGGGTGCCGGTGAATTTGGCGGTGAAGGAGCCATCGGGCTGTTTCTCCGGCTGGATGAGGCGCTCGCGGCTCGCGGGCTCGTAGCTGAAGCTTTCCGGCACGCGGAAGTGGGCGAGGATGTTGCTGTTGATGATGTGGGCGCCGTAGTCGCTCTGATGCACGGCGTCTTTGAGCAGGGCGGGCACGGGCAGCTTGTTCGCGGTGAGGTAGGCGGCCCAGTCGCGGCGGTTTTCGACGAACTCGACGGCGTGCCGACGGCAGACCTCACGCACGGCGGCCACGTCTTGATCGGCGGCGTTTTCGGATTTGCCCCACTGAGGGATGTCGCGCTCGCGCCAGTGGATGCTGGGCACGATGATGTCGGCGGTGGTGTGGCGTCGCAGCTCGATGAGCAGCTTTTCCAAATCGGCCGGGTTACCGATGGTGTAGGTGATGATGAGGTCCGGCTGATCGGGGATGACGAGATGCCGCGCCCAGCCGCGCAGATACTGCCACGGGCAGGAATTGCCGACCATCTTGCGATACTCGACCTGCTTTGTCTTCGGGAAGCGCTTTGGCAGCTCGCGCTGCCAGAATTCGCCGCTGCCGAGCATGTTGGTGTAGCTCGATCCGATGGCCCAGATGAGAAACGGGCGGTCCAGGCCCTGCTGGAGCTTGTGCATCGTCAGCGCGAGGTGCTGGCCATCAGCGGCCTCCGCCTTTGCCACATACTCCGCTGCGCCTTCCGGCCTGCCTTTGGCAAAAACCGGCTCGTCGGTGACTAGACTGCGGTCTGCGGAGGAGGCCGGAGAAGAGATGAGATGAAGAGTAAGAGCGAGAGCAAGAAGGGGCGGTAAAGCGAGGCGATGCATGGTGAGGGAACGATCTTGAGCTGACTTCGTTTCAGCGAGGCGCTCATCCCGTGCTTTTCGGTCGGGAGGACACCCGCGCTGGATTTTCAGTGGACGAAACCGGGTTCATGGTGAACTCATGGCTTACTGTATGAGTTTATACGCATATAGTAGCTGTCTAAAAACCCTTTTTGAAATCATGCCCTCCGCACGAAATAAAAAGGCGCTCCCGCCTGTCACTGACGAGGCGCTGGCGCTCATCGCCTCCTGGTTCCGCACGCTCGCCGAGCCGAGCCGCCTCAAAATTCTCCGCGCTCTCGAAGAAGGCGGCGAGCTGAACATCTCCGAACTCGTGGAAGCCACCGGCCTCACGCAGGCGAATGTCTCACGGCATGTGCAGTCGCTCGCCGATGCCGGGATGGTGGGTCGCCGCAAGGAAGGCCTCTCTGTGATCTGCTTCATCGCTGATCCGAGCATCACCGAACTCTGCGACAATGTGTGCAACAACCTCCTCAAGCGCCTCTCGCAGCAAGTGAAGAAGCTCGGCGGCGCTTGATGGCCGTTTCACGTTTCACCCTTCATGATCATCCGCCGTATGCTTTGGACTCTCCTCATCATCGCCACCGTCGTCGGCCTTTGGTATTGGTATGAAGGAAACTGGGATAGCAGCCTCTTCAAAGCCGCGCCGGGCTGCGTCTGTGCCAATCTGAATGCCGATCAAGCCAATGCGTGGCTCCGCGAGCATCCTGAAACTCAGGTGCTCGATGTGCGCTCCACCGGCGAGTTCAGCGAAGGCGCTTTGCCAAAGGCCGTGAACATCTCCATCGGCGACGAGTCCTTCGATGCCAAAGTGACCGCCCTCGACAAAAAGAAACCTGTGCTCGTCTATTGCGCCGGTGGCTTCCGCAGCCGCAAAGCCGTCGCGAAGCTCAAAGAGCTCGGCTTTGAAAACATCCAACACATCCACCGCGGCTACATGTCGTGGAAACCGGACACTCAACCATGAAACGTCTGCTCCTCATCGCACTTCTGCCCTCGCTGGCCTTCAGTCAGACTGATCCAGCGGTCGAAGGGCCGAAAATCATCGCGGAGGCCTTTGCGAAGCTCAGCGGGGCTTTGGGCGAGGCGATTGGCAAAAGCGGCCCGACGGGCGCTTTGAGCGTGTGCAGTGAAAAAGCTCCGCAGATCACCAAAGAGGTCGCTGCGGCTCATGGAGTTACTTTGCGACGGGCGACGCACAAACCGCGCAATCCGAAGAATGCGGTCGATGAAATCGAAAAGGCCGCTCTGGAGGCATTCATGGCCGCTTTGGCGAAAAAGGAGGCACCGAAGGCTCAAGTCATCACGAATGCGGATGGCAGCCGCGCCTTCCTCGCACCGATCGTGCTCGGCAATCCGCTCTGCCTGCAATGCCACGGCACGCCGAATCAAGACATCGCTCCTGAAACGCTCGCCGCGATCCAAAAGCTCTATCCAGACGACAAAGCCATCGGCTTCAAGCTCGGTGACCTGCGCGGCCTGTGGCGCATCACCTTTCCTGCCAAAGACCCGCGCTGATGCATTGGGGTGAACACCCCACTCTCTTCCTGCTCCTACAGCTCTAGTCTGAACCGCCCATTAAACATTATGAAAACGACCACCATCGAACACGCCAGCAATCAACTCGACCATGCCGCCTGGAAGAGCGATCACGCCGCTTGGACCGCAGATCATCAAGAAGCCGCTGCCATCCTTGAACGAGCACGCCAGGAACTCGCCAGCCACGAAGCGAGCATCTGCGCTCATGAGGCAGAGATCGCCGATCACGAGAAGGAGATCTCCGCCCATGAAAAAGCAGGCAACGCCCCCGATGCCGCGCACCAGCACGCCGAGGCGGATCACGCCAAGCACAAACAGGAGCACGAGGCCACGAAAGCCCATCACGAACGCATCATGACGGCACTGCGTGCTCTCGATGCCGCGCTGTAGTGATGCTCCACACCCACCGAGTCCCAATTTCGAGCCAATATGAAACACCTCCTCGTTTCACTTTTCGCCCTAACAATCATCTCCGCCGCCGCCGAGCCGGAGGTCATTCCCATCCAAGTGAGGGAGAACCTGCGCATCGTTTATAAGGTGACCGATGACGCGCAGCATGAAGGCGTGAACAAAGGTCTCTTTTATGCCCGCAAGCTATCAACACCTACCAGAAGCACGGGATCGCGCCGGAGCAGGTGCATTTTCATCTTGTCTATCACGGCACGGGCATTGCGGCGGTGGTGAATGACGAGGCGCGGAAACGACTCGGAGCCGAGGCCGCCAATCCAAATGGCGAGATCCTCGCTGAACTCGTGAAGCGCGGCGTGCAGGTGGAGCTGTGTGAAAACACCATGCAGCAAAAAGGCGTGAAGCCCACGGAGCTGTTGCCCGGCGTGAAACTTGTCGTCGGTGCCTTTCCACGACTCATCGACCTGCAACTGCAAGGCTTCGCCTACATCAAGTTTGAATGAACCCCATAAAATCATGAATCCCCATCGTCTGGTCATCATCGGAGGCGTCGCAGGTGGTGCCAGTGCGGCAGCGCGTGCGCGGCGTCTCTCGGAAGAAGCGGAAATCATCGTGCTGGAGCGCGGACCGCATGTGTCCTTTGCCAACTGCGGTCTGCCTTACTTCGTGGGCGGCGAGATCGTGAACGAAGAAGACCTGCTGGTGCAGACGCCGAAGAGCCTGCACTCGCGCTTCAATCTCGACGTGCGCGTGAACAGCGAGGTCGTGTCGATTGATCGCGAGGCAAAGACCGTGAACGTGCGCGATCTGGCGAACGGCCGCGAATACGCGCTGCCTTACGATGCGCTGGTCATTTCCACCGGCGCGGCACTGCTGACGCCGCCGATTCCCGGCATTGAGCGAGAGGGGCATTTCACTGTGCGCAATGTGCCCGATGTGGTGCGGATCAAATCGTGGATCAACGAGAACGAGGGCACGCGAGCAGTGGTCGTCGGCGGTGGTTACATCGGTTTGGAGATGGCAGAGCAGCTCGTGCGTCATGGCGGTGTGTCGGTGAGCCTCGTCGAGGCGCTGCCGCAGGTCATGGCTCCGCTCGATCCCGAAATGGCCGCGTGGCTGCATTTGGAGCTGAAACAGCATGGTGTGGAGCTTTGCACCGGCAGCGCGGTGGCCGCGTTTGAAGCGCCGAGCGATGCTGAGCCAGCCCGCGCATCCATCGTGGTGCTGAAAGATGGCCGCCGACTGCCTGCGGATGTCGTGATTCTCGGCATGGGCGTGAAGCCGGAGAGCGCGCTGGCAAAGGCCGCCGGGCTGGAGATCGGCGAGCGCGGCGGCATCCGCGTGAATCAGCGCATGCAGACGAGCGATTCCGCGATCTACGCCGTGGGCGATGTCGTGGAGGTGCGCGATGTCATCACGGGCGCGTGGAGTTTGATCCCGCTGGCGGGTCCGGCGAATCGCCAGGGCCGCATCGCTGCCGACAACATCATGGGCCGCAGCGCCAGCTACCAAGGCACGCAAGGCACCGCCGTGCTGCGTCTCTTTGGACTCACCGCTGGCTGCACGGGCGCAAATGAAAAAACGCTGCGAGCGGCGGGCATCGCCTGCGAGGTGCTGCACATGCATCCGGCGTCTCATGCGGGCTACTATCCCGGTGCGGAACCCATCGCCATGAAGGTGCTGTTTGCTCCGGACACGGGCAAACTCCTCGGCGCTCAAGCCGTGGGCCGCGATGGCGTGGACAAGCGTCTCGATGTCTTCGCCACTGCCTTGAAAGCTGGCATGAACATGAATGATCTCGCCGAGCTGGAGCTGGCCTACGCGCCGCCATTTGGCTCCGCCAAAGATCCCGTGAACCTCGCCGGCATGGCTGCGCAAAACGTGCTCGCTGGCGATGTCGCGCTCGCGCAGTGGCATGAGATCGCCACGCTCGATCCGGCAAAGACGCTCGTGCTCGATGTGCGCCGCGCCGATGAACGAGCCAAAGGCCACATCCCCGGTTCCATGCACATCCCGCTAGATGAGTTGCGAGGACGTTTGAGCGAACTGCCGAAGGACAAGGAGATCATCGCCTCCTGCCAGAGCGGCCAGCGTAGCTACTTCGCCTGTCGTTTGCTCGCGCAGCATGGCTTCAAGGTGCGCAATCTCGCCGGATCGTGGCGAACCTTCAGCACGGCTACTCGCTAATCTCACTCTCACCATGAAACGCACCACCACCCTCCTCTGCTTTCTCGCCAGTCTCGCTTTCGCTCAAGACGCCAGCGTCAAACCGGGCATCAACGACAAATTCCTCGATCCGAAGCTCAACGTCGAAGAATGGACGAAGAAGTTTGAAACCGAGAGTCGTGAGATCTTCCACCAGCGGGAGAAAAGCGTCGCACCTACGCGGCGATGGTGAGTGCGCTGGATGACGCGGTGGGCGCGATTTTGGCCGAATTGAAGGCCAAAGGCGCGGAGGAGAACACGCTGATCTTTTTCCTCAGCGACAACGGTGGACCACTGGATCGCAATGGCTCGCTCAATACGCCGCTGAACGGTGAAAAGGGGTTCATGCTCGAGGGTGGCATCCGCACTCCTTATCTCGTGCAGTGGAAGGCCCAAGTGCCGGCGGGGAAGGTGTATGAGCAGCCGGTGAGCAGTCTGGACATCAGTGCCACGGCGCTCGCCGCGGCGAAAACGGAAGCGCCTGCCAATCTGGATGGCGTGAATTTGATTCCTTACTTCACAGGCGAAAAACAAGGTCGGCCGCATGAGGCACTGTATTGGCGCATGACGGCGCGGGACATCTGGGCGATCCGCATGGGCGATTGGAAACTCGTCACTCACAACGGCTGGCATGAAATTCCGGCCGCAAAGCCGAAACCGCGTCTGATCCATCTCGCGAGCGATCCGGGTGAGCTGCACGATTTGAGCGCAAAAGAGCCCGCGAAACTCGCGGAGCTGCAAAACGCCTACAACGCGTGGGCGGCGACGCTGCCGGAACCGCTGTGGACCACCGATGTGAGCCCTGAGGCGGTGAAAGCACGTCAGGAGCGGGTGAAGCGGCAGAAGATGAAAAAGTAGCCGTGAGAAAGCTCGTGTCTGGTCGTTCACCGCGCCGTCATGCGTTGTCTCGTCATTCTCTTCGCCTTTTGCTCTTCACTCTTCGCGGCTTCCAAGCCCAACGTCCTGCTCATCATGGCGGATGATTTGCGGGACTTTGGCGGAGCATTCACCAAGGAGGTCGTGAAGACGCCGAACCTCGACCGGTTGCGAGCTCGCGGCACGACGTTTGAGCGAGCGTATGTGCAGTATCCGGTGTGTAATCCGAGCCGCAGCAGCCTGATGGCTGGGCTTCGGGCGGAGCAGACGGGCATCGTGGGCAATGACCTTCCTTTGCGGCAAAAGATGCCGGATGTCGTAACGCTTCCGCAGCTTTGCAAAGACGCCGGTTGGCAATCGCATGCGTTTGGAAAGCTCTTCCATCTCGGCGGCGGCAAAAATGCGGAAGCGAAGCAGCGGTGGATGGATGCAGGCAGCTCCTGGCACACGGCGCAGGCTTTTGAAGCGACGAAGGCAGGTCGCAAAATGATCGAAGGCCGTGATGTGACCGGCGGGGCGCTGAAATGGTGCCAGTGGGGCGCGGCGGATGGCACGGATGACGATCAGCCGGATGGTCAGATCGCCGCCGCCACGGTGGCGATGATCGAGAAGCTCGGCGACACGCCGTGGTTCATCGGCTGCGGCTTTATGAAGCCGCATGATCCCTTCATCGCGCCGAAGAAATACTTCGATCTCTATCCCGCGGACTCGTTGAAGCCCTGGAGCGATCCCGCAGGCATGACGACGGTGCGCAAGGAGAGCATCGGCTTCGGCGACTACGGCACCGCGTTCGGCAAATTCACCGATCAGGAGTGGCGCGAGCTTTTCCGCGCCTACTGTGCCGGCACGAGCTTCATGGATGCCCAGCTCGGTCGTGTGCTCGATGCGCTCGACAAGCATCAGCTCTGGGAAAAGACGATCGTCGTCTTCGTCGGTGATCACGGCTATCACACCGGCGAGCGGCAGTGGTGGAACAAAAACACGCTGTTTGAGCGCAGTTGTCGTGCGCCGCTCATCATCGCCGCGCCGGGCCTGAACGGCGACCAGACGACGCGCTCGCTCGCCGAGTTCGTCGATGTGTATCCGACGGTCGCGGACTTCTGCGGCCTGAAAATGCCTCACACGGCCGCGGGAGCCAGTTTGCGGCCCATTTTGACCGATCCCGCCAAGAGCATCAAAGACGCCGCCTTCACGCTCGTCACGCGAGGCGACAAACTTCACGGCCAAAGCATTCGCACCGCCCGCTGGCGCTTCACCCGCTGGAGCGATGGTCCAACCGAACTCTACGACCACGAAACCGATCCCGAGGAGCTTCACGATGTCTCCGCGCAGCATGCCGATGTCATCGCAGATCTTACGGCTCGAATTCAAAAGCTCCCACCGCTCGTCGCGAAGCCCTGAAACGCCTGACGCTGCTGCTCGGCGAGAAGCCCGCGATGCCCATCCGCAACGGCATGGTGCATGTGAATTACGGCTCCTACACGCTCGCCATCCGCGAGGGCGACTGGAAACTCATCCTGCCCTCAGACGTCTATGTCGCGCAAGACGGCACCCTCACCCCGGACCACCTCGTCGAGACCACCGGCAAAGGCCCGAATAGCAAATTCCAGCTCTACAACCTCCGCATCGATCCCGGCGAGGTCACGAATCCCTTCGTGCAGGAGCCGGGCAAGGCGGAAGAACTCTTCACCGCCCTGAAAGCGGACCTCGCACGTGGAAGGAGCCGTCAATGACCATCAACGCTTGAACGATGAGCAGATCCTCGCCTGGAACAAGTTCATGGAGAAGTGCGGCTGGCGCGATGAAGACGAAGGCTCTACCCAGGAACAGGACCGATTGTCGAAATGAATGAATGTCGAGCCCAGCTGCCCTTGGTAGCGCCCGAGCACAACAAAGCCATCATCACCGCCAATCGCCAGTGCGCAGGTTGGTAATACACCTTCTGCTCTCAACTTGGTTCCCATATGCTCCATGCGGAAGCCCTCCATTTCCTTCCCGGCGGCTGAAAGGTGCCAGTCCTTGCCACGTTTACGCGCCACTATGATGAATCGTCGAAATCTCCTCCGTCAGATGGCCGCCTCGGCAGGTGCGGCCTTCGCAGCGCCTTGGTTCCCTGGAATCAGCCAGGCGGCTTCCAGAGCATCCGGCGGTGGGCCGAAGCGGGTGATCTTTTTCCTTCAAAATCAGGGATTCGATCCGAGGACCTGCATTCCGGCTGGGATGAAGAACAGTGGCTCGCTGGCCAAGGCGAAGCTGCCGGAGCCAATCGAGGCACTGGAGCCTTTCAAAGATCGCCTGCACATCATCAACGGTCTCCATGGCCTCCACACCAGCCCGTCCCACAGCGCCTTTTTCGGCGCGCTCGGCGGGTATCGCGGCGACGATGGTGCGCCGCCCCTCGGGCCCACGATTGATTATGAATTGAGCAAAGTGCTGCCTCAGACGCTCATGCCTCATCTTTGCATCGGCATGGACTCGATGGAGAACATGAAGGCCAAGCCCACGGTCGCGAACCTGTCGGCCAGTGGAGCCGGGCAGCCGATCTTCATGCAGTCCAACCCGAATCACCTCTACCAGATGCTTTACGGCGGCATCTCGGATGGGGACATCCGCAAGCAGCATGAGGCTCGCTCGAGCATGTTCGACCGCATCGAGCAACTCGCCGCTGCAGATGGCAAAAGCCTGCCGATGGCGGACCAGCAGCGCTACGAGCAATACGTGAAGGGTTTCCACGACATCAATGATCTGCGTGTGCGTCTCGGCGGCGTTTCCGAGCATCTGCGGAAGTTTGCGCCGAAAGTGGATGACCGTTACACCAAGCCGCAGTTCGAGACCGACTGGCACGACGTGCTGCTTGATCTCGGCATTTCAGCGCTCAAATCTGGCATCACCAGCGTGCTCACCATCGGCTCAGGCCGCGGCGAAATCTTTGGGTCGTGGAAAGGGCTCGGCGTCGAGGAGCAAGGGCACAATCTGGGGCACATGGAGCAGCCGGACAATCCGATCTGGATCAAGATCCGCCAATACAACAGCCGCATGCTCGTGAAGCTGATGGAGCAGTTGGAAAGCGTGCCCGAAGGCAGCGGCACGATGATGGACAACACGCTCATCGTTTACACCAGCAACAACGCCGACAAACAACACACCGCTGGCGCAACCTGGCCGGTGATGCTGCTGGGCAACTGCGGTGGCATCTTCAAAACCGGCTGCTTCACCCAGCTCGATGGCAAACGTCCGATCAATGCGCTCTACTCGACGCTGTTGAATGTTTCCGGCGTGCCGTGCGACCGCTTTAACCTGAGCGACAAGATGGCGGCGAAGTTCGACGCCGGCACCGGGCCGCTCAAAGAAATTCTGGTGTGATCCGTGCGCTCTTGATTGGTTTCTTCGGCCTCGTGGCTTCG
>JBIKYB010000466.1:0-3406 GCA_044355475.1 Prosthecobacter sp.
CCTTCGTCTTCTCGCCGCCATGACACTTCACACAGTGCTCCCGCAGCAGCGGCCCCACCTCCTTGCGAAACATCTCCAGCCCGCGCGCCATCTTCTCCGCATGGTCCGCCGGCACCTCCGCCGCCGTCGCTGCGCAGGTGAAGATGACCAGGGATAGCAAACGCAGCGCGTTCATTCGGACGAAGGTGGTGTTTGAAGAGGAAAGCATTTTCGGAAGGGTCATTTTGTCTTGCGGAACTGTTCGATGGCGGCGTTCAGCGGAGCAGCGAGGTCCGGCGGCACCTGTTTCGCGAGCCTCGTTGCCAGGTTCTTCGGAATCTGTGCCACCGGCGTCGTGATGATTTTCGCTTCCGGATGGTCGGCCTTCAGCTTGTCCAAGTCCACCTGCGCCGCCACGCACATGTTCAGGTTGATTTCGGTGAGCTTACCCTTAAGCGGCGCGAGAAGCGCGAACCCGCCGGCATACGTCACATAGCACTCGCCCAAACCGACCCGCGTCAGATTCGGAATCTTCGCGATGGCTCCCAGCGCCTTCTCCGTAACGTAAGGGCTCCCCGCCTGGCTAATTCCGAAATGCGTCAGCCCCGGATGCCCGGCAAAGAAGGCGATGCCGGCCTCGGTGGCCTGCGAATGGGCGGTGGCAAAGCTGCGCAGCGATTTGATTTTCGCGCACTGCTCCATGCCCTTGTCGGAAAAGCTGAGGCCAATCTTGATGTCCGCCAGTTTTGAGTCCGTGAGCGCATCAAAGCCGCTGCCGTCATACTCCACGGCGCGGGGGTCGTTGCTCAGAAAGCCATTGTGGTCCATGCGGATGATGCGCAGCTCCGGCAGAGCCTTGAAGGAGCGCAGCGTGCTGTTGCGCAGCCACCGGCCATTGCCGGTGATGGCCAGCACATGACCCGCTTTGTCATGCGTGACGGTGAAGGCGACGGCTTCCCGCTCTTTGGACTGAACCGTCAGCGAGGCGATGTCATTCTTCGGCACGCCGAGGCTGACGAGCGTCTCCGCAGCGCCTCTGGCCGAAAACCCCGGCTTTGACGCGAGGACGACTTCAACGCCCTCCGTGGCCGCGATGCCCTGGATGATTTTCGCTTCGGCGGGAAGCAACGGGAGATTCAACTCGGCGGCATTTCCGAGCAGCGGGAGGGACAGGAGGAAGGCTCTGAGAAGGTGTTTCATGGGTTGGTTGGTTGGGGCTTGAATGAGAAACGAATGAAGACGGCTTTTGTGACATCGCTTACCTCAGGGTGAGCGTTCCTCCATCCACGGGGTAGGCGCTGCCGGTGATGAAGCTGGCTTCGTCGCTGCACAGGAAGAGCGCGGCGGTGGCGATTTCGTCGGGCTGGCCCATGCGGCCGATGGGTTGGGTGAGGCTGAGCTTTTCAAACATCTCCGCCTCGCGGCCGGGATAGTTTTTGGCGATGAAGCCATCCACGAAAGGCGTGTGGATGCGACCTGGGAGGATGGCGTTGCAGCGGATGCCTTGGGCGAGGAAGTCCTTCGCGATGGAGTAGGTCATGGCGAGCACAGCGCCTTTGCTGGTGGAGTAGGCGAAGCGGTCGGCGATGGCCATCTGCGCGACGGTGCTGGCGAGATTCAGGATGACGCCGCCGCCGTGCGCGGTCATGTGGCGCAGCGCAGCCTGCGTGCAGTGCGCGACGCCGTTCACGTTCACGCGCTGAATGCGGGCGAAGTCCTCCGGCGTGGTGGTGAGCGCGTTGCCGACATGGGCGATGCCGGCGTTGTTCACGAGGATGTGCAGGCGCGCGTGCCGCGTGAGGATGCGTGCAAAGGCGGCGTCCACCGAAGCGGGGTCGCTGACATCGCAGCTCTCGCCGTGCGCGCTGTGGCCGGCGGCGCGGAGTTCGGCCACGGCGGTGTCGAGCGCGGCTTGTTGGAGGTCGAGGATTTCGATGGCGGCTCCGTGCGCGGCGAAGCGTTTCGCGATGGCGAGTCCGATGCCGGACGCGCCGCCAGTGATGACGGCGGTCTTGTTGGCGAGGCTGAAGGCGGTGGTGTTCATGGTGTGCGGTTGGCCACTTTTCGCGGCAGGGGAATATGTGGCAGGGGAATGAAATGCGCAGTGCCGTTTGGTTCCTTTGCCACCCGTTCCATTGCCATTTCTTCCTCTTGATTTTCTTGATTCGGGATGCGGCCAATCATCGGGTATTGCTCCGCCTCGAAGACGGTGCCGCTGATGGGACGGCTGGCGGGACTGACCCAGTAGAGCGCGGCTTCGGCGATGTCTTCGGGCATGAGCAGGCTGCCGGATGGCGCGGCGTAGGCGGGGAGCGTTTCGGGCCAGTTTTCAGGGAGGCCGTCGCCGAGTTTGGTTTGGTATTCGTTTTCGGTGAGCGTCCAGCCGACGTTCATCTGGTTCACGCGCACACGGTCGGGGCCGAGCGTGTCGGCGAGGTTGCGGGTGAGGGTCATGAGGCCGCCTTTGCTGATGGAGTAGGCGACGAGATTCGACTGCCCGCAGTGCGCGAGAATGCTGCCGATGTTCAGCACGCAGCCCTGGCTCTTCTTCAAGCCGGGCAGCAAGGCGCGGATGAGCATGAGCGGTGCGCGGAGGTTCACGGCAACCACGCGGTCGAAGAACGCGGTGTCGGTATCGGCGATGTGCGCACGCGTGGTGAGCGCGGCGTTGTTAACCAGGGCGTCGATTTTTCCGAAGCACTCCAACGCAGCGGCGGCGAGTTGCGCGGGATGATGTTCGTCAGCGAGGTCGCCAGCGATGAAAGCGGTATTCTCCGCACCGAGTTCCTCACGCAAGGCCTCGCCGCGAGCGACATCACGACCGTGCAGGATGACGCGCGCACCTTCCGCGACAAATCGCCGCGCCATGGCGGTGCCGATGCCGGTGGTGCTCCCGGTGATGAGGATGACTTGGTTTTGCAGGCGCATGGTTCGGATTTCGAGTCTCGGATTCTCCTCAGTGGTTGTGCCTCGGCACCGTGGCGCAGACGGCCCGGTATTCGCAGGCGAAGTCGAGGCAGGCACCGGTGTGGAGCTGGCCGACATGGTTGCGGTAAAGCTGCTGCCAGGGCGTGGCATTCGGCGGCGGAGTGGCGAAGGCGGTGGTGTCGCGTGTGGACCATTCGGCCTCGGGCACGAGCGAATCCACGCGGCGGGTTTTCAAATCCACGCGCACGCGGTCGCCGGTGCGCAAGCGGGCGAGACCGCCGCCCGCGTAGGCTTCCGGCGAGGCATTGAGGATGGAGGGACTCGCGGAAGTGCCGCTCTGGCGTCCATCGCCGAGTGTGGGCAACTCACGCACACCGCTTTGCAGCAGCGCATCGGGCGGTTGCATATTGACGACCTCGCCACTGCCGGGGAAGCCGAGCGTGCCGCTGCCGCGAATGACGAGCATGGTGTCCGCATCCATCGCGAGCGCGGGGTCATT
>JBIKYB010000467.1:0-3385 GCA_044355475.1 Prosthecobacter sp.
CGAGGTGGAGGAGTCCAAACTCGGCAAAGACCGTGCCTATGTGCTTCCCGCCCATCGCGTGACGCCCCAGATCGCGGAGAAGGTGATTCAAGACGTAGCAGCGGAGCGTGGAATCACGCTGGGGCCGATTGTGGATGCGTTTGATGCCCGGATTCAAGGAATCGTGGATAACTGGCCGCAGCAGGTGGATGGCTCACGCGCTTTGGAGATCGGTCTGCCGCGTCCGCCGGAACTGAAGGTGATCGTGGAGCAGTACGTCGAGGACTTTGGACCCAAGTAAGCTTAGCCTCGACGGTGGATGAGGCACTTGAAGGCGGTTCCTGCGCCTTCAGAATCGAGAAGCTGTGATGAGGCGCCGTGTGGCTGAAGAAAATCGGAGAGTGTTTGATGCGCGGTCTGCTCCAGACCCAGTTCGAGTAGCCAGGCGGCGTAGTCAGTGAAATTAATGTCAGCGGTGATGTCCTGGCGGCCGGGGTTGGCGTAGATGTCGGTGCCGGTAAGCCTTTGATGCAGCAGGTAGGCACGCAACGTGCCGTGCGGACGGCGGTGGTAGAGCTGCGGAAAGTCATCACCGTAGTCGATGCTGAGCATGGAGCCGCCTTTCCAATGCGGCGTCCAGTGGTGCAGCCAATCACGGATGCTGGGATGCAGCTCGCAACGCTGGCCGTCTTTGAAGCCCGTGTGACGCAGAGCACTGAAGTGTGCCGAATCGAGCTGATGCGGGTGAAGCTGCTCTGGCAGCCAGACTTCGTGCCAGAGAGCGTTTTGCCACTGCACGAGCGTGGCGGGGAAGGCATCGAGCAGTTCGTTGTGATAGATGAAGGCGTGTCCTTGAGCGTGGGTGAGAGCGGATTCGAGGTCGTGGTGCCAGCGCACTTTGCTGCCGAGTCGCTTTTGCTGCTGTTCGCGCAGAACAGGTGAAGTCTCGACGATGTGGAAGGTGAACTGACGGCGCTGCCACCAGCCCAGGGATTGCCGAACAGCGGCCATGAGCGAGCCATCGCCCGCACCGACTTCGATGATGTGGTGGACATGCGGCTGCGCTTTTGATGCGGATTTAAGCCAGGCGGCAACGGCGCGACCGAGAGTGGGAGAAAGAGTGGCAGAGGTAGCGAAATCTCCGCGTGCGCCGACGGTGCGAATGTGGCGGGTGTAGTAGCCACGTTCGGGATCGAACAGGGCGCGGGCCATGAAAGACGAAAACGGCTCAGAAACTGCGGATGATTTCATCGGCGATGATTTCGAGACCTTCGCGAACGATGTGCTGCGGCTGCGAATAGGTGAGGCGCAGGCATTCGTGCGGATGCCGCCACTCCTGATCAATGCCGTAAGCGAAGTAGTGGCCGGGGATGACGAGGACTTTGCGCTCTTTGAGGCGACGGTAGAGCTCTTTCGCAGGAATGGGCAGGCCATTGATCCACAACCAAAGGAAGAAGGCTCCTTCTTGCGCATGCAGCGCCCACGGAACGCGGTCACCAAGCGCATTGGCTAGCACGGATTTGGCGAAGTCGGAGCGTTCGCGATAAAACGGACGGATGATGTCGGGGCCGAGCTTGACGAGCGTGTCGTCCGCGAGCAGCGGCATGAGCAGCGCTTGGCCGAGATTGCCATTCGCGAGCGAGACGATGGCATTCATGTTCGACAGCGCTTTCACGATGTGCGGATCAGCGACGATCATGGCGGTGCGAACGCCGGGAAGACCGACCTTGCTCATGCTGATGCTGAAGATCATGCCGGGCTGCCACTTGGGCTGAAAGCCGTTGTGAATGACGCCGGGGAACGGGTGGCCGTAGGCGTTGTCGATGATGAGCGGAATGCCGTGCGCGTCGGCGAGCGCGTGGAGGCTGTCGAACTCGTTTTGCGTGAGGACGTTGCCGGTGGGATTCGTGGGACACGAAACGCACATGGCGGCGATGTCAGGCGTGATGCGCAGGCGGTCGAAATCGACGTGGTATTTGATCTCATGCGGCGCGGTTTCGACGATGCGCGGCAGGCAAGCGGTGAACTGGCCTTCAGTGAGCGACTGATTGGCGTAGCCGATGTATTCGGGCAGCAGCGGGAAGAGAATGCGGCGCTTGGACGAACCAGTTTGGCCTGCGAGGAGATTGAAGAGCAAGAAGCAGGCGCTTTGGCTGCTTGGCATGACCGCGATGTTTGCGGTGGTGACATTCCAACCGCACTCGCGCTGTAGAAACGCGGCGAAGGCTTCTCGGAAGAGCGGATTTCCGCCGGGCGGATCGTAATTGAGCAATGTGCGGTCGATGCTGCCGTCATCGAGCATGGCGCGCATGCGCTCTCGCCAGAGTTGCTGCACCTGTGGAATGGCCGCCGGCTGGCCGCCGCCGAGCATGCGCATGTCAGGGTGTGTGGTAAGCGCAGCTCCGCAGTCATCCATGAGTTCCTGGATGCCGCTGGGCCCGGCAAGGCGCATGCCAATGTCTGAGAAGGTGGTTTGCATCAAGAAGCGACGGAGGTCTGCACCCAGTCGCGAATACTGAAGCTTGGCGCGGCTTTTTCAATCTGCCATCTGCCATCGGCATTGAGCCTGAAGCTACCGACCCAGCGCTGATGCCATTCCTCAGGCGCGATCATGCTGAGCTGGCGTTTGCCTTCGACCTCATATAGATGATACACCTCGCCGCATACGGGCTCGAAGCCGAATTGGCTCTCGTAGATGAGCTTGTTCCAGTTGAAAGCGTCGATGACCTCCATGTAGCGCTCCTGAATTTCGACCATCTCCTGCTGCAGCTCACGCTCGACTCGGGAGACGCCACGAGATTTGAAATTGGTGAGATCCTGCGGGATGATTTTGGCGGCGAGACGCGAAACGGGATACGGCAGGTAATTGCCGCGAGGCTCGGGGGCTTGCAGGGCTGCGTCGATGGGGTCCAAAACAGGGCTGATGTGGGTCATAGGATGTACGGGAGGAACGCAGGATCAAGATGGCGCTTTGATTTGAAAAGCGGCATCACGGGCTTACGATGTGTAATGAAGAACGTCTCACAACTGCTGGCTGCCGCCTTGTTTTCAGCGCTGCTGGCGTCTTGCGCGTCGCGCACGATGGACAGCGTGCCCACTGAGCAGGAATTGGAAGCTTACGAACGTGTGATCAAATCCCGCATGCAGGGAGAATACGACGAGCTGGCACGAATGCGCGCGCGGGGCACGATCAGCCAGGCCGACTACGAGGAGCAGATGCGAAAGCTGGACTCGGAGCTGGCGGAAAAGGTGAATGACGCGGCCTGGAACAAGCATTACCTGGCGGAATCCGAGCGCAAAGCCGATGGCGTGCCGACGCCGGACGCGCCAGTGGCTTTGAGTCCTGGCGCAATGGCGGGGGAAACCTTTTACCGACCTGCCTACCAGAATTACGGGCAGGTGACAG
>JBIKYB010000468.1:0-3383 GCA_044355475.1 Prosthecobacter sp.
CGTTTGCGCCAACATCCAAGCACCGCATGCAAATCCTGCACATCTACCTTTCACCCGAGCACAACTTTTACGGCCACCATGGCATGCCCGCAGGCACCGCGCCAGAGATCGAGGTGCCGGAAGCCGAGTGCGTGGCGGGCAAAGGCCTCGTGGGAGATCGTTTCTTCGGCTGGAAGGAGGACTACAAAGGCCAAGTCACCTTTTTCGAGCACGAGCAGTATGAACGGCTCTGCGAACAGTTCAGCGTCATGGGCGTGCCACCCTCCGCCTTTCGTCGCAACATCATCACGAAGGGCATCGACCTCAACACGCTCATCGGCACCGAGTTTGAGGTGCAGGGTATCCGGTTCCTCGGCACGCAGGAGGCCGCGCCATGCCATTGGATGAACCAAGCCTTCGCCGAAGGCGCGGAAGAGGCGCTCAAAGGCCACGGCGGCCTGCGTGCGAAGATTTTGAGCGATGGCATCTTGCGCAAGTCATGAGCTCACCCTTTGCTGCCGTTTTGCTCGCCGGTGGTCGTTCCACCCGGATGAAGCAGGACAAGGCGCTGCTTCAATGGCATGGGCAGGAGCTTTGGCAGGTGCAGTTGCACAAATTGCAATCTCTCGGCGCTGAACGCGTGATGCTCTCCTGTCGCCGCGAGCAACCTTTGCTCGTGAACGACGGCGTTGAGATCATCCATGACCCCGCCGGTGTCGATGACGGTCCGCTGGGCGCGATCACACGCTGTTTGGAGTGCGTGCAGATGCCACTGCTCGTCCTCGCGGTCGATATGCCCTGGATGACCGCTGCCTTTCTGCGTGAACAGCTCAGTGAGCACGAAAATCCGGATCAAGGCTGGTTTTTCTGCGGCTCGCATGGTGCTGAAGCTCTCGCGGGGATGTATGTTCCCGCCATGCTGCCACACATGCGCCAGGCGCTGAGTGAAAAGAATCTCAAGCTCCAGCATGTGATCGAAGCTTGTGTGCAGAACGGATCAGCCCTCACCCACGAGATGAGCGACGAACAGGTCGCATTTTTCAACAACGTGAACACGCCGAGGGATTTGAATCGATGAAGCCGTCCAATCAAAGAAGTCCCCGTGAACGAGTTCTAGCGGCCGTAAAAGGCATCGTTATCACATGCACATCCACATTTGTCATTTTTATGACTTGGTTCTTCATACGAGAAGAAGTCTTCGGCAACAGGGATGATCTGATCGCGTTGATGGTGCAGATGATTATCTGTGCAGGGCTGCTGTTTGTGGGATGCGGCGTGAGTATTGTGAAAGCATTCAGCCGTGACAAAAGCCAATCACACGAGCAAAACGAACCATCTGCTGTGATTGGTAAGAACCTGAAAAAACAGGGCTGATTCAATTTGTGCGCAGCTCATGCCCCAAAATCGCCAGCGTGGCGATGGCGGCGGTTTCGGCCCGCAACACCAGTGCGCCGAGCGTGATGGGCACAAAGCCCGCCGAGAATGCCTGCGCTTCTTCTTCGGTGGTGAAATCGCCTTCAGGCCCGATCAAGCCGGCGACGCGGGCTGGTTTCGATGCTGGCAGGGCTTGTTTGAGCGTGCGCGTGTGCTCACTGAGCGCGGGGATGAGTTTGAAGTCGGCTTGAATCTTCAAACTGGCTGCGAAAGCGATGGGAGCCTTCAATTCAGGCACAAAAGGCGTGTGGCACTGCTTGGCGCTCTCGATCATGTGCCTGCGCCATTTGGCGAGCTTCTTTTCCGTCTGCGCGGCATCGAGATGGACGATGGTGCGCTCGGTGATGACAGGCTGCACGCTCGCTGCACCGAGTTCGACGGCTTTTTCGAGCATCCACTCGAAGGGTTCGGCCTTGATGAGCGCTGGGAGGAGATGAATCGCGATCTGAAACGGCTCGACTCGCGTTTCGGAGGTGATTTGGGCCTGCACCTCCGATTTGGAAACCTGCGTGATCTCGCAGACGGCCACGCGGCCTGCGCCGTCGAAAATCTCGATCGTGTCGCCGGGTTGTTTGCGCATCACGCGGCTGCAATGCTGGGCCTCGTCATGCGTGAGCGTCAGGTGCGGCGAGGCCCATGCGGCGGCAGAGAGATGGAAGCGGGGGAGGGACATGTTAGGAATGACGAAACCAGAATTCCGAATGACGAATCAATGTCGAAGTGCGAATGACGAATGCTGATTCAGGCATTGGGACTTCATTCGTCATTTCCGAGCCATCAGCGCCTCGATTTCATCCGCCTCGATCGGAATATGCGCCATCAGGTCGATGTTTTCGGTTTCGCCAATGAAGAGGTTGTTTTCGAGGCGGACGCCGAGTTTTTCCTCACGGATGTAAATGCCGGGCTCGACGGTGAAGACCATGCCGGGCTGCACGGGCTTCCACATGTGGCCGACATCATGCACGTCGATGCCCAGCGGATGCGAGGTGCCGTGCGGGAAGTATTTTTTATATGCAGGCTTGTCGGGATCTTGCTTGGCGATGTCTTCTTGCGTGATCAAGCCGAGGCCGAGCAGTTCTTCCTGCATGAGCAGGCCGACTTGTTCCTGATACTCGCG
This sequence comes from Prosthecobacter sp., assembly GCA_044355475.1. Taxonomy (GTDB): domain Bacteria; phylum Verrucomicrobiota; class Verrucomicrobiia; order Verrucomicrobiales; family Verrucomicrobiaceae; genus Prosthecobacter. Next base: position 2,531 of record JBIKYB010000468.1, read on the forward strand.
GATGATGACGCCGGGCCGAAGCATCTGGCAGCACTGTTTGAAGACACGCAGCACAGCGTCATAGACCTGACGCTGACGTGGCGTGAATTTGCCATTCACCGGGATCGTGCGGGTGAGGTCGGCATTGTAGTTGCCGTAGTTGGCGGCCACGTCCAGCAACAGCAGCTCACCATCTTGGCACTGGCAGTGGTTGGTGATGTAATGGAGCACGCAAGCGTTGCCGCCGGTGGCGATGATCGGCGTGTAGGCAAAGCCACGGCCACGCTGGCGAATGAACTCATGCGACAGCTCGGCCTCGATCTCAAACTCATGCACGCCGGGCTTCACGAACTTCAGCAGCCGGTCGAAACCATCGCTCGTGATGCGGATCGCTTCGTTGAGCGCGGTGATTTCATGCGGGCTTTTGATGGCACGTAGCTCGTGCATGAGCTGCGCGAGGCGGCGGTAGTCGTGCAGTGGATATTCCTGTTTGCAGCGGTGCGTGAAGCGCGTCTCGCGCGTTTCAGTCGGGATGGTGGCGCGGATGTGCTCGTTTGAGTTGAGGAAAACATGGTCCGCTTGGCACATGACGGAGCGGAACTGTGTCTCGAATTCCGTGAGCCAATGCACGCGCTGGATGCCGCTGCGTTCGGTGGCCTGCGCTTTGGTGAGCTTTTCGCCTTCCCATACCGCGATGGTTTCATTCGTTTCGCGCACAAAGAGCATCTCGCGTTGCTTTGGGTCGGCCGCATCGGGGAAGAGAATGAGGATCGTCTCTTCCTGATCGACTCCGCTCAGGTAAAACTGATCGCTGTTCTGAATGAAAGGCAGGGAACCATCGGCATTCGTGGGGAGCACGTCATTGGCATGCACG
>JBIKYB010000469.1:0-3378 GCA_044355475.1 Prosthecobacter sp.
ACCTCGCGATACTCCAAATCGCGCTCTGCGGGCTTGAAGGTGCCTGCGCTGCCGTGCGTGGTGAAGGGATAGGCCCAGATGAAAACGTGCGTGAACGGCATGTCGAGCACCGCGCGATGCGTCGGCTCCTTCTCCGCGATCTCGGCGAGGGTCTTCAGGCCGGGATTGCTCCCGCGCACATTCGCCTTCGTTTTGCCAAACGAGGCCTGCTTCGAGATCGAGAACTTCATGATGCCCGACCCGAGCTCCGCGATGAGCTTCGCGCTCTCCAGCAACGGCTCCTCCTGCGTGAACTGATACCGCCCGCCGATGGCCTGCGTGCCGAGGAGCATGTTCGGCGGCTCTGCTGGGAAGGCGGAGAGCAAAGGGCAAAGTGCGAAGAGGAGGAGGCGCATGGTGTGTACTGCACCGCGAGAGATTGGAAATACGCAGGGAAATACCGGCTGAATGCTCTTCATGCCATTGAGAAATGCTTTGGCGGGTTTTGAATGAGGTGGTGATTTATTTTGCCGGGACTGCACAGAGTCGTTGCCGAAAAATCCACCCTATTGTGACACCGATCAGAGAAGGTAAGGCAATCAAGGCAAAATATGCCGAGAACACAATGAGCCAGGACAAGCTCGAACCGGGAGTTTCCCAAATGGCATGCGCATCAAAGTCACTCCAATCACGCAGACACAGGTAAAGAATGAAGTTGGCGATAGGAGCCAAGCAAGTGGCAGCCACCGGATGCTTGTATATGATGACACCAATGACAAAAGAGATAGCTCCTATCATGAGAAGTTGTTCAAACAGGGTCGGGGTGTTCATGGCATTCAATGCACCCAACAGACCGGTGATTGTCGATTAATCCAGCCACTTCCACGCCGGAATGAGTCGCATGTTCACTCCCTGCTCCTGAAGCTCGTCTTCCTGATCCAGGGTGAGTACGAGCAACTCTCTTGGCTGGCCTTTGATGCCGCCGGGCAAGGTGGAGGCTTGGAGGATGCCGCGGAGTTCGCGGGCGCGGTTTTCGGGGGTGAGGCGGGCGCAGCACTGAATGGCGAGCGAGGGCGTGACAAAGTCGCATTCCCAGTCGTTCGGCATAGCGGCGAAGGTGGGTGACTCGCCGAGGCGGCGGAGGTGGAGCAGGACGGCGTTTTCGAGTCGGCGGCCGAGGTCGGGCGTGGGGTTCGGCGTGTTCGCGGCGGCGAGGCCGGTGTCGATGGCGTAGTACTTCGGCGGGCTGACGACGCGTTGTTTGAACTTCGTGCTGAAGCGCGGCACGGCCAGCAGCAGCCACGCATCCTGCAAATATTCGATCATACGGCCCGTTTGCGCCACGGAGGGTAGCGCGAGTCCTTTGGCGAGCGCCTGCAAAGAGAGCGGCTGTCCGGTGTGGGCCAGCAGATGCAGCATGAGAGTCATGAGAGGTCGCGAGGCTCGCAGCGCATGGCGGGAGACGATGTCGCGCTGCACCACATCTCGCAAAAGCTCGCGCAGCAGGACAGCGCCTTGTTCCGCGCCTGCGGAGAGAGCGGCAGCAAAGCCTCCGCGTGCCAGGTAATCCTGCAAACTGGCCGCGCCGGGCTGTTGGGCGGTGAATTCGAGGAATTCGCGATACGAGAACGGATAGACCTCATGTGAGAGATGCCTGCCGGTGAGCTTGGAACCGAGTTCACGGCCCAGCAGGCTCGCGTTAGAGCCGGTGAGGCAGACGCGACGGCCTTTATCGAGCAGTGCGCGGACGAGACGCTGCCACTCAGGCACCTCCTGCACCTCGTCGAGGTAGATCGAGGCATCGGGGTGATGCTCGTCGAGCAGGGCAAGCAAGGGCGCGAAATCCTCCGGGCCGAGTCCATAGAGCCGCGTGTCTTCGAGATTGAGCGTGACGGCTTTTCCTTTCACCGTATGCCTTATTTGGCCCTGCAAGGTACTTTTGCCGCAGCGCCTCACGCCCGTGAGCACCAGCGCGTGCGACTGCTGCTGACTGCGTTCCCAAACCGGCTGCCGATGCCGTCGCAGCTCGCCCGCAGGCGCTGGAGGCACCGCAGGCTGCTGGAGCACAGAGAGAAGGGTTTCACGGAGGAGCATGGGGAGATTTTAAGCCCTTCCCGCAATTGTGCAATCGTAATGAACACCTGTGTTCACTGTGGTGAACACTGATACGCCAACTCACTTCCCCTTCTCCAACCTTTTCCTCCACCTCGGAAGCTCCTTGCCGAGGAGTTCGGCGGGGCGGGTGCTGAAGAAGTCGTAGGCGACTTTGTTTTTGGCGGCCATTTCTTGGAAGGTGGAATAAACGATGCCGTCCTGGGCACCGGCGAAGATGGGCTTGGCGGTTTGGAGGTCGTAGAAGCGGGCCCAGAGGACGTCGGTGGAGTCAGGGTCGGCGATGTAGTCGGTCTTGCCTTCGTCGTTTTTGGTTTTGCGCAGGCCGGTGAGGCGGTGGGCGTCGAACCACTTCAGCGCGGATTCGATGATGGCGACGACTTCGGGCGTGGTGGGGCCGCTGCGCATGAGGAACTTCACGAGGTTCGCGGATTCGCCGCCGCTGAGAGACGGCGGCTCTTTGGCGCGGGCTTTCACGGGCTCGAGCGTGAGCGGGTGATGCTGGGCGCACCAGACGGTGGGTTGGCCGTCGATGCGGACCTGCATGGCGGCGATGTTGGCGATGCCTTTGTCGAACGCGACCCGCGCCCGCTGCTTCAGCGCGGCATCGGCGAAGGTGAAGTGGTTGTCGCCCTCGGCGAGGTCGTGGAGGACCTCCAGGACGTGCATCATGGCATCGTCATTGAGCGTGATGGCCTCGTGGTAGCCGCGCTCGACGGGGTAGTTTTGCGGCCAGCCGCCGTTCGGATACTGCGCGGCGAAAACGTAGTCGAGACCCTTCATCAGCGCGGCTTTCACGTCGTCGCGCTTCGTGGCGGTGAAGACACCGGCGAGGAACTTGATGTGCTCGGTCGTGGTGCGGTTGTCAAAGGTGCCGCAGTAGTGCCAGGCGTCGCCTTTTTGCGAGGTCCAGTGCGTGCCGGGCTGGCGCGGGCCTTTCGTGTAATCGACCGCCTTGGACCAACCGCCGGTGGGTGTCTGGTAGCTGATGACGACTTCGGCGAGCTTCAGGTTTTCCTTGCTGGCGAACCACTCAGCCGACGTGTCGCTATCGAACTCAAACTCGGCGCGATTGCCCGGCGCGGGCTTGGCCTCGGCTTTGGAGCGTTCGGCATCGAGGATGCGGTGCTCCTCGGCGGCCAAGGCACGCGATTGGGCGATGTAGGCGGTCCATTCGCTGCGCTGAGCTTCGGGAAGCTTCGCGAGGAGCTCGTCGGTGAGCATCGTGAAGGGCTTTTCGGCGGCCTGGGCGAAGAGCAGAGGGCAAAGGGCGAAGAGGAGGAAGCG
>JBIKYB010000470.1:0-3373 GCA_044355475.1 Prosthecobacter sp.
AACATTGAAGTAAGGCGGATCGGCGATGATGGCTTGGGCGACGGCATCGGGGAGCTTTTGGAGTTCCTGGAGGGCGTCGCCTTGAATGATGCGGTTGGTTTTCATCGGCCGATGGGAATGCGGATGAGGGCATCCGCACTCCGGGAGATGCGACTAGGTCGAACCAGTGGGCTTCTCCATTTTCGTTTTCGGCGCTTCGGTGAGCATGTCTTCGAGGGCGGCTCCGGCAGGGATCATGGGGAAGACGTTTTCGAGCTTGATGCACTCGGCCTCGATGATGCAGGGGCCGTCGTTGTAATCAAGGGCCTGCTGCAGGATGCGCTCCACATCAGCCGGGCGGCGGATGTGCCAGCCTTTGATGCCATAAGCCTCACCGAGCTTCACGAAGTCAGGGTTGCCGATGAGATCGACACCGCTTTCGCGGTTCTCGAAGAAGAGTTCCTGCCACTGACGGACCATGCCGAGGTAGCTGTTGTTGAGGATCAAAATTTTGATCGGCAGCTTGTGAATCGCGGCGGTGGCGAGTTCAAACAGAGTCATCTGGAAGCCGCCGTCACCGGAGATGGAGACGACCGTCTTGTCCGGGCAGGCGAGCTGGGCACCGATGGCGGCGGGGAAGCCGAAGCCCATCGTGCCAGCACCGCCGGAGCTGAGCCAGTGGTAGCTGGAGTCGTTCTTGTAGAACTGCGCCGCCCACATCTGGTGCTGGCCCACGTCGGTGGAAACGATGGCCTTGCCCTTGGTGAGGTTGTACAGTTCATCAATGACCTGCTGCATGCGCAGACCGCCCTGCTTCTTATAAGAGAGGGGGAATTTCTTCTTGTAGCCATCGAGATGAGCCAGCCAGTCTTCGGTGGGCAGCTTCTCGATGTGCGGAAGGAGATCGCTGAGCGCGGCTTTCGCATCGCCTTTGATGGTGACGTCCACTTTGATCATCTTGTTGAACTCCGCCGCATCGATATCGATGTGGATGAGCTTGGCATTACGGCCAAACATGTGCGGCTTGCCAATGATGCGGTCATCGAAACGTGAGCCGACATTGAAGATGAGGTCGGCCTCGCAGATCGCCTTGTTCGCATACGCGGTGCCGTGCATGCCGAGCATGCCGAGAGAGAGAGGATGCGTTTCGGGGAAGATGCCTTTGCCAAGCAGGGTCGTGGTGACCGGGCAGCCGAGGGTTTCGGCCAGCATGAGCAGTTCCTTGTCCGCACGGGCGATCATGGCTCCCTGACCGGCGAGGATCACGGGGCGCTTGGCTTGGGAAATCAGGCGGGCAGCCTCTTTAATACCGGCCTGATCGATCTTGAAGTTTTCTTCGGGATGGTAGCCAGGCAGGTCCATCGGCTCGTCAAAGGTGCCGGTGAAGGGGCCTTGGCTGATGTCCTTCGGGATGTCGATGAGCACCGGACCTGGGCGGCCCGTGGTGGCGATGTGGTAGGCTTCCTTGGCAATGCGGGGCAGCGCATTCGAGCTCTTCACCAGGAAGTTGTGCTTCACGACCGGAGCCGTGATGTTGAAGATGTCCGCCTCCTGGAAGGCATCCTTCCCGAGCATCCAGGTGACCTGCTGGCCGCAGAGGACGATCATCGGCACGCTGTCCATCTGCGCTGTCATGAGGCCGGTAACGGTATTACCAGCGCCGGGACCGGAGGTAACGAGAACCACGGCGGGTTTGCCAGTGGCACGGGCGTAGCCATCGGCCATGTGGACGGCTCCCTGCTCGTGGCGGACGAGGATGAACTTCATGTCCGTCTTGACCGTTTCGAGGGCGTCGAAGATCGGAATCGCGGCGCCGCCGGAGTAACCGAAGATGTACTCGATGCCGAGGTCGGCGAGGGTTTTGATGAGGGCTTGAGCGCCGTCCATTTTTTGCTGACTCATGATCGTTGGGGTGAAAATTGCGATTCGGGAGCCCAAACTGCGTTTTAAATCCAAAATCACAATCTAAAACTTCACTTTTTAAGGCAAACGGGCCCCAATAAGGCGATCAACCTGCTAAAAATTGATGTTTTGGCGATAAACCAACCCTCCACACCAGCCAAACGACCGAAAACCCTCAACCAACCGCCGCTTCTTCAACACTCACACAAGTGCAGATGAGGTGACGATCGCCGAAAACGTTGTCGATGCGGGAAACGGGCGGCCAGTATTTAGCTTCCTGCACCCATGGCAGCGGGAAGGCAGCGGCCTCACGCGTGTATGCATGCGGCCAGTCGCTTTTGGTGACTGCCGCAGCGGTGTGCGGGGCTTGTTTGAGCGTGTTGTCGGTGGCGTGATACTGGCTGCTCTCGACGCCGATCATCTCGGCGTGGATGCACTGCATGGCCTCAATGAAACGGTCCAGCTCGGCTTTGCTCTCGCTCTCGGTCGGCTCGATCATGAGCGTGCCAGCGACGGGCCAGCTCATCGTGGGCGCATGATAACCGAAGTCCATGAGGCGCTTCGCCACGTCCTCGACGGTGATTTTGTGGAAATGGCTGAAGTCGAGGATGCACTCGTGCGCGACGAGGCCGTTCGCCCCTTTGTAAAGCGTGGGGAAGTTGGTCTCGAGCTTCTTGGCGACGTAGTTGGCGTTCAGGATGGCCATCTTCGTCGCTTCGGTGAGCCGTGGCCCCATCATGGCAATGTACATCCACGAAATGGTGCAAATGCTAGCGCTGCCCCATGGAGCGGAACAAACCGCTCCCTCGCGGCGTTCTTCCGCCCAGGTGTGATGCCCCGGCAAATGCGGCCGCAGATGCGCAGCCACGGCGATGGGGCCGACGCCCGGTCCGCCACCGCCATGCGGGATGCAGAAGGTCTTGTGCAGATTGAGATGGCAGACATCGGCACCGATGCGGCCGGGCGAGGTCAAACCGACCTGCGCGTTCATGTTCGCGCCATCCATGTAAACCTGGCCGCCGTGATCGTGGGTGAGCTGGCAGATTTCGATGATGGATTCCTCAAACACACCGTGCGTCGAAGGATAGGTGATCATCAGCGCGGCCACCTTGCCCTTGTTCGCCTCGAGCTTCGCTTTCAGATCATCAATGGCCACGTTGCCATGATCATCACAAGACACAGCCACGACTTTGAAGCCGCACATCACCGCACTGGCGGGATTCGTGCCGTGCGCTGAGGTCGGGATGAGACAGACATCGCGATGAGCCTCGCCGCGCGAGGCGTGGAAGCGTTTGATCGCGAGAAGACCCGCGTATTCGCCCTGCGAACCGGCGTTTGGCTGTAGCGAGACGGCATCAAAGCCGGTGCACTCGGCCAACCAGGCCTCCAGATCGCCAGACATCGTGCGATAGCCCTCGGACTGGTCATGCGGGCAGAACGGGTGCAATCCATTCACCTCAGGCCAGCTCAGCGGCATCATCTCCGCAGCGGC
>JBIKYB010000471.1:0-3372 GCA_044355475.1 Prosthecobacter sp.
ACCTCGCTCCAATAGCATTTTCATGCGGCTGTCCATGCTACTGCGGCTCCGCATCGCCAGCGGCAGCCCCATGCCGCCCCCGCCATGAAAAATGGGCTTCGCTTCGCCCAGTTTCATCACGGGTGAAACCGTTCTCTGCGGCACGGGTAGTGACAAAGAACCATGAACGGAGGCGTCCAAGACTTGATGAGGCGGAGGCACTGCCATCTCATCAGCAGGCAGAGTCTTTGAGACTTTCGGGGTCTGGCCAGATGCCTCCGCCTGCGTGAACGCCAGGATCGCCGCCTGCGGCGACGGGCGACCCAACTCCACCACGACCGCCAAGAAAACCAGCAACAGCAGATGCACCGTGAGGGCCAAGAGCAAAGCCGCCGCAAAACACCTCACAAGGGGGCGAGGCGGTGCTTTGGCAGCGGTTGTGAATGGGGCGTCTGACTCCATGAGGGGAGTTGGTTTACGCCCGCCAAACAACAACCTGTCGGGCACCGGATTAAACCACTGGGCCGCGCTCCTCGCGGATCTTTGCCGGCACCGGCTTCAAATCCCACACAATGCCGAACCACGACATTGCTTTGATGATGTAGTAGCTGATGTCGATCTGCCACCACTCGAAGCCCTGACGGGCGCTGTATTGATAGCGGTGGTGGTTGTTGTGCCACCCCTCGCCCAGGGTGATGAGCGCGAGGATGAGGCTGTTGCGGCTGTCGTCCGAGGTTTCATAACGGCGGCGGCCAAACACATGCGCCAGGGAGTTGATGAAGAAAGTGCCGTGCATGAGCACCACCGTGCTGACAAAGAAGCACCAAACGAAAAGCTGATTCGCGGTGCAGCCGAGTCCGGGAGCATACGTCTCCAGCAGCATGCCCACGCCATAGATCGCAGCTCCCATCACCAACGGCACGAGCATGTCGTGACGGTTCAGAAATACGAGTTCCGGGAACTTCGCCAGATCCTTGATGCGGCTGTAGTCGGTGGGAAAGTTACGCTGGCTGGTGATCCAGCCCAGGTGCGACCACCAGAAGCCCTTCTGCCGCGGGGAATGGATGTCGTGCTCGTCATCCGAATGCTTGTGATGATGCCGGTGCGTCGAGGCCCACCACAGGGCACCACGCTGGCAGGCCATGTTTCCGATGGCCGCAAAAAGAAACTGCCCCAGACGAGAGGTCTTGTAGGCCCGGTGAGAGAAATAGCGGTGATAGAACGCCGTGATGGCAAACATGCGGAATAGATAAAAAGCCGCCGCAGCCGCCACCGCGAACCAACTGAAGCCCACCACAAACACCAGCAGGCAGCACGCATGCAGGATGATGAAGGGCATGGTTCGCTTCATATCGACCTTTTCCTCCTTCTGCATCACCGCCTCAGCACCTTCCGGGTGGTAATCTGAGTTCACCCACTGCCGGAGCATCACCCCGAGGGAGCATAAAACTTTGAGGAGGAACGGCTTGGGAGCAGCGACGGACGAGGAAGGTGTTTCTACAGGCACGGTGGCGAAGCAAAAGGTTGGGCCTAAAAGGCCGCGCGTTTTATGCTGGGGAAAACGTTCCCCGCAACCCCTTTTATGCGTCTGTCCCGTCTCATTGGACTCAACCAACTGGAGCCAGTTTGGCTTTGAATCGTACCATCGCGCTCTGGATCAGCGGATCGTTGTAAAACGAATCATCCACCTGCGGCGGGGGCGGAGCCTCAGCAGCAGCAGAGGCGGCGGCTTTGGGAGCCTCCTCTTTTGCCACAGGCTTTGGCTCTGCCTTGGGTTTCGGCGCGGGCGCAGGCTCATCCAGCAGACCGAGGCCCATCTCGGAAAATTCAGGCGCTTTCAGGCTCGGATCGAGCACGAACTCGAACTTCATCGCCTGCCCAGTCAGCTCTTTGGCCAGGCTTTCCAGAAAACTCACCTGGGCGGGCCGCATCAGGCTGTCGCGGGCAAAACTCTCCGAGGTGGGGAAGCCGACCTTGACGGTGTTGCGGGCAATTCCCAGGAGCGAAGCTGTCTGAATCCAAGGCACGATCAATTGCCGCCGCTGCTGCACCAGGGCGGTGAATTGCGGCCAGAAGTCCGCATCGCTCACCGGCTCTTTCTCGACCACCACTTCCGGCTCGACTGCTTTCACGTCTGGAGGCGGCGCGGCAGCCACCACTGGGGCCGGCACCGGTGTTTCCTCCCGCACGACCATTTCCGCACTGCGAACTGGCAACTGCGAAGCGCGAACGGGTTCCTCCACCTTCACCGGCTCAGCGGCCTTCACCGGCTCAGCGGCCTTCACCGGAGCTGGCGCACGGCGCACGGGTGGCGCGATCTGCGGACGAGGAGCCTGCCGTGGCAGCTCGGCGCTCGTGCCGCCATCCAGCGCGTCGATCACATCGCTGATCGAAACTTCATTCAGGCTCTGCACCCCGGCGATCACGCCCAATTCAAAGTGCAGACGCTTGTTGCTGGCCCAGCGCATGCGGGAGTCCACCTCCGCCAGACCGTCCACCACACGCAGCAGTTGCTCCGTGTTTGCCATCTGCGCCTGCGTCTCGATTTCCTGGATCAATTCAGGGCTCAAATCCTCCGACGCAGCCTCCGGGTCCGCCTGCTGCACCAGCAGCGTGCGGAAATGCTGGATCAGGTCAGATAGGAAGCGCCCCAGATCCTTGCCCGCCTCGTTCTGCTCATACACTGCCCGCAGCGCACCCACCGTGTCGCTTTCGAGAATGTTCCGCGCCAGTTGCGCCACCGACTCGCCGGAGGTGAAGCCGAAGATGTCCAGCACGTCCTGCTCGGCGATCTTGCCGCCGCAGAAAGCCACGAGTTGGTCCAGCATCGACTGCGCGTCGCGCATGCCGCCCTCCGCGCCTTTGCCGATGGCATAGGCGGCTTTTTCATCCAGATGCACGCCTTCCAGCTCCGCGATGTGCAGCAGATGCTTCGCGATGATCGCGTTCGGGATGCGGCGCAGGTCAAAGCGCTGGCAGCGGCTGATGATCGTGGGCAGGATCTTGTTCGGCTCCGTGGTGGCAAAGATGAACTTCACATGCGGCGGCGGCTCTTCCAGCGTCTTGAGCAGCGCATTGAAAGCGCCGGTGGTCAGCATGTGAACCTCGTCGATGTAGTAGATCTTGTAGCTGCAGCGCGTCGGGGCAAACTTCACATTGTCCCGCAGCTCGCGTACCTGCTCCACACCGTTATTGCTCGCGCCGTCGATCTCCAGCACGTCCATGCAGCGCCCTTCGGCGATCTCGATGCTCAGCTCGTCGTTCGGGTCGAAATCAATGTTCGGCCCGCCCTTGCAGCACAGCGCCTTGGCAAAAATACGCGCCGTGGAGGTCTTCCCCGTGCCACGCGGCCCCACGAAGAGGTAGGCATGCGCCAGACGGTTCTGGGCGATG
>JBIKYB010000472.1:0-3360 GCA_044355475.1 Prosthecobacter sp.
CCTCCGAGGAGGGGGGATAGCCTGCGCTCCAACACTCTTTTCCCCACCCGTCGCTGGGCTTCAACGGAGCCCCCCTCCGAGGAGGGGGGATAGCGCCGCCTCTGCGTCGTCGCAAAATCAAGGCTTCCAGCCGCACTTGGCGAGCGGCTGGCTAGAAAGGACTCTGGCGACTGAGGCGACATGAAATCAAACGGGCGAAAGTGTTGGCGTTCAAGGCGCGAGCGCATGCGGGGGCTGAAAGCGCCACCGGGGCGCTCGCGATGGATGCTTTGGAGATGTAAAAGATCGAAAACTTAGACGTGGGGGTTCTACACCACGTAGCAGGGCGCATCAAACCGCGAGTACGGAAGCCCCAGTGAGGATATGACACGGTCCCCACGCCCCTCGGCCGGTCCGAGTGAGACGAAGAGCACTTGATCCTCATCCTGTTTGATGAGCGACTTCAGCTCCCGCTGGAGCACGGTCAGTTCACGCGGGTTGAGGTCGCACTCGAAGACGGAAAATTGCAGATGGGTGCCATGGTTCTTGCACACCTTGAAGACTTTCTTCAGCCGCTTGTCGTTGGCGATGTCATACGTCACCAAATAGGTATGGCGGGCGCTGATGAGGGTGGCTCGGTCGGACATGCGATGAAGTTCAGGGTTTCATGTTCCAAGTTCAAAGTTGTGAAATCACCGCGTCACCATGGGGACGTAGTCGGGGATTTCACCGGTCAGCCAGCGGGCTAGCAGACGGGCCTGGAGTTCCAGCACGCGGCGGTAGCTCACTTTGTAATCGAAGACCGGGTGAGTGATCAGCGTGTTCATGCGCTGCTCGTAGGCATGGAAAAAGGCCTTCCGTCCATGTGGCGTGAGGTTCACGGCATCTCCGGCACGGACAAAATGCCCAGAGGTGATCATGCGGTTGTTGATCGCGGTCAGCACGGCGCTTTCAGCCACCAGCGGGCGAAATTCCTCCATGAGATCGAGCGCCAGAGCGGGTCTGCCGTGTCGCGGCTGATGATAAAAGCCGACGTAGGGGTCAAAGCCCACCGCCAGGGCGGCAATGGTGCAATCCTTGGCCAGCAGGCTGTAGGCGAGCGAGAGCAGCGCGTTCACCGGATCGGTCGGTGGGCGGCGTTTCCGATGGGTGAAGTCAAAGGTGAAGGCCTCCGTCTCCGCTTTCTTTCGCTCCTGCGCCTTCGAGTTCATCTCCAGGCCGGGGATTTCGTCTTCCAGATCATCATCGCCCACTTTGATCATGCCGGCGAAGTGCTGGAAGTACAGCGCCGCTGCCGCGCCTTCCATGCCGAGCAGTTCATCCAGCCCACGAGCATTCGGCACGCGTGCGGCGATTTCTTTCATTCCGACCACGGCGGCGCTCGGTGGCTGCGTGTGCAGGCGCATGAGCATCGTGCGATGGTTGCGGATCTTCGCCTGCACGATCTTCTGCGCCAGGGCCAGGCATTGCAGCGGATTTGAGGCGGCGGCGAACTGCTGAATGCGTGTGTGGACGTTCTTCAGCCCATGCCCGCGAGTCAGTCCATAAAACCAGCCCCCCATGCTGAAATAGGCCACCGGGATCTCCTGCTCGCACAGTTCCTGGATGGCCTGCGTGCTGAGTTGGATATTCCCAAACAGCGCCACATGCGTCACATCGTTCAGGCGGATCTCGTCGATCACGCTGTCGCCGTCTTTGATGATCAGTCGCTCGGATTTGATGCCCACACGATGCCCCTGCGTGTTCAGGTAAAGCGCCCGCTCGTCATCGCGTGCGGCGATGAGGCGGCGTGGTGTAGCTGTAGGCGCAGTTGCCAGACTGCGGGGAGCAGAGTGGTCCGCACACTCCTGTGTGCGGCTCTGGGGATTCCGCACAGCGGACTGTGCGGGCCACTTTAGCATCCGCGTCTCATCAGGCAGGCAAACGGGGGCGAGGGAGCAGCGGACGCACTTGGGGCTGTTCACCAGCGGTGGCGGGATGGTGGGGGAGGCGGCCAGTTCGCGGGCTTTGGCGATCTGGGCGATGATCCAGGTCTCAAGCTCTGGCGTCATGCGCAGCGGCACGCGCTGCTTCGTGGCGCGGTAGTAAATGACGCCTTCATCGCAGGTGTAACCGTTGTCGCGCAGGATCAGGATTTGCAGGCCGAGCTGCATCTTGTCCGCATCCCACAGCTCGTTCTGCTCGGCACCGATCTTGGGTGCACCGGCTTTGTAATCCACCGGCGTCACGCTTTGCACATCGAGATGCCGGGGTGCAAAGAGATCCGCCATTGCCCCCTGCACACGCCGTTTCACCTGCACCTCCACGAGGTCCATCTTCGCCACCACGCCCAGCCGGGTCGAACTGAGCATGGCGGAGCGGGAGTGGATCGTCTCTTCCTTCGGCTCAGCATCATCCGGCACATGCGCTTTCAGGTCGGCGAGGTCTGGCTCGCTTTCCGTGGCACTCTCAGTGGCATCAGCGGCAGGCAGGATGCCTGCCTCACCCGTGTCAGGCGGGACGCCTGACCTACCCTTCGCTTTCGGCAGCGATCCTTTACCGCGATCCACCTTTTCGTGAATGGCGGAGCCGCGTTCCGTGTCTGCATTGCTCACGAAGACACCCTCCACCTGCTCATAATAAAAGAGGCGTGGGCAATAGACGAACTCGTTCAGCATCCGGGCGCGCAGAGGCTCCTGCTCCGCAGGCAGAGGGCGAAGAGCTGAGGGCGTAGGGTCAGACTCCCGCACTTGGGCAAGTGCGCCGACGTCCTCGGCCTCGTTCTCTCTCCTCACACGCGTGAAGCCCCACAGGTCCAGCTCGGGGTGATCGGCCGGCACGGGCAGCGGCTCGTAGAGATACTCCGGCTCCCACAGCTCAGGGCGATGCGGGTAAAGGGCGCGAGCGGTGCGGTAGGAGGGCAGATTCATAAAAGTGGCCCGCAGCAGTTCCCTGAGCGGCTTCGTGAAGGTGAATCGAACAGCAGAAAGCTAACCGCCTGCACCAGATTCGTAAAGGCATGATCGGTTCGATTCGATTCAGCATCGAAGCTGCGCCGCCCCTGGCAACGAGTCTCTCTCAAGCACAGCCTCTTTGAAGCGTCGGACATCGTTGAGCATCCTTTCCAGACTGCGTTCGAGTTCATCGGCGGAATCAAAGTGCCCGCTCTCCGGTTCCACCGACCAAGCGGAGATGCTGCCATCCTCTTCATAAAACACCTCATGCAGCGCCACCGTGTCCCCGGCGGGATGCCGATGCTGAAGGATGCGGTAGTTCCAGGACATGAGGAGTGAAATGTAGCTTCGATTGGCAATGGATACTTATCGGGCAATCATTGTTCACCATACTGCCATCCTCTTCAATTTTACTGACCATCGTTCTCCCCTTGGTTTTTGGCATCGT
>JBIKYB010000153.1:0-11870 GCA_044355475.1 Prosthecobacter sp.
CGAAAGAAGCAGGCGGGACGCCTGCACCACATTCCGAAGAGCCCGCTGTGACGCTCAGCATCGCCAAACGTCCCGGTGCGAACGCGATCAGCGTGGCCGATGAAGTGCTGCACAAGATCGATCTGCTCAAAGGCAGCGTCATTCCCGCCGATGTCACCGTCAGCATCACCCGCAACTATGGCGAGACGGCGGCGGAGAAATCCAACGAGCTGCTGCTGCACATGGGCATCGCCGTGTTCAGCGTGGCGATCCTCATCTGGCTCACGCTCGGCTGGCGGGAGAGCGGCATCGTCGCCGTGGCCATTCCGGCCACGCTGGCGCTCACGCTGCTCGTTTTTTACCTCTACGGCTTCACGCTGAATCGCATCACGCTCTTCGCGCTCATCTTCAGCATCGGCATCCTCGTGGATGATGCCATCGTGGTGGTCGAAAACATCGTTCGGCACTTTCACCTGCCGCAAAACAAAGGCCGCAACTGGTCCGCCATCGCCGTGGAAGCCGTGGGCGAAGTGGGCAATCCAACGATCCTCGCCACCTTCGCCGTGATCGCCGCCGTGCTGCCGATGGCCTTCGTCGGCGGCCTCATGGGGCCTTACATGCGCCCGATCCCGATTGGTGCCAGCGCGGCGATGTTTTGGTCGCTGCTGATCGCCTTCATCGTCACGCCATGGGCTTCGATTCGCATCCTGCGCTGGGGGAAGAAATATTCGACGCTCACCGACGGCACGCCATCGGCCAAAGACCTCGAACATCACGACGCCAGCGAGCATCCCGAGGATTTCTTCACGAAACTCTACCGCCGCATGATGGGGCCGCTGCTGCATCACACCGGCTGGCGCTGGGCTTTCCTCATCGGCATCACCGTGTTGTTGCTTGGCTCGATGGCGACCGTCGGACTCGGCTGGGTGAAGGTGAAAATGCTGCCGTTCGACAACAAGAGCGAATTCCAAGTCATCCTGAACATGCCAGAAGGCTCGTCACTGGAGCAAACAGCCGCCGTCGCTCGCGAAATGGCCGCTGCGATCCGCACCGAGCCGGAAGTGACCGATTACCAAGTCTATGCCGGTGTCGCCTCGCCCTACAACTTCAACGGCCTCGTGCGTCACTACTTCATGCGTCGCGGGGCCAACGTCGCCGACATCCAGGTGAACCTCGTCGGCAAACACGAACGCAAAGCGCAGAGCCACGACATCGCCAAACGCATCCGTCCCGCCGTCACGGCCATCGCGGATCGCTACAAAGCCCGTGTCGCCATCGCCGAAGTGCCGCCCGGTCCGCCGGTGCTGCAAACACTCGTCGCCGAGATTTATGGGCCTAACGAAGAAGCACGACAGAAGCTCGCCGAAGCCGTGAAGACTATCTTCAAATCCACGCCGGGCGTTGTGGATGTGGATTGGTATATCGAGGCCGATCAGCAAAAAGCCCGCTTCATCATCGACAAAGAAAAAGCCGCGCTGCACGGCATCAGTGCGGCCACGATCTCGCAGACGCTCAAAATCGCCGTCGATGGCGAAAACGTCGATTTGCTGCATCAGCCCGCCGAGAAGGAAGACGTGAACATTCGCCTCGAACTGCCCCGCAGCGCCAAAACCACACCCGAGGAACTTTTGGCGCTCCGCGTGCGTTCCGGCGATGCCAACGCGCTGCCTGAGCCCGGCGCCAGCGGCTCGCCGCTCGTGCCGTTGCGTGAGCTGGTGAAGGTCAAGCACGTCACCGTCGAGAAGAGCCTCTATCACAAGAACCTCATGCCCGTGACTTACGTCATCGGTGATGTGGCCGGGATCGTCGAAAGCCCCGTGTATGCCATTTTCCAGATGAACGAGGCGCTCAAGAAGCTCGACACCCGCGAGTTCGGCGGCAGCGGCGCGGAGTTGCAAATCCTCAACGCCTCCATGCCTTTCAGCGATGCCGAACCCGCGATGAAATGGGACGGCGAATGGCACATCACCATCGAAGTCTTCCGCGACCTCGGCGCGGCCTTCGGCGCGTGTATCATCCTGATCTACGTGCTTATGGTCGGCTGGTTCCGCAGCTTCCTGACGCCTGCCATCGTCATGATCGCCATTCCGTTCTCGCTGGTCGGCATCTTGCCCGCGCATGGACTGATGGACGCCTTCTTCTCCGCCACCAGCATGATCGGCTTCATGGCCGGCGGCGGCATCGTGGTGCGAAACAGCATCATCCTCGTCGATTTCATCGAGCTGCGCGTGCGCGAAGGCATGCCGCTGAGCGAGGCCGTCATCGACGCCGGAGCTGTGCGGTTCCGCCCGATGCTGCTCACCGCGATGGCCGTCGTCGTCGGAGCCGCGGTCATCCTCGCCGATCCCATCTTCCAAGGCCTCGCCATCGCCCTCATGGCCGGAGAAATCGCCAGCTTGCTCATCAGCCGCATGGCCGTGCCGGTGCTCTACTTCATGGCGAACAAACATTCTCACCCCGAACCCAAACACTGACATGAAACCCAACATTGGAACCATCGACCGCGCCCTGCGCATCATCCTCGGCCTCGGCCTCATCGCCTACGGCATCGTCAATCATAGCTGGCTCGGAGCCATCGGTGCCGTGCCGCTGCTCACCGCCTTCATCCGCTTCTGCCCGCTGTATGCCCCACTCGGCATCAGCACCTGCGGTAAAGGCGGCAATGACAAGGGCGGTGGTTGCTGTGGTGGAGGGAAATGCGGCTCGTAGCTGACATGGACTGCGGGCAGCAGGCTGCCGCAGTCCAAATTGGCCCTTATGACACGCTTTCTCATTCCCATCGTCATTGGAGCCGTTCTCGGCTCGGCGATGGGCTACTTCGGCCAATGCAGCTCCGGCACCTGCCCACTCACCTCCACTTGGTGGCGCGGTGCCATCTACGGCGGAGTCATGGGCTTGTTGTTCGCTTTCAGCTCGCATCGCTAAGCCCAGCAAGGTGTTGAATCCGTGCTGCATCACCGAAGAGGTGGTGAGAGGCACAAACGCTCTCCGCGAAGCGACGATTTGACTCGCCGGATGATGCCCCCCTTTTTCGGCGTCATCTGGGATGCCATGTTGCCCGTGTGGCGACTGAGCAAATGAAAGCGGCATCCCGTTGCCAGGATGCCGCCGTGAATTTTGGGGGTTGGGAAGGGAATCAGGGGCGCTTAGTAGCGACCGCCGCCGCCACCACCGCCGCCTTTGCCGCCGTAGCCGCCGCGACCACCGCCGCCTCCGCCACCACCTGCGTAGGCTGGGCGATCTTCCTTCGGACGGGCTTCGTTGATGGTGAGGTTACGACCGCCGTAGTCTTTCTCATTGAGGCCACGGATGGCTTCGTTCATGGCCATGGTGGAGTCCATGGTGACAAAGGCAAAGCCACGGGGGCGGCCCGATTCGCGGTCCATGGGCAGGTGGACGTCGGTGACTGTGCCATAATCGGTGAAGAGCGTGCGGATGTCGTCTTCGGTGGCGTTGAAGGGCAGGTTGCCCACATACATTTTCGTGTTCATATCTTTTATTGGTCGCAGCTCACCTGAGAGAGGCCAAACAGAGCTCCGATATCGGATTTCAGAACACCAACGAATCAAAAAGAATCACCTGATGAACAACTTAGTTGGCATGCACCAGGTTAACTTGCGATTCTCTTATCGTCGTCACGTGCCGCAATAGCAAACGATTGCTCAAATGGTTTGCCCCCGTGACCCATGAAAAAGCGGCATCCCGTTGCCAGGATGCCGCCAAGATTGGTTTAAAATAGGATGCGCTGCGAATTAGTAGCGATCACGGCCACCGCCGCCGCCGCCACCACCGCCGCCATAGCCGCCGCGACCACCGCCGCCGCCGCCGCCACCACCCTTGCCGCCGTAGCCGCCGCGACCACCGCCGCCGCCACCACCGCCGTAGCCACCGCCGCCACCAGGACGTTCTTCCTTCGGACGGGCTTCATTGATGGCGAGGTTGCGACCGCCGAAGTCCTTGCCGTTCTGGCCGCGAATGGCTGCTTCCATTGAGGAGGCAGAGTCCATGGTGACGAAGGCAAAGCCGCGTGGGCGGCCAGTGTCGCGATCCATGGGGAGGAAGACATCAGTCACCACGCCGTGCTCGGAGAACAGGCTGCGGATATCATCTTCGGTGGCGCTAAAGGGCAGATTGCCCACATACATTTTCGTGTTCATTTTCGTTTATTGGGTTCGGTCAGCCTGCGCCAAGGCTTGAGTAAGCTCCGTTATCGGATTTAAGAACACCAAAGAAACAACCTGATGAACGACTTAGCTTAGCCTTTATCAGGTTAACTTGCGGCCCGTATGTCGGTCTGATCAGGCGAATAGCAAACGATAGTTTCGACACGCCACAGCACGTCAAACTCTCAGTCCGTGATTTGAAACTCCCGGCTAATGCATCTCCACCTCGCAGTGGCCGAGTCCGCCGCGGTAGTAGTTGAACTGCACGTTGGGGTGGTCGGCGAGCAAGGACATCGGCACAGCGCTGTCGGCTAGGCGTTTGGAGATCATCAGCGCGGTGAGGCGTTGGCCGAGGGGATTGTCGTGAAGGCCGGCGTGCCAGATGCTCACCTTTTCGGCCATCCAGGTTTCCTTCGGGCCGACGGTGATGGCCATCTTGGGCACCATGGTGATGTTTCCACCACCGGAGGTGCGGGCGTTTTGCGCGAGGGTCACGGGATGAAGCTCGACTACGCGGGTGCTGAGTTTGCGGTATTCGGCGGGCGGCGGTGGCTCGTTCTTCCACTTGCCGGTGCGTTTCAGCGGATCATTGAAGGCCCAGTGCTTGATGTCTCCCTGGCCGCCCTGCATGACGACGCAGCGTACGCCGCTCTGCCAGCTTTTCACATATTCAGCGACGTCCGCTTTTGGGAAATGCAGGTGGGTGTCCGGCATGCAGAGCTTTTTCTGCATGCGGTCGAAGCAGAGCTGACGGTCCGCCCGCTCAAAGGACAGCGGATGCTCCATGCTGACCTCTTTCTTCGTGTTTTCGTCGTACCACTCGTCCATGCCCCAGAAATGGCCGTCTTTGATGGAAATGCCGAGGTCGTTGATGAGACGCGCCACGAGCGGAAGCTGCTCCGTGGGGCCGATGGGGCCGCAGATGCCCGTTGGGTTATCCGGCGTGGCCTGACGCCAAGCGTGGATGTATTCCAGGGCCTCGGCGAGGTAAAAATCCTCCAGCGTGTCATACATGACGACCTTGAAGCCAGGGCGGGAGAGCTGGCGCAGGTCGCGCTCGGTGAGCCTTGCGGCGTCGTTGATGAGATCGAAGTCCAGAGTGGTGTAATCCCACCAATCCGGGGCGATGTGACTGAGTTTGCGCGGCATGGCTGGTAGTTGGAGTTGTGGAAATGATTCTCAGGGGAAACGCCGCGTTTGCCAAGCCCTCATCACTTCAGGCGAAATATTTCTCCGAGAATGCCCCTGAGAGGGCCGATTGTCCTGAGGGCGAAGAACACGGCATGAGAAGCTGCTTCATGAGACTTTGTTCGTCGTGCAGTCACCCGCCTGTAAATTCTATTAAACATGAGAAAATGCATGTGGCCTCAAAAGTTAAACGACCGCCCCTTTGCTTGTCCCGACGCGATGCCAGACAGTTCATGCTCAGCCCTAACACCGCCAACAAATTGCGGCCAATCCCTGCACCGCATGCTGGCAGCGAAGAATCACACGGAGATGGGGTAAATACCCCATCAGGTGGCGATGGACACCCTCAAGCGGCAGGTTAGCTTGCTTGGTCAAACCTTAACCCATGACCCGGCATGACTGAAAACCTTTGGATGGCTTGCTGCGGCCCGCGCACCCTGCCGAGTCCCATCTCATACAACCAGGGGTGCCTGCGGTTTTGAAACCGCACGCCGCCAGCACTCCAGAGGAATTACGTTTGGCCGCAGAAGAGCGGCTGCAGCAGCAACAGCCTGGCACCGGGACATCCCTGCCCGAGTTGCTGCGGTTACAGCATGAACTGCAAGTCCACCAGATCGAGCTGGAGATGCAGAATGAGGAGCTTCAGGCCGCCAATGCCGAGATCGAAGACGTGCTGGAGCGCTACACTGATCTGTTCGATTTCGCGCCGGTCGGATATCTCAATCTCAACGCGGATGGCACCATCAATCTGGTGAACCTCTCCTGCGCGCAGCTTCTCGGCCTGGAGCGTGATCTGATGATGAAACAGCGCCTCTCATCCTTCATTCCCGAGAATGAGCGCCCTGCTTTCACTCAGTTCATGCAGCGAGTCTTTTTGACCGGTGTGCGACAGACCTGCGAGCTAGGTGTACTCGTCTCAGGCGGAACCGGGCGCACCGTACATCTGGCGGCGCTGCGTGCTCAAGACGCCAAAGGCTGCCGGGCCGTGCTCATGGACATCACCGAGCGCAAGCGGGCGGAGGTCAAGCTGCGGGAGCAACTCGATGAACTGCTTCGCTGGCAGAATGCGATGTTGGCACGCGAGGGGCGCGTCCAGCAGATGAAGGCGGAGGTCAATGCCCTCCTCACCCTGCAGGGGCAGCCTGCACGTTATCCCAGCCAAGCTTCATGAAAGCGCCCCTGCCGCCGGATGAATCACAACGCCTTCGGTCGTTGCGTGAATACAATGTAATGGACTCACCGCCCGAGGCGGAGTTTGACGAGTTATCCTCGCTGGCAGCGCACATCTGCCAGGCTCCCGTGGCCCTGATCTCGTTCGTGGACGAGTCACGCCAGTGGTTCAAGTCCCACCACGGCCTGCAAGCTCGGCAGACCCCGCGTGACCTCGCCTTCTGTGCGCATGCCATTTTGCAGAAAGACATCGTCATGGAGGTGCCGGACGCGCGGGCGGACCCGCGCTTCGCCGAAAACGAACTCGTGACCGCCTCACCGCACATCCGCTTTTACGCGGGAGCCCCCTTGATCTCACGAGACGGACTGCCGCTCGGCACGCTGTGTGTGATCGACCACCGACCACGCAGGCTGGAAGCCGCGCAGACTGCGGCCTTGAGCGCCCTGAGTCGCCAAGTCATGACGCGGCTCGAGCTGCACCGTCAAAATGCCAAATTGATGAAAAGCGAGCAGGAGACGCAGCGCCTGCTGGCCCTGGCCGAAAAATCCCGTGCCGCGCTCTTGAGCGTGCTCGAAGATGAGCAGCAAACCGGTCGGCAGTTGCGGGAAAGCGAGGCCCGTTTCCGGGAGCTGGCTGAAACCATCGACGAAGTCTTCTGGATCACCGACCCGCTCAGGCAACAGATGCTCTACATCAGCCCGGCTTATGAGACCATCTGGCAGCGCACCTGCACCAGCCTGTGCGCCGCACCGCACCACTGGCTGGCGGCGATCCATCCCGACGACCGCCTGCGAGTCATGGCAGCAGAAGCCCGTCAGGCCCGTGGGGACTACGATGAGACCTATCGCATCCTGCGCCCTGATGGCAGTGTCCGTTGGATTCATGATCGCGCCTTTCCAGTGCGCGATTCGCAGGGCCTAGTTCTGCGAATCGTCGGCACCGCGATGGACATCACGGAAAGCAAAAATCTTGAGTCTCAGTATCTCCGGGTCCAGCGCATGGAGAGCATCGGCACGCTGGCAGGCGGCATCGCCCACGATCTCAACAACGTGCTGGCACCCATCATGATGTCCATCGAGCTGCTCAAACGGCAAGAGCAGAACCCGCTGCGTCTGAGCATTCTCACCACCATCGAGGGCAGCGCTCGTCGTGGCGCGGAGATGGTCCGTCAGGTGCTCTCCTTCGCGCGTGGCGTGGAGGGGCGGCAGTTGCGCTTGCAGGTCGGTCATTTGCTCAGGGAGGTCGAAAAAATCGTCCAAGACACCTTCGCCAAAAACATTCTGGTGCGCTGTGACGTGCCATCGGATCTGTGGGTGGTGCAAGGTGATCCAACACAGCTCCACCAAGTGCTCCTCAATCTCTGCGTCAACGCCCGCGACGCCATGCCTCGCGGCGGCACACTGACACTCGCTGCAAGCAACCTCATCCTCGACGAGCACTACGCCGGAATGAACATCGAGGCCAGTCCCGGCCCGCATGTGCGCATCGTGGTAGTGGACAATGGTGAAGGCATGCCGCCAGAGATCATCGAGCGCATCTTCGAGCCGTTTTTCACAACCAAGGAACCCGGCAAAGGCACCGGCCTGGGTCTGTCCACCACCGCCGCCATCATCAAGAGCCACGGCGGCTTTGTGCGGGTGGAGAGCAAGGTAGGCGAGGGCACTCAATTCCAAGTGTTTCTCCCGGCGCAGAAAGAACCCAGCCTGGAAGGCACCCCGGAAACACCAGCACCCACGCCACCCTCAGGCGGCAACGGCGAGCTCGTCCTGGTAGTCGATGACGAGGATGCTGTGCGGCAGCTCACCCAGCACACGTTGGAATCCTTTGGCTACCGCGTCGTGCTGGCCGCCGATGGTATCGAGGCCGTCTCAATTTATGCCGCCCGCAAGCAAGAGATCGCCGTGGTGCTTACCGACATGATGATGCCCGTGATGGATGGACCAAGAACGATTCAAGTGCTGCTTCGGATCAATCCGCAGGTGCGCATCATTGCCGCCAGCGGCCTCCATGCCGATGCAGCCAGCATGGGCGTCAGGCAGTTCATCCCAAAGCCCTACACAGCGGAAACACTGCTCAAAACCATGCACGAGGTGCTCCAGACCTGACTCGACGGTTCATCCGGGCTCACGCCACGACCTCCAGCAGCGCTTTTTGGATGCTGTTCTTCCCTGACTTCGGAAACGGCCTCGGCATCGGCTGCGCGGCTCCGTTCGAATCAATTGTGCGGCAATGAAGCTCATACTTTCCAGGGGCGATTTTCAGCGGTTTCACAGTCCAGCGGCAAAGCGTGTGCCGCAGCGGCCATCCGCGTGGCTTTTTCGTCACGGGATCAAACTGCGCCGGATGCAGCGGCGCGCCTTTGAAGCCTGCGATGCCGCTGCCATCGAACGGAACAATCTGCGCGTCCTGCCACGGCGCTTTCGTGAAGTGCGGATCGTTCGCCGGAAGCGGTTGGCTCACATCACGCAGAGAGTATTGCACCGTTTTGAGTCCAGAGATGCCGACTTGCGCGTTGCCGTGGATCGTCAGCGGCTCTCCGGCTTTGATCTTTTCCGGCAGCTCGCCGAATCGCGCGAAGGTCTTGAGCCAGGAGTTGATGTCGTTGTTGCCGTTGGCGTAGGTGTCGTCGGATTGATGCGCGTTGGTGAAACCGACGCGTTGCAGCCATTTCACCGATTTGAAGCCGTAGGCCTCTGGCACGATCATGCGCACTGGACCGCCGCGTTCGCCGGTGAGGAATTCACCATTGAGCTTGTAGCAAAGAATCACGGGCAGTTCGCCGGGCGGGTCTTCAAAGACGCGGTTCATCGGCAGGTAGCATTTGAAGATCTGCTTCGGGTCCTCGTTGTGATGGCCGTGATACCAGACATGGCGCAGGTTTTCGACCGGCCCTGCCAGCCACAGCACATCGCGTAGCGGCACGCCTTCCCACAAACCGTGGCCGAGCGGATCGGACAGGTTGTTGCAGGTGATGACCTTCAAATAACTGACCGCCTTCGTCTTCGCGATCTCCATCAGCTTTTCGAACGTGAGCGCTGTACCATCGCTGCGCAGCATGGGACACTCGATTTTGGAGTTGCTGGCTGGATCGGCGACGATCTCTAGCTGCCACGTCTCGCGCAGCATGCCGATCTCGCGCAGTTTCTCGACGGGCAGCTTGTATGGCAGGGGATCGCCGCGCTCGACGTTGTAAAAATCACCCGAGGGAGTGATGCAGCAGCCTCCTTCCTCGCATACCGGCCCCTTTTTCTTCCCGGCGGCCTGAGTTTCCGTACCAGCCAGCGCCGCTGCGCCCGCAGTGCTGAGTTTGAGCAGATCGCGGCGGCTGAACGATTTGGGTTTCATGGCGGCAACTCAAACGACCGTCTTCATGCCTATTTTGCCTGGAAATAGCCGCGCTGCTTCTCGCTGATGGGCAGGCCGAGCTTTTCCATCACCTTGAGCATGTCCTCCCACACTTGGCGCTTGGCGCGGATGCCGTCGCCCATCTTTTCCTCACGCAGCAGATACGACGGGTGATAAGTCACCATCGTGGGAATGCCGCTGGTGCTGTGAAAACGGCCGCGCAGCCCCCCCACACTGCCCGGCATGCCGAGTCCTTCTGCCGCCGTGGCTCCGAGGGCCACGATGACTTGAGGTTTGATGAGATCGATTTCCGTGAGCACGAACGGCAAGCACGCCTTCATCTCCTCGGCGGTCGGCTTGCGATTGCCACTGCCCTGATCGTCCATCGCAGGGCGGAATTTGCAGATGTTGCTGATGTAAACCTGGGAGCGGTCAAGCCCCATCGCCTTGATGATGGCGGTGAGCTTCTGCCCAGCAGGTCCGACGAAAGGCTCGCGCAGTTTTTCCTCTTCTGCGCCCGGCGCTTCCCCCACAAACATCAATTTCGCGTGCGGATCACCCACGGCGAAGACCATTGTCTGCCGCAGGCTTTCCATCGAACGCGCCGGTTCCCACGTTTCCGCCATCGTGCGCAACGCGGCGAGTTTTTCCTCAATGGTGTTGCCCGCGACCTCGATCAAACCGCCTTTCTTCGTCTCTGCTGGTGGATGGTCGAGAATCGCGCGTGCTACCGGCGTGGATTCGACGCGGATCGGCCGTGCCTCGGGAATTTCACGCGCCACTGGCTTGCGGCCCAGTCCGCTCAATTTCTCCAGCGCATCAGGCCGCAGCGGGATGTGCGTCACGCCAAGAAGCTGGCGCTGCTGCAGGTGTTGTTTGAGGAGGTTCGAAGCGGCGGACATGCGGAGAGAATGGCGAATGACACATGAATGTCGAATGCGGAGATGGTCACGTCCGCTGCGGCATGCGGGTGAATTTTAGGCTTTGCTTCTGGCGGCAGAGTCCTAACATCAGCATCAACCATCCACCTACGCCATGAACCGAATCTTTACTCTCGCGATCAGTGTGCTCCTCATCGTCGTCACCTGCGCCGCAGGAGCCGACAAGTCCAAATCGAAGTCGCCCAAGCTGCCGGACTATCCTGGCCAGCCTAATATCAACACCGCCCTCAAGCAGCTCGCCAGCGCCCAAAAACTCGCCAAGGGCTCAGGCAAAGAAGTGGCCGATGCCATCGTGCATCTCAAAAAAGCCGAGATTCAATTGTCGAAGGACAAGGGGAACAAACACGGCTCCTTCAAGGAAAGTGCCCATCGTCTCAGCAGCCAGGCCGTCAAAGATTTGGAGAACGGCCTCTCTGACAAGGCCCTGCACAACATTGAGGAAGCCATCAAGGCCACCCACAAAGCCGGCAAGGCCGGGGAGGCTTGATCCTCGTCACGCTCTCCGGCTCAGCCGCATGTCCATCCACACGGCGAGAATCAAGACGACACCTCGGGCGATGAATTTGCGCTCCGGCGGCACGGACATGAGCGTCATGCCATTGAGGAGGCAGGCGATGATTAACGCACCGAGCAGCACGCCCAAAACCGTGCCGCGTCCGCCACGCAAACTTACGCCGCCGATCACACAAGCGGCCACGGCGTCGAGTTCCATCAAATCACCGACCGTGGTCGTCGAAGAACCGGCATACGCAGTCTGCATGAAGCCGGTGATGGCCACGATGGCCCCCATGCCGCTGTAAGCCGCGATCACCGTGCGTTTCATCGGCACACCGGAGACAAACGCGGCCTCCGTGTTCCC
Source organism: Prosthecobacter sp. (assembly GCA_044355475.1). GTDB lineage: Bacteria > Verrucomicrobiota > Verrucomicrobiia > Verrucomicrobiales > Verrucomicrobiaceae > Prosthecobacter. Next base: position 11,647 of record JBIKYB010000153.1, read on the forward strand.
GCCGATGGCATACAAGTGCCGCCCGAGGCTCGTGTGCTGCGTGACGGTGTAAACTATCATCGTCACCCCGCCAAGAATGAGCGAGGGCAGCGGAATGCCACGAAACTGGCCGGTGACGAGCACAAACAGCGCGATGGCCTGTGCGGTGATGAACAGCCGCATAAAGGCCATCTCCCTGCTGTCCACGGCGAAGCCGTTCTCCAGACGGCGCTTGCGGGCGCTGA
>JBIKYB010000473.1:0-3357 GCA_044355475.1 Prosthecobacter sp.
AGCCGCCATGGGCCGCCGCTTTGCTATGGTAGAAGCTGACGGCCTTGATCGCCGCTGCGGAGACTTCGGCAGGGGTCGCGGCCTCCGCGAGCGGCGGAATGACGAATGACGAAATCAGAATGACTAAGATGAGTTGGAGGGAGAGGTGCATTTAAAGGCAAATTAGACTGTAATAGATTCCAAGTCGGCGAGACCGAATGGTTTGCTCCTTTTTATCGAGTGATCCCAATTTCCCTGGGGAAATGCCACTATTGCTGACCTTTGACCGGTCTTCGTGTGGAAGTTATCGAATGCTAGTCCGATGCCGTGAAATACAACAAATCCGACCCAAAAAAAAGCGTCGTGTTTCTCAAGCAGTATCTCGATCACATTCGGCTCACGAAACAAATCCATGCCTTCATAAGTCACATGGCTTGATTTCCCGAACCCCAGATGAACGACCAATCCAGATTCGATAGTGAATCCAACATTTAATTCCGGGTTCGAATAATAACTCCAATGGGGCTTTTTCTGCCAATTTGTGCCTTTGTATTCTGGTGGCCCCAAGCACTCTTCAACTTGCTTTTCATTCATGCCAAACCTGAGCGGCGTTGCACCCACGAATGGATCGATGATAAAATCATTCGTCCGCATGATGGAAAAGGCTTCTTCTCGAAGTTGCTTGAAGTGGCTCTACTCCGCCTTGATGCCCACATTCTTGTTCCCGTTGTCGCGGACGGCATCGACGATTTCGTGGAGGGATTTGAGCGGGGTGTCGGGATCGCCGGAGACGATGACTTTGGCACCTGGATGGTCGGGGAGGAAGGTGCTGAGGTGGCCGCGGAGGCCGCTGATAGGCTGCTTTTCGCCGTTGATCAGGACGGTGTCACCGTTGGCGGTGACGTGCATGGTGATGACCTCGCTGCTTTTCACAGAGGCGGAGTCGCCTTCGCCTTTGCGCGTCTTGGTGCTGCCCTCGCCATCGCGAGCACCGGTTTTGGTGCCGCCTTCACCGTCGCGTGAACCCGTGCGTGGCTTCTCGCCATCGCGTTCGCCGGTGCGGGGTTTCTCGCCGTCTTTCATGCCGGGCTTCTTGGTGCCACCTTCACGCTCGGCGGAAGGTTTGCCGCCTTCGCCATCGCGGGAACCGGTTTTCTTGGTGCCTTCGCCGTCACCAGTGCCGGGCTTTTTGACGCCGCCTTCACCGTCGCGCATGCCGGGTTTCTTGCTGCCGCCTTCGCGTTCGGCGGAGGGTTTGCCGCCTTCACGTTCGCCGTCCTTCATGGCGGGCTTTTTGTCGGACTTTTCGGACGTGTTGGACGCGCCGGGCTTTTTGATGGTTTCACCTTCGCGGACTTTGGCGGGGACTACTTTTTCCTGCGCGCGGGCGGTGGTGAAGGAATAACAAACCAGGACGCTGAGCGTGAGGACGAGCAGCGCGTGGAGCCAGGGCTGGCGGGTGGTTGGGTGTGTGATCATGAGGATGCGTTGGCGCAGGGTGGGGTGGTGGCGCACGCATGGAGCCAACCCTGCAATGGCTGGTGGTGCGAAGAAGGTTTCCTGAATGCGCAGCAGCGTGTGCCCGTAATCGAGCCGCTCGGTGGGCGAGAGAATGGCGAGCGCTCCGGCATCGCAGCGCAGTTCGCGATCGGCCTGAAAGCGTGACACGACGAACCACACGAGCGGATTAAACCAATGCAGCGCCTGCACGGCGGTGGCGGCCCAGTTCCAGAGGAGATCGTGATGGCTGATGTGGTGCAGCTCGTGCAGCAGCACGTGACGCAGGCTGCGGTCGGTGAAGCGCGTCTGCCAGTCGGAAGGGAGGAGGATGCACGGTTGGCGGACGCCGACGAGGGCGGGTGTGGTGCCGGGGGCGGTGAGGAGGATCTGGGGCGTGGGGACGCGGGCCTGGGATGAGAGATGAGAGAGGAGAGAAGATAGATGCGGGTCGTCGGCCGTGGGAAAGCGGGAGAGGTGCTGGTGAAAGCGACGCTGGCGGAGCAGCGCGACGGCGAGGACGGTGAGAGTGCCGATGAGCCAGATCCCGAGGAGGAAAACGCTTCCAGAGAGGATGGCCGCAGATTCAGGAAAGCCACCGATGGATTCAATCATCGCCATCTGCGGCTTTCCTGAATCGGTGGCAAAATCGGATTCAGAAGGATGCGCAGAGGAGGTGCCAACCATGGACGAGGTCATCTGAAAGGCTTCTTCACTTTGAAGCCAGCCACCGAGACCAAAACCGGCGGGAATGAAGGCGGGGAGCATCAGTTTGGCTCCGACGAGCATCCACAAACCGATGCGCCACGCGGGACTAAGCCGCGTGCCGAGCATCAGGCGCAGGCCGAGCACGGCGAGGATGAGCAGGCTGGCTTCGAGGGAAGTGCGCTGGAGCCAGTGTAGAAGGGAATCGGTGGTCATGGCGCGGGTTAGGGTTAGGGTTAGGGTTAGGGTTAGGGTGAAACTGAAAATGGAGAATGGGCGCTGACGCGGGTGGTGTCGATCAGGGGTTACTTTTTCAGTTTGGCCTCGGCTTGACGCAGCACCTCACGAAGGGCGGCGAGGTCGTCTTTCGAGACTTCTTCACGCTCCATGAGGCCAGCGACGAAGGGCGTGAGGCGGCCGTTGAAGACGCGGTCGAGGAAACTGCGGCTTTCTTCGAGCTGGCAGTGGTTTTGATCGACGGCGGGCGTGTAGCGAAACTCACGGCCGACGGCTTCGACGGCGAGAGCACCTTTTTCGGTGAGTCGGCGGATGAGGGACTGCACGGTGCGGGGTTTCCAGGCCAGACGGCCTTCGAGTTCCTTCACGACCTCGCTCAGCGTGCTCGTGCCGCGTTCCCACAGCACCTTCATCACCGTCCATTCGGCATCGGAGATTTTGGGGGAGGAAGCTGTTTCGGGACGGAGTGCCCTGGTGGTTGGATTACGCATGTAATCCACGGATTACGCATGTAATCCGATCTGGCAAATAGTTTTTTAAAACGACGAATCTAAGTCTCTGAAACCGAAGAAGCGCTTGCGAGCGGGGCATTCCGCAGCACAAAGCCTACAGCATGGAAAAACTCATCGTTCACGGCGGCGCTCCGCTCAAAGGTCGCATCAACATCAGCGGATCGAAGAACTCTTCGCTGCCCATTCTGGCAGCCACGTTGCTCACGAAGGACACCTGCACCATTCGTCGCGTGCCTGATCTGAGCGACACGAACTACATGGTACGCATCCTCGGAGAGCTCGGTGCTGAGGTCGAACGTGCCAGCGGTGTGGTCGTGGTGAAGGCGGAGAAGATCAAGTCTGTCGCGCCCTATGAACTCGTGCGCAAAATGCGCGCCTCCATCTGCGTGCTGGGGCCGCTCACGGGCCGCTTGAAGAAATGCACCGT
>JBIKYB010000476.1:0-3342 GCA_044355475.1 Prosthecobacter sp.
CGGTCTCCAGCGCTTTCGACGGGCTGTGTGGACTGCCGAACCAGATGATGGCAAACAGCGGCTTCTCCTCGGCGCGATGCTTGTCGATGAATTTCACCGCCTCTCCCACTGCGATGTCGGAGGAGTCACCTTTGAACTCCACAAACTCGCCCATCCGACTCATGAGCGGGTCTTGGTCGAAGAAGTTCGTCACCGACACCCATTCATCGAAGCCGAACGCACCGGGGTTGCGCGGATCGTATTTCAATACCGGCGCTCCCGGCCCCTTGAGGCCGTTGAGATGCCACTTGCCGAAATGCCCCGTCACATAGCCCGCGCCCTTCAGCGCCTGCGCGATGGTCTTCTCCTGCAAGCGCAGCGCATAGCCATGCGTGAGCACGCCCGTGCGATCATTCGTGCGTCCCGTGAGCACCGTGGCCCGCGTGGGCGAGCACACCGGATTCCCTGCGTAAAACCGCTCAAACCGCAGCCCGTTTGCCGCCATCGCATCCAGGTTCGGCGTCTTCAACACCGGATGCCCACGATAACCGGTTTGTCCCCAGCCCATGTCATCGGCCATGACGAAGATGATGTGAGGCTTTCCCGCGAAGAGCGCAGGGCAGAGGGCGAAGAGGAGGAGGCAGAGCAGCACGGATTTCATGGTGCGCTGGGAACGCGGGAGGAGCGGGGATGTGTCATCGACCTTTCCGTTGTTCCCACTTTTGACCAAGCCGCTCCAACCAGTTTGTTACACGTTGAATTGGAGCAAACATGACCAGCATTAAAAAAGCAAAGGTTCGCAAGCTGCTAGGCGCATGCGGGAACACGACATGGAAGACGTAGCTAATCGCAGAGACGGCCAGCATGAATGCCACGATCTTCAGCTTGGAGGGCGGCTTGACTTCGGCGAGGTGGAAGTAGAGATAACCCGCTGGTAGAAGGCAGAATCCTTGCAACCAGCCAGGGATGCCGATGGCCCCAATCATGAAACCGAGAACGACGGCTGCTGTGACGAGAGCTGTATTGCGCAGAAGGACCATGATTTCTCGTGTTGGGTTCATGAGTTGGTATCATTCATTTTTTGTGACGGTTTGTCAGCCCCAATCCACCTCACAAATCCCCGCGCCTTCAGCCAGAAGAGCAAATCCGCGAACCAAGGATGCTCGGTGCCGATGAGGCCGGTGCCGTGGTCGCCGTGCTGGTAGAGGTGGAGTTCGTGGAGGGAGTCACGGCTCTTTGCGCACAGATGCTGCGTTTTTACGCAGCCACTCAACCATTTCCGGTCGGAATGCCCGATTGGCGACTGTGATCTCAAAACTCGACGTCTCGCTTAGCATAATTGTTTGAACCCCAAACCGAGCCTTGAAGCGTTGAAGTTCAGCGTGAGACAAAGTTCCGGGCGTTTCAATGCTGCGGCTGAAGCAGTGATAGATGATCACTGGATAGATCATGACAAAAAGAACAAGACTTTGAATCCATCGAGCTGCGCGATGCCGTGTGTTCGAGAGAAACTCCCCTATCACATAGACAACAAAGACGAGAATGGGGGTGATGGTTGCCAAGGCACTTCCTGGCAATTGAAGTGTTTGCGACCTCTCTCCTGCAATGGCAGCCAGATTGCTGCTGAGCATCAGCAGCATGAACAGAATAAAGATGTGGCCGATGAATGACACTGTTTTGCTCAGACTTGGAAGATCATGAATACCGATTCTACCTTGTCAGCATCAATCTACCTCACAAACCCCCGCGCCTTCAGCCAGAACAGCAAATCCGCGAACCAAGGATGCTTGGTGCCGATGAGGCCGGTGCCGTGGTCGCCATTCTGGTAGAGGTGGAGTTCGTGGGGGATGTTGTTTTGATGCAAAGCGGCGGCGTAGAGCTGCGCGTGCTCCACGGGGACCAGTTTGTCCTCCATCGTGTGCCAGAGAAAGACAGGCGGCAGGCCGGGCTTCACCTGAAGCTCGCTGGAGGTCTGGCGGAGGAGTTTTTCATCGGGTGAATCGCCAATGAGCATCTTCCCCGACGTGGCATGTGGCTTCGTGATCATGCTGATGACCGGATAGCACAGGATCGCGAGATCGGGGCGTGGACTGACGCTGCGGTTGCTGCCGAGGATCATGCCGTCCTCAGGCCGATTGATGAGTGTGGAGACGAGATGCCCTCCGGCGGAAAAACCCATCACGCCGATGCGCTTCGGATCGATCTTCCACTTCGCGGCGTTGCCACGGATCTGAAACATCGCCTCCACGGTATCCTGTAGCTGAGCGGGATAACGATAGCCTGCGCTGCCGAGCCGGTAACGCAGCACAAAGACAGTGAGGCCTTGCTCATTCAGCCACAGCGCGAAGGGCTCGGCCTGTCCTTCATAGATGCCACTGTAGCTGCCTCCGGGGATGAGCAGCATCGCCGCTCCGCTCGGCTTGGCGGGGAGGTAAGGCGTGAGCGTCGGGATGTCCTTCGGCGTGTTGCCGAGTGCTCCGGGCGCACCGTCCGGCCAGAGCGTGATGGGCTTTTCAGCGGCGAGGAGCGAAAAGCACGGCAGCAGCCATGCGGCGGCGAAAAGCGGGAGACAGTTCATCACGGCGGGTGGTGAAAAGTTCACTCCAAGCCCGCTGCCTGCATGCGCTTGAGCGTGTAGGGGGTGAGCGGAGATTTGGGGTGGAGGCCTTCGCCGCGTTTATCGCGTTTGCCACCGGGGGTAGCGCCGGGCGTGTGAAAGGTGGCGTTCCAATTGATGGCGTAGGGCGGGAACTCTTTCTGCATGACCACCGTGCGGTCCCAGTTGGCGAGCACGCGTGCTTTGGCGGCCTCGTCTTTGCCTTTGCAGGCCTCGAACTGCTGCATCGCAGCGCGGGTATCGACGGCGAGCTTGGCAAACTCAAAGCCGCAGCGGGTGAAGTGCAGCCTGCGACGGTATTTTTCATCGGCGTTGGCGAGTTTCGCGGCGGCTGCATCCAGATGTGCCTGCGCTTTGGCAAAGAGTTCGGCCGTGTACTTCAGCGGAAGATCGAAAGCGCGGAATGGGCTTGGCTTTTCAACGACGAACTCCATGCGCGTGCGTTCCAGAAGTTCCCAATAGGCCTTCATGTCCGCCGCGGCGGGTCCGTAGGTGCGCTGGTGGTAGTCGTCCATCAGCGCTGCCACATCCGCCTTAGGATCCCAGGCAAGATGAGCGAGTGCGTAGTAGAGCGGCCCCTGCGTGGACCAGTGATACCAGAACATGTCAAAGTAGAGACCGAGGCACTGCGTTTCAGCCGCAAAGCGGAAGTCTTCAGCCAGTTGAGTGATCGGCACATCCGGCATGCCCCAGCTCAAACCAGCGGGATTGCCGAGATTGGGCCGCCACATGATGTGCTTCGCCTT
>JBIKYB010000477.1:0-3338 GCA_044355475.1 Prosthecobacter sp.
GCGATAGCGCTCGGCAATCTCGGCGGCCAGTTCCGGCCGCCCCAATTGTATGGGTCTTCGTGCCATGATGCCCTCGTTACAGCATCCCTTACCATAATACTACAATTATTCGGTCAGCTTGGTATCACCTCAAAACCTCCCATCCCGCGACTCAAAGTGCGTCGGTTTGCCGAGTGACTCGCCGCCGTGTGCGACCCAGCTTGCGACCCATTCCATCAACTCTTCATCACGGATGAAGGGGATGCCGAGTTCGACGAAGCTGCGATAGGGATTGCTCAGCAGCGCGTCGGGGGCTTCTTTGCCTTCGATGTGAGCGGGTTTGCCGAAGAGTTCGCCGAAACGCTGCGCGACTTCGCGTACGCTGAGGGTGGTAGTGCCGGTGAGGTTCACGGTCCAGGCGGGGCTTTGCGCTTTGCCGAGGCTGAGGAGCGAGAGCGCGTTCGCATCGCCCTGCCAAATGGTGTTGAAGTAACCCATGCGCACGTCCACCGGTTCGCCGTTCCAGACTTTCTGCGCGACATCGACCATCACGCCGTAGCGCAGGTCGCAGGCGTAGTTCAGGCGGATGAGAGAAACCGGTGTGCCGTGGGTCTGGCTGAAGTGCTGGAAAATGCGTTCGCGGCCCAGGCAGCTCATGGCGTATTCACCAGCGGGATTGGGGGCGTCCTCCTCGTGGCTGCCACCGCGTTCGACGGGCACGAGGCCATACACGTTGCCCGTTGAAAAGGCGGCAATGCGGCTGCGGTGATAGCGCTCACACACAAGGCCGGGCAGCCACGCATTCATGGCCCAGGTCATCGGTTCCTGGCCCGTGGAGCCGAATTTCATGCCGGCCATGTAGATCACGTTCGCCACGTGCGGCAAGTAGGCCACGGCGTTCGCTGAAAGCAGATCGACGGCGATGGTTTCGATGCCGTGCTGCTGAAATTCCTCCGCTGAACCTGGCGTGCTGAAGCGCGAGACCGCGATGATGCGCCGCTTCGTGCCTGCTTCATCGCTGGCGCGTTTGGCCATGCGGGCGAGGGATGGCCCCATCTTGCCTGCGGCTCCGAGGATGATGATGTCTCCAGGCAATGCCTGCATGAGGTCCACCACGGCGGGCGTGGGACGGCTGAGGCGTTCTTCGAGTTCTTCCAGGGTCTCGGGCGGCATGCGCGATTTATGCAGAGAATCCGTGACTGGAAAACTCTTTGATTTGGCCAGCTTCTTGCCATCGTGAGCGCTTCCTTTCCCATGACCTCTGACATCTCGTCTCTCGCCGCCTCTCTCGGCATCTCGCCTGATCACCTCAGTTTTTACGGTCGGGACAAGGCGAAAGTCAGCCTGGAGGCGCTCAAGACGAAGCCTCAGCGCGGAAAATTGATTCTCGTCTCCGCCATCACGCCAACCCCGGCAGGCGAGGGCAAAACGACCGTCTCCATCGGCCTGTCACAAGGTTTGAAAAAAATCGGCCAGAGCGTGGCCCTGGCGCTGCGCCAGCCCTCCATGGGGCCGGTCTTCGGTCGCAAAGGCGGGGCCACCGGCGGTGGTCAAAGCACTGTGCAGCCCGCGCAGTCGATCAATCTGCACTTCACCGGCGACTTCCACGCCATCACCAGCGCGAACAACCTGCTCTCCGCCGTCATCGACAACCAGCTCTTCAACGGCGAGGCGCGTCTGAAGCCTGAAAACGTGCTTTGGAAACGCGTGATGGACATGAACGACCGCGCCCTGCGCCAGATGCGCACCAGCGCTGGCAAACCGACCGAACGCGCGACCGGCTTCGACATCACCGCCGCCTCCGAGGTCATGGCGATCCTCTGTCTGAGCGAATCGCTCGCGGATTTACGCGCACGGCTGAAGCGCATCGTCGTCGGCTTCACGCCAGGGGGCGAGCCAGTCTTCGCCAAAGAATTCCGCGTCACCGGGGCGCTCATGGCGCTGCTGAAGGATGCGCTAAGTCCGAATCTGGTGCAAAGCGTCGAAGGCGTGCCCGCCTTCCTGCATGGCGGCCCATTTGCGAACATCGCGCACGGTTGCAACTCGGTGCTCGCCACGCGCATGGCGCTCACGCACGCCGATTTCGCTGTCACGGAGGCCGGATTCGCCTTCGATCTCGGCGGGGAGAAGTTCATGCACATCAAGTGCCGCCAAAGCGGTCTGGCACCCGAGGCCATCGTCATCGTGGCGACGGTTCGTGCACTCAAAATGCATGGTGGAGCCGCATTGGACCAGCTCACGCAGACGGACACCGCCGCGCTAACCCGCGGACTTGCCAATCTGGCCGCGCACCTCGACAGCGCCGCGAAATTCGAGCGCCCGGTCATCGTGGCGATCAACCGCTTCACCAACGACCATGAGGACGAGCTGTCGCTGGTGCATGAGTTCTGCGCCGGACGCGGCGTTCCCTGCGCCACGGCCAATGTCTTCGGCGAAGGCGGCGCAGGAGCTGTGAAACTGGCCGAAACCGTCCTCGCAGCGCTTCCTAAAGAATCCAAGCCCCTACCGTTCCTTTACCAGCCCGACGACAGAGTCGAAGCCAAACTCAACGCCATCGCCACGAATATATACGGCGCGGATGGCGTGCAGCTCACCGACGAGGCGAAGGCCAAGCTCGCCCTCTTTGCCCGCAGCGGCTTCGACAAGCTGCCGCTGTGCATGGCGAAGACCCAGGACTCGCTCTCCGACGACGCGAAGAAGCGCGGCCGCCCGAGCGGCTTCACCATCACCGTACGCGACTTCGAGATCGCCAACGGTGCCGGATTTCTCGTGGCCCTGACCGGCACGATGATGCGCATGCCCGCCCTGCCGAAGGTGCCCTCCGCCGAACGCATTCAGGTTAGTGAAGCCGGTGAGATCAGCGGCATCTGATCTTAAAATGATGCTGGCAACGCGACATACCGGCGGATAAACTCCCGCCATGAGTCTGCTCACCCTCGAAGTCGAACTGGATCAAGGCCGCGTCACCGCCAAGGGCGGCGAGCCGCTGCCGCAGCATGCGCGGGCGCTGCTGACCATCCTGCCGCCGCAAAGCGGGGCCAGGCGCAATCCGCTGGAGCGTGACCCCACCTTGCCGCGCGTTATTTTTCATGAAGATCCAACGCTGCCACTCACCGAGGACGAATGGCCGGAGGCATCGCGATGAAGCTCTTGCTGGACACCTGCGCCGTGCTCTGGCTGGCGGATGCCCCTGAGAGGCTCGGCGCCAGCGCTCAATCAGCCATTCAGGCTCACAACGACGCGTTGTATGTTTCTGCCATCAGCGCGTTTGAAATCGGGGTGAAGTATCGCAAAGGCAAACTGACCCTGGAAATGACACCAGAAGCGTGGTGGGAGCGGGTGGTGCGTGACAAAAACCT
>JBIKYB010000154.1:0-11808 GCA_044355475.1 Prosthecobacter sp.
GCAGCGTGTGCTTCGATGTGTCGGTGATGTCTTTCGGGACGCACACGAAGATGCCGCGGTCATGCCGGTTGGCGATGGCGGGGCCGTTCGCGTCGGCGATCCAGTAGCATTTGCCGTCGATGAAGTTGATGCCGCCGCACTTGAAGCGCGAGTTTGAGTCCACCGAGATGACGAGTTGCCAGTCCCACGCATCGGCCTTGGCATCGTAGGTGCCGCGCAGCCAGTGGACCTCCTTGCCATGTGTGCGGTCGATGTCGCCGGTGCAGGCGTAGAAGGCGTTTTCGGCGGGGTTGTAGGTCACGTTGTGGACGTGACGAGCGATCAGCTTGTTGTTCGGATCGCCGAGCAACGGCGCGTCGGGTGGCGCGTCCTTCTGTTGGAACTTGGGATTCTGGCCGAAGGCATACGCCAGTTTCACAGTCTCGCCGTTGTCAGTGGAGTAGTAGATGTTCACCGGCACCGCGCCGCCGAGCACGTTGCAGTAGTTCCCCCAAACGAGCATTTCCTTGCCCTCCACCTCGAAGCAGTGCTCGCCATCGAGCGAATGGAAATACCAGCCCGGCTGGTCGGCCTTCACCGGCGTGTGCGGCCGGTAGTCGCTGCCGTCGGCCTTCTTCACGATGATCTCACGATGGGTCCTGAGATTGTCGGTGCTGAGGAAAAGCTGCGCCCGCGTGGCAAAGAGCACGTTTCCATTCTTCAAGATGATGCTGAGCGTGATGTTGTCTGCCTCGGCAAACGCGGCGCTGTGCGGCCAGGTTTTGCCGTTGTCCTCGGACAGGTAAATCTTCCCACCACCGAAGCCGAAGGCTTTGTTGTCGCGCTGCGAGTCGATGTACGGCCCCTTGGGCGCGAGGCGATACCAGAAGTGCTCGGTCTCGGCCGCTTCCGTTAAGGCGGCGCTCAGTTTCGAGCTCTCTGGCAGGAAAAGTCCGCCCACGGCGGCGGCGGTGGTTCCGAGAAACTGGCGGCGATGGAGTGTGGATGGGAGTGTCATAGCGTGTGACACCAAACGCATTGAGAAACGCAAATCGCACTCCGTTGCGGAACGGTCGCACAGCAGACACCGTCTAGTCGAGGCGGATTTCGGGGCTCGACACGGTCAAGGTGCTGCCGCTCTCCTGATGCGCATGAACGGTGATGACATTGAGAGTTCTCACATCGCCTTCGACCGTCGTTTCGCCGCTGTAGGTGGCCGTGCCGGTCTTCTGGAGCGGAGTTGAAGTCCACACATCAAACTCCATGGCGATGGAGTAATCAGGATGACGATTCACTGACCACCACAGCGCGTTCTGCTGCGGTTCGCTGCCATCGGGAAAGACGACTTCCACTGCGAGGTGCTTCTTGGCCTTGTCCCACTGCGTGGTGACTTTCGGCGGAGCGACCATGCGACGAGAGCCGAAGAAATGGTGCGTGGCGAAGGCGTAGAGGTTCTCATCCACCTCGGGCAAGCCGCCGACGGATTTGACGAAGCCCGCTTCCTTCGCGCCGCCGTGCTGACCACCGGGGACGATGTAAACGGGCAGTTGGGGAAAACGGCGGCCAAGTTCGACGAGTCCGGGGCTCACGTTGTCGTTGGAGCCCTGGTTGTAGAAGATCTCGATGCCGCGCTGCTTGAGCACATCGAGATAATTTGTGGTGCGGCAAGCCTCCCAGGCGGCATTGCAGGCCGTTTTCATCTCCGCATCGCTCCAACCGGCATCGCGGGCCATTTTGACCGTGATGCGTTCGTCGGAGCGTGCTTTTTGGCGAATGAGCAGCTTCTCCTTGCCGACGGGATCGGTCACTGCAGCGATGAAAGCGTCGTTCATCTGCGTGATCTCCGGCGGCATCATGCCTTCGACATACGGGCCGCCGGGGCTTTCGATCACCGGTGCGACGACGGGCATGATGGCGGTGAAACGATCATCCGCGATGCCCGCAGCCGCGGTGGCGACGCCGCGCTTCGATCCACCGGTGGCGAGCACCTTTTTCGGCTGAAACACATCCTTCTCCGCGATGGCGGTGGTCAGTGCCCGCATTTCGCCGATGCCCCAGATCCAGGCGGGTGTGTAGCGCGTGTTCTTGGTCTGGATGAAATGCTCCTCCATCATCAGATGCAGTCTGCCAACTGGCTCCATCGTGTCGATCGGCACACAGCCGATGAAGACGAGACCCACGCCGTGCTCCTTGAGCAGGCGCAGCTTTGCGCCGGAAGCGGCAGTCACCTTCAACTGTGCGCTGGTGTTCTCGATGAGCACGTTGGTGCAAACTCCCTTCGCAGGCGCGAGCAGCGTCACCGGCAGGCGCACCTTTTGGCCCGGCCACCACTCACAGACGGTGATCTCGACGAGTTTTTGACGAATCGCGGCGTCTTTGGGGTTCGGATGCCAGTCCTCGATCACTTTCGTTTCGAGCGTGGAGACATCGCGAATCTCCTTCAGATCAAACTTGCCGATGGTGATGTCCGCGTGAGCGATGAGTGCGCTGAGAAAGGCGAAGGCGGCTCCGGTGGTGAGTTTCATGACTTACCAACGCATTCACGAGACGATTTGAACCAAAAAAGGCCGGCCTTGCGGACACGGGTCACGCAAGGCCGGTTCGGGAGCCTGTTTAACGGGTGTATTATTTGGCGAGAGCGCCAGCGACGTTGCCGACGAGATCCTTGCCAGGAGTCAGCGTCTTCGCGCCGGGCTTCCAGTTGGCCGGGCAGGCCTCATTGGGATTGGCGAGGAGATGCACGTTGGCTTCCATCTTGCGGACGAGTTCGCTGGCGTTGCGACCGACGTTGTAGAAGTTCACCTCGGAGGTCACGAGTTTGCCTTCAGGATTGATGATGAAGGTGCCGCGCAGAGCGAGACCGCTGCCATTGTCATACACGCCGAAGAGACGGCTTACGGTGCCGGTTGGGTCGGCGGCCAAAGTATACTTCACGTTCTTCATGAGGCCTTCTGTGTTGCGCCAGACCATGTGGGCAAATTTGGTGTCTGTGGACACAGCGATGACGTGAGCGCCAAGAGCGGCGAGCTTGTCCTGCTGATCAGCGAGGTCGGCCAGTTCGGTAGGGCAGACAAAAGTAAAGTCGGCAGGATAGAAGACGAGGATGGTCCACTTGCCGGACTTCTTGATGTCGGCGAGCGCGACCTGGCCGAAGTCGCCCTTGGCAGGCTCGTAGGTTTCCATGCTGAAGTCGGGGACGTTACCGCCGACGGAGACGGTGAGATTAGCTGATTCCATGGGGATGCGTTTGTTTTGGGGTTGAACAGGCGCTTTGAACAACGCCGGGAACACGACTTTTGACGCCCGGAAGTTCTTTGGTCAAACGCTAACGCGGCGGGAGGCCTGAATGACGACCCTAGAAACGTTTGCGCGGTCCCTTGGAGCCTTTGGAGGCGGGACGGCGGCCTGGAGGGCCGGAGCGACTGCGGGGCTTGTCGCTGCGTGGCGAATCCTCGGAGCGGCGGGGCTTGAATCCCTCGCGCTTCGGTTTGAAGCCGGTTTTGGGCTTGCGGCTTGCAGCGGGGGACGGGCGCTCGGCTTTGTCTTCCTTCTCAGCAGCGGGTTTGCGGGCCAGGGCGGGTTTGGCCGGGGCTTCTTTGAAGAAACGCTCGACCTCGGTGGGCGTCAGTTCTTTCCAGCCACCTTTGGGCAAGCCTTTCAGCTGCAACCAGCCGATGCGGGTGCGCGTGAGGCGCTCGACCTCATAGCCGAGGTAGTAGAGCATCATGCGAATCTGGCGCTTGAGGCCCATTTTGAGGACGATGTGCGCCCGGTAGGCGGTGTCCATCCAGGCGCGCTCGGCGCGGGCAAAACCTTCCTCGGTCATCATGCCTTTGACGAGCTTGGCCATGACCTCGGTGGTCAGCGGCTGATCGACGACGACCTCATACTCTTTTTCCGCGCCCTGGCTGGGGTGAATGAGTCGGTGGGAGAGGTCGCCACGGTTCGTGAGCAGGAGCAGCCCTTCGCTTTCTTTGTCGAGACGGCCGACATGGTGAAGATTCTGGAATTTCCCCGGCAGCAGATCGTAGATCGTCATGCGCTCATGGGTGTCCCCGCGTGAGCAGAGGTAGCCCTTCGGTTTGTTCAGTGCGATGACCAGCGGGGTCTCGGTGCGGACGGGAGAACCGTCCACGACCACCTTGTCTTCCGGCTGCACCTGGGTGGCCAGTTCCTTGATGACGTGTCCATTGATGGAAACACGTCCGCCGAGGATGATTTCCTCCGCGCCGCGCCGTGAAGCCACGCCGCACTGGCTGAGATAACGATTGAGGCGCACAGGGAAGCCTTATTCGGGCTTGGTCTTTGGCAGGTTCGTCGGCAGACGGCCCTCTTTCCAAAGTCCACGGGATTTCAGGAGCTTGATGCGCTCACCGCGCTTCAGGACACTGCGCTTGGTGCCGACGGAGCCGGCGGTCTTGAGGCTGCTATGCTGGGACATGATGGATATCTGGGCTGGGGGTGGTCTGAAAAAGGGCGCGGAGAATAGCCGCCCGCTTCCGGGGTGCAAGGGGTTTGTGCGAGGGGCGGCTCGGTCTGAGAGCAGCTAAGCCCCCTGGCCCATATCCTTCAGCTTTGCCTCGCTCTCGCTCCAGGCAACCTCGTGCGGCATGCGTTTCGTCAAAGCTGCCAGCGCGGCGGTGACGCCCGCCGCTTCGCCCATCGCCACGGCATTGCCCGTGACGCGGTAACTGGAGTGGGCGATGAAATCACCGCTGATGCAGCGGCCAGCCATCATGAGGCCGTCCACGTCCTTGGCGATCAGGGCGCGAAGCGGGATGTCGTAGAGCTTCATGTCGATGGGCTTCGGCATGATGGCGTGCTTTTTGTTGTGGTCGGAGCTCAGCGCATGCACGTCGATGCCGAAGGTCACGCGCACAACGGCGTCGTCATGCCGGGCGCCTTTCGCCAGATCGTCCTGCAAAACGGTGTAGCGCCCCTTGATGCGACGGCCATCGCTCACGCCGATTTGCTCGGCGGTGGCGACGATCTGGATGCCTTCCCACGGCCCACCGAGCGCACGCAGGCCGTTGACCATCTTGTTCATCTCGGCACGCGCCCGCACAGTGGCGGCGGTGACTTCGGCGGCGTCCCAAGGTTTAATGCCGTATTCGTGATTCATCATGGCGAAGATCAGATTCCCGCTGACATGCCACATGATAGGCCCGGCATAAAACGGGAAGTGGCCGGTGCGGACGAGCACGTCTTTGATGCGCTTTTTCTTCTCGCCATCGGTGTTCTCTCCGTGCTTCGGCTGGCCAAAACGCACGAACTCCCGCAGCGCATTGAGCGACATCGGCTGGCAGGGGCAGTCCTCAGCCATCCCAATTTCAAATGCGCAGCCTGCTTGCACGCCGAGGTCACCATCGCCTGTCGTGTCGATGAAAACCGGCGCACGCCATGCCTGACGACCCGATTTGGACTCGGTGACGATGGTGGTGAGCTTGGTGCCTTCCTTAAAAGCGGCGGAGACTTTGGTGTGATACTGAAACTTCACGCCAGCCTCCACACACAGCTCCTCCAGCAGCAGTTTCAGCGCCTCGGGATCGTAGCAGAAGCGGCTCGTGCTGGTCGAGTTCGCGCGAGCGTCGCGTTCGTCGAGTTTGTCGCGCAGTTCCTTGGCGAATCCGGGCTTGTTGAAGTCGAGAAAATACCCCAGCAGCCCCGCTGTCCAGATGCCGCCGAGACAGCCGCGCCATTCAAAGAGACGAACCCTGGCTCCTGCTCGTGCTGCCGTGATCGCCGCCGTCACACCCGCAGGTCCGGCACCGCAGACGATGACATCCGCGTCGTTCATCAGCGGGATGTCATGCGCAGGCTCGTTGAATTGGCCTTCTTTGGCAGAAGCCCCAGCCGCGATGGCTGAAGTCTGGCTGACAGCGCCACCAGCGAGTGCGGCGGAGATGAAATGACGGCGGGAAAAAGGGGCGGGGTTCATGATTCAGTCATCACGTCAGAGATGGGCCAAGCTATCAAGCCTTCTTCGGCTGCTTTTTCACCGCAGCCGTTGCGTGAACCACTGCGCAAACAAATGCGCGTCCCAGATCATCGTCGGCCAGCCATGTTTTTTGCCAGGGCGGATGGTCAGTACGACCTCGCGGCCGAGTTCGGCGGCACGTTGCTTGAAACGTGTCGATTGCTCCAGCGGCACCAGCGTGTCCGCGTCGCCATGAATGATGAAAACCGGTGGGAGCAAATTCGAGACGTGGAAGATCGGCGAGACAACGCGTCCAATGAGCTTCCATTCATTCAAATCAGCCGCCTTCGGGCCAAACGAATTCCGAAAGCTCTTCGGCGGCCCGCCGTCGCCAAGATTTTCCGTCGAGGGGCCGAGGTTCAGCAGATCAGTCACCGGATAAAACACCGTCGCAGCCTGCACGGCACTGCTTTCACGTTCCACCGGATCAGCGGCATTCGGATCGCCCGGACCGCCACGCGTCGCGAGCATCAGGCTCAAATGTCCGCCTGAACTGCCACCGAAGACGCCGAGGCGATTCGGATCAATGCCGTAGTCCCTCGCATGATGCCGTACGAACCGCGCCGCACGATGCACGTCCTCGACCGTCTCCTGAATCGTGGCCTCCGGCTGGGAAAGATGGGACACCGCGATCAACGTGTGTCCCTGACGCAGGAAAGAAGAAGCCATCCACGCCTGGAACTTCTTCGGGTCCGACTTCCATTTTCCGCTCACCATCACCAGGATGCCGCTGCCGCTCGGATGAGCCGGTTTCACGACATCGAGCGTGAGGTCACGCCCATTTCGCTTCGTGTAAACGATGCCTCGTGTTTCCGTGAACGACGGATGGAAATACCACCAGCCAGCTCCAAACAGCAGCAGCGCGAGCAGAATGATCGCGAGAACGAAGCGCAGAAAAAGGCGTGCGGTGCGGCGGAATGAGATCATCAGAAGACTCCAGACTTCAGCGCACAAAGATGAACTGCTGCGTGTTGATCAGCGCGAATACGAGGTCTTCAGGGCTGCTGAGTCCCGACTTTGTCCACGCAGCTTTTTCGGTCTCGGTCGGCAGACGCGAGAGTAGCGTCAGATAGATGGCGGCGAGCTGGTCGTCGGGGTATTTGGCCGCGGCGAGGTTGAGCCGCAGCTGGGTGTGAGGTTTGAGGATGGCTTCAAACAATTCGCTGTTCATCAGCACGAGCGCCTGCGGCATGGAGGCGTCGGAGTTGGCATTGTCGATGAGATCGCGGTCGCTCTGGCCGAATTCGCGCAGGTAATGGCCGCGTGGCGCGGGAGAATCGAGTTCGGCAGCACGGGGCCAGTCTTTGGCCTGGGCACGGCGGGATTTGAGATAGGCATCGACATCCGTGATCTTGAGACGCTTCGCCTCCTCACGGAAAACGACATCACGAGCATCCTCGGCCTTCTTTTCCTCGCGTGGGATGGCTTGGTCGATGTCGTAGCCGGGCACGTCGATGTAGGCGCGGTTTTGCCCGGCTTTTCGGAGTTCCTCCAGCGGTGGTTTGACGACAGGAATCGGCGGCGGTGCCGGTTTGCCGGTCTTTTTCGTGTAAAGGCGGGCCACGGCAGGCACAACGACGTGATCATGGATGCCGGTGCGGGCGACGAACTCGACACTGCGAATCTCGAGGTTCAGCTTTTCGATCTTTTCCTTGTCCTTGGCCTTCTGCGCGGCGGTGTAGGCGTCGCGCAGCGGTTTGGCGCGCGCAGAGACGGATTCATAGACTTCCGAGGCCTTCATCGCTCCATCGAAAATCTCCTGGGGAGTCATCAGATCGAGCGCGTCGCTCAGTTTGCCTCGATAGACGAGCTTCTGGGCCATTTCGGTGTCGATGCCCTTCCGGCGCGGCAGATCGGGTGTGGGATGGATCAGTGTGACAAAGCTGTCGTAAATCTGCTCCGCAGTCATGCGGCGCAAAACGGGGCCGGTGAAGTGATAGACCTCTCCGGCGACGAGCTCGGTCTTCGTGGCCTCGTTTTGATAAGCCTGCGTGTTGTAAAGCACGCGCAGAAAGGACTTCACATCGTAGCGAAGTTCGATCATGAGCTTTTCAAGATGCGACATGAGCGCTGGATTCATCGCCACCGTATTGTCGAAGAGTTCATCGACCGGCTCGATCAAACCGACGCCGAAAACCTTCTTCCACAGGCGGTTGGTGATCACCTTGGTGAAGCGTGGGTTCTCCGGCGAGGTCATCCAGTCCGCGAAGGCCTGCAAATCACCGCTGGTGGGTTTCCCGAGCATCGTGGCGGACTTAACGGCCTCCTGCGGCTTCGCGTCGGTGTATTGATAATCGTGCGGCAGCTTCAGCAAACGCGTGGGCAGCGCTTGGACTTTGCTGTAGCGCACGAAGTCGCCGAGGTTCTCAAACACGCGGCCCATGTGGCGAGTTTGCACGGCCAGTTCGGGCTTTTTGTCCGCGGCACGCTTCAACTCCATCAATTCACCTTTGTCGGAGACACCGGTGAAATTCGTCTCCAGCGGATAGGTGAAGGCGGCCATCTGGTAGAAATGCATCTGCGTCCATTTGTCGAAGGGATGGTTGTGACACTGGGCGCACTCGATGCGCGTGCCAAGGAAGACACGCGTGGTGTTCGATAGGTTGTCCAGCGGCATACCGATGTCGCGCATGTAGTAACCGATGGCGGGATTGTCCCACACCTTGCCCTGCGCAGTTAGCAGCTCGCGGATGAAAGCATCATACGGCATGTTTTCGCGAATGCGGCGCTTCACATGCTCAAGGTAGGGCTTGGAGGTCATGTCGCCCTGACCGCTGTTCGCACGCGACTGCATGCGCAGCAGATCAGCCCAGAAATGAAACAGGTGCTGTGCGTAGCCATCGCTGGCGAGGAGCTGGTCGATCAGCTTCGAACGCTTGGCCTTGTCTTTGCTCTGCAGAAACGCCTGCGCCTCCTGCATCGTCGGAATGCGGCCGATGATGTCGAGATGGACGCGGCGGACGAAGGTTCCATCGCTCGCCGACGGATTGGGCGTGAGCTTGTGCTGCTGCCAGTCTTTGGCGAGGAGGACGTCGATCTGTTTCGACGCCTCGTTTGCCCGCGTGCAGACAACGAGGCCGAACGTGACGAGAAGCGTGCGCGTGAATGCTTTCATGACTGCGCAGGCAAACGACTGGGCGGCAGGCCTTCTATCCCGCTCACTTGAGGGCTTCGTAGGAGATGAGCGATGGCTCCATCGCCTTCAGCGCCGTGGCCCAGAAGTCGGGGCTGGTGAGGTCTTCTCCGAGCGTTTGCTTCACCACTTCCTCGCATGTGGCGCTGCCGGTCATCGACAGGAAGGCCTCGTAGCGTGGCAGGAAGGCTGCACCCTCGACTTTGAATCGGGCGAAGAGCGCCTGACTGAGCAGGTAGCCGAAGACGTAGGGGAAGTTGTAGAAGGAGACGCCGGTGATAAAGAAGTGCATCTTGTAGGCCCAGAACATCGGGTCTGTGCCATCGTCGAGCAGCGTGTCGCCGTAGAGCTTGCGCTGCGCTTCGGACATGAGTTCGCTGAGCCGGGACACGGAGACTTCGCCGGACGCGCGCTCGGTATAGAACGCCTTCTCGAACTCGTAGCGCATGGGGATGTTGATCAGGTAGGCGTGCGCGCGGAGCATCTCCTGGTCGAGTAGATAAGCCTTTGTCGCCTCGGTGATGCCAGGATCGTTCATGAGGCCGCTGAGCAGGATCATCTCGCCGAAATTCGAGGCCGTCTCCGCGAGCGTCATCGGGTAGCTGGCAGCAAAGGAGCGCGCCGGGCGCAGCACGCAGGAATGCCATGCGTGACCCACCTCATGAGCCAGCGTGACCATGTCATGCACGGTCTTGTGGAAGGTCATATAGACGCGTTCCTCGTGCTTGAGCTGCGACCCGGTGCAGAAGGCACCTGGGCGCTTGCCTGCACGCGGCTGCGCTTCGATCCAGCGATCCGCCAGCATCTCGCGGAAGTAGGCACCGAGCTTCGGATACGCGGCGCTGAAGGCGTGATCGACTGTTTTGCACGCTTCGTCCCACGTCAGCTCTTTTTCATCCGGCGGAGCGATTTGCGGCGCTTCGAGGTCGAAGTAGTGCAGCGCGGACGTGCCTTGCAGTTTGGCTGCTTTTCGCAAAGCGCGACGTGGCAGCTCGATGTGCGTGTGAATGGCCTCCAGCATGGCGTCGAGCGACTTGCGGCTCATCGCGCCATCAAACAGTGGCGTGTCGAGGAAGTGCGGCAGACCACGGCGGCCATACAAGCTCAAGCGCGTGCCAGCGATGCCGTTCAAACCGGCGGCCAGAGTCGTGGCGTGATCGTTCCATGGCTTCTGCCCGTCGTGGAAGGCGGCCTCACGGAGCTTGCGATCTGGCTCCGACATCAGAGCGCGGCGACGCGACATCGGCACGACTTCCTTATGACCATCCGGGAAGGTCATCTCGAACTCCATCTTGCCGGTGAGCGTGTCGTAAAGGCGTCCCCAGGCGTGCAGGCCGTTCACATTGAGATCGGCGGCCAGCGCCTCCATCTCCGCACTCATCTGATGCTGCCCTTCGTAGCGCAACCGCCTCACGCTGTGCTCCGCGTTCTTCATAGAAGGATCCGCCAGGAGCGTGGCAAACGCAGCGTCACTCAGTGCCGCCAAAGCGGAGCGCAGCGAGGCCATGAGCTTTGTGCTCTCGGCTTCCAGCGTTGAAATCCACGCCTCGTCGGCCTTCACGGCCTCGTCATTGGCATCGTCGGCGGACAAGCAACCGAGATAAGCCGACAGATGGCCAAGACGGTCGCCGAGCGACTCCACGTCATTGATGACACGCACGATTCCTGCCGTTTCGCCGCCCAAGGTCGCTGCTTGAGACTTCAGCGCTTCGACATCACGCACAAGCGCGGCTTTGAAGTCGGTGTAGTCAGGTTTGCCAAAGCCGGAGAACCAGGATTCGAGAGACCAACGGTCGGGAGATTGAGGTGTGGTAGTGGACATGATGAAATTAGCGGCTCACACGGCCTCCGCCGTCGCCGTGCATGACGGCTTCGATCTCGGTGCGTGTGCTGTAGTTGTAATCGCCTTCAATCGAATGCGCGAGGCATCCGGCAGCGGTCGCGAAGGCGATGGCGGCTGGAGCGGTGGAGTTTTGGAGGAATGAAAACAGGAGTCCGGCGGTGAAGGCATCGCCAGCACCGAGGCGGTCGATGATTTGCTTGATCGTGTAACCCGGCGCGGTGTGCAACGTGTCGGTGGCGGCTTCGTAAAGCGCTCCGCTGAAGCATTGCACGGCGGAAGTCGATCCATCGCGCAGGGTGAAGGCGGCGTGGGTGAGATTGGGGAACTCGGCGACGATCTGCTTCGCCAGCGCCTTCAAATCGCCGTTGAACTCGATGCCGAGCATGGCGGTGGCATCGCTGATGCCACCGACGAAAACGGTGACGTGCGGCAGGAGAGTTATCATCGCGCGCGTGGCGAGTTCGCGGGCGGAGAGCGGCGGCTCCCAGCGCCAGAGCTTGGTGCGGTAATTCATGTCGCACACGACTTTGATTTTTCGGCGCGCGGCTTCCTGCACGGCGATGAGTGCGACTTCGGCGGCGTTGCGCGAGATCGCGGGCGTGATGCCGGAGATGACGAACCACTCACAGCCAGCGAAGATCGCGTCCCAATCGTAAGTGGAGGCGGGCGTGATGGCCACGGAGGAACCTTCGCGGTCGTAGATGACGTTGCCGCCGCGTTGATTCGCGCCGTGTTCGAGAAAGTAGATGCCCAAGCGGCCTTCCGGTGTGCGCAGGATGTGTTTTGTCTCCACTCCGAGACTGCGTAGATCAGCGATGCAGGCATCGGCGATGGCGTGATCAGGCAAGACGGTCACGAAAGCCGCGTCGATGCCGA
>JBIKYB010000155.1:0-11805 GCA_044355475.1 Prosthecobacter sp.
CAACTCCTCGCCTTCCAGCAAGTCGTCCGCAAAGTCCCCATCGCCGAAGACGTCGCCCGCTACGCCGTCCGCATCTCTGCTGCCAGTCGTCCTGGCCGCGATGGCGTGCCCGACTTCATCAACCAATGGGTCAGTTGGGGTGCCGGCACTCGCGCCAGCCAAAATCTCGTCCTCGGTGCCAAAACCCGCTGCCTCCTCCACAACCGCACCCACGTCACCGCCGACGACATCCGCGCCATGGCCCTCCCCGTCCTCCGCCACCGCATTTTGGTGAACTATAAGGCGGAGGCGGAGGGCGTTACGGTGGAAAAAATCATAGCAAAGCTTGTTGAGCATTTGGGGAGCTAAACTGGCCGAATGTGATTTTTGCACCTGATAAGCGAAATGAAATCAGCCAAGCAGCACTTAAAAGTAGGACTTTTCTGTCTTGTCTGGGCAGGCCTTGGGACATGGATGCTGGTTGCGTCTTTGGTTGATGAGGGTGGCTTTAACTTCCGTGTACGAAAGGGGCAGCCAACAAAATTTGTGTCTCCTGATACTGATCCAGTGTTTTTCTGGTTCTGGTTAATTTTGTGGTCCGCAGTTTGCCTTTTCGTGTTCACGAAAGCCATTCAGCAGTTTCGATTGTGGCGGTTGTTGTCAGCTCCGCGTGCCTCTAAGAGGCCCAGGTCCAAGAGATGAGTTCTGAGATTATTCACTCTTCATTTCCCCACTCCCGCTCATAGCCACCGCTTCACCGTGCTCTTCACCACTCTCCGTTCGTCATTCCATGTCCACCTTCCTTGACCCCGCCGCGCTCATGCGCATCAAGTCTCTCGAACTCCGAGCCAAGGTCGTCGTCGAGGGCTTGTGGAAAGGCATGCACCGCAGCCCGTATCACGGCTTCTCCGTCGAGTTCAGCGAATACCGCGCCTACGTCCAAGGCGACGACCCGCGTTACATCGACTGGAAAGTGCTCGCTCGCAGCGATCGCACCTACATCAAGAAGTTCGAGGACGAGACGAACCTGCGCTGCCAGCTCGTCATCGATCACAGCAAATCGATGAAGTATGGCTCGCAGAGCTACACGAAAGCCGATTACGCGGCCACGCTGGCGGCCACGCTGGCCTCCTTCCTCATGAAGCAGGGGGATGCGGCTGGATTGACCACGTTTGCCGATGGCATCGAAGAACACATGCCGCCGCGCAATCGCCCCGGCCATCTGCGACGCATCATCACCGAGCTGGAGCGCCCGGCGAAGGCCGCAGGCACCTCGCTCGATCTCTCTGTCGGCCAGCTGGCCGATCTCCTGCGCAAACGCGGCATGATCTGCCTCATCACCGATCTCCTCGCGCCCATCGAGCACTTGGAGAAGCAGCTCGCGCTCCTCGGAGCCATGGGGCACGACCTTGTGCTCTTCCACCTCATGGATCGCGCCGAGATCGACTTCACCTTCGAAAAATCAGCCCACTTCCGCGATGCCGAAACCGGTGCCGAGCGTTTCATTGATCCACAAATCGCCCGCGAAACCTACCTCAAGCGTCTTCAAATCCATCGCGACACGATCCAAGCCGCCACCGACCGCCACAACGTCGAATACCACTTCTGCCCCACGGACCAGCCCTTGGAAGAAGTGCTCTTCGACTTCCTCAGCGCTCGTCAGCGCAAGAAGGCCTCCAAATCTTCTGCCCCACGCGCTGCCGCATGAACTGGCTCTTCCCACTCTACCTTGCCGGTGCCGCCGCGATCATCGCGCCGATCCTGCTTCACCTGCGCCGCCGTCCGCCACAGGATCGTGTGGAGTTCAGCTCGCTGCTCTTCCTCGACGCGCAAACGCCCGTGCCCGTCAGCAAGCGCCGGCTCGAAAACTGGCTGCTACTCCTGCTGCGTTGCCTCGCGCTCATCCTGCTCGCGCTCATGTTCTCGCGGCCCTTCATTCAAAGCGAATCCATCGTCGCCGCATCGCCCAACAGCGCCACGCTCATCCTCCTCGACCGCAGCGCCTCCATGCGCCGCGCTGACTTATGGAAGCAAGCCGTCGCCGAGGCCGAAAAACAGCTCAAAGCCGCCAAACTCACCGACCGCATCGCGCTCGCCGTCTTTGATCGCGAACTCACGACGGTGTGGAGCTTCGAAGAAGATCGCAACACACCCGCGAACCGCCTCACAGCCATCCAAACACGACTCGCTGCTCTTTCGCCGACTTGGAATGCCACGCAGCTCGACCGCGCTCTCATCGCCGCCGTACCGAGCTTTGACTCCAGCACCACTTCGCTCAAAAAACGCATCCATCTCATCTCCGATCTTCAAGAAGGCACCAAGCTCGACGCTCTCCGCACCATCGCCTGGCCCGCCGAACTCACGCTGAGCGTCCATCGCCTCGATCCCGCCACCAACGACAACCTTAGCATCGTCCTCGCTGCCCGCGAAAAAGAGGGGAGCGCGGACACTCTTGTCCGCCTTCGCCTGAGCAACACCCGTGACTCCGCTCTCCGCGATTTCACCCTCGCTTGGCAAGACGCACCCAAAACCGACGCCATCACCGCGCAGATCCCACCCGGAGCCTCTCGCATCCTCACCGCGCCGCCGAATTCCACGAACGCCACCACGCTCACCCTCACTGGCGACACCCACGACTTCGACAACCGCATCTTCATCGCCCCGCCACAGCCGCGCACCGTGCGCATCCACTTCCTCGGCAAAGACGCCACGCGAGATGAAGCCTCCGCGCCGCTCTACTACCTCGCCCGCGCCCTTCAGCCCACCGCCACACTCGCACCGGTGCTCACTGCCGACGAAAAACTCCCCGCCCAGCCCGCCGACATCCTGTTCATCGTCGGCAGCGCTCCCGCAGACGGCCTGCGCGACTACATCGAGCGCGGCGGGTTTCTCGTCACCGTGCCTTCGGACGCCACATTGCTCAAAACGCTCACCGGTCTCGATCTCACGGTTACGGCCGACACCAGCGACGAGTATCGCATGCTCGCCGAAGTCAAAACGGAGCACCCACTGTTGAAACCCTTCGCCGATCCCAAACTTCGCGACTTCACCAAACTCCGCTTCTGGAAGCATCGCCACATTGAGATCAAAACGGCCAATCCATCGCTCGAAACGCTCGCCACCTTCGACAACGGTCATCCCGCCATCCTCAGCGCCCGCATCGGCAAAGGCACGCTCATCGTCCTCGCTTCCGGCTGGCATCCAGGCGACAGCCAGTTCGCCCTCAGCACAAAATTCGTCCCGCACCTCTACGGCTGGCTCGCCGCCGCCGGCTTCAGCCACGATCCCGCCGCCACCTTGCTCGTTGGCGATTCGTTGCCGCTTGATGCCACACAGGCCCACACCATCACCGATCCCGAAAACAAAACGCACAGCCTCAAACCCGGCGAAACCTTCACCACGAGCCAGATCGGCCTCCACAAAGTCCAAAGCGCCACGCGCACCCAAACCATCGCCGTCAATCTCCCGCCCGACGAAGGCCGCGTCCTGCCTTTGGAACCTCAAAAACTCGCGGAATACGGCCTCAAGCTCGCCAGCACCTCCGACACCGCCGCCGCCAGTGAAACCACCGACCAGCGCCTCACCGCCACCGACACAGAACAACGCCAAAATCTCTGGTGGTGGTTCTTGGTCACTCTTTTGGTCGTCCTTTTGCTCGAAACAGCCGTTGCTGGCCGTTCCAGACAAGTGGCTGCCGCCACTTGATCGTCATCGTCCTCCTACTCGAACTCGTCCTCGATCTTTTGCTCTGCAAACTCCATGAGCCAAACCTCACATGATAAACGCCTGCATTTTGGGTGCGGCTTTGTCTTTGGAGGAGTCCTCTCGATTCTGTTTCTAATGGAAGCCATCGTTCGAGAGGGAGTTGGCGCTTGGTTCATCGTTCTTGCTGTGGCCACCGTGTTTGCATTTCTCGCCATGCGTTATGGTGAAGCATTTTGGGCCAAAGCCTCTTCAATCATCGGAACCGTTGCCGAATGGCTTCGGCACTCTCGTCACGGATAGCAACGTCCACACCAAATCCCCCCCATGATCGCACGCACCATCCTCGACGCCCGCATTGCTGAAGTCCGCGAGGCCCTGCGTCGCGCGCGACTTCTCCGCCATCTCGCGGTTGTCTTCGCGCTCGGCATTCTCGTGCGCGGAGCTTTCCTGCTGGCCACGCTGAATGGCCACACCATTCCGAAACGCTTGGATCGCTGGTCCATGCTCGGCCTCATCGCGCTCGCGCTCGTTGCCTGGCTTAAAGGACGACGCAACATCTGGAGTGACCGCGAGATCGCCCGTGTCATCGAGCAAAAGCATCCCTCGCTCGACTCGCTGCTCCTCACGGCCATCGAGCATGAGCCGGACGCCGAAGAACCTGCGGGCTTCCTCCACGAGCGTCTCATCGACCACGCTCTCGCCCGTGCGGCCACGCAGAACTGGCCCATCACCGTCGCCAACAAGCCCTACACCCGCGCTCTCGCTGCTGCGTGGATCGCTGTTGTCGCGTTCCTTGCCACGGACATCGCTCTGCGACTCAACACGCCAGACCCGAAGTCAAAAATCACGAGTCAGAAAAACGAAGTTTCGCCCAAGGCCACCGAGTTCAAAGCCATCCTCACTCCCGGCGATGCCGAGGTCGAGCGCAACTCCCGCCTCATCATCGAAGCCCGCTTCGACGGCCCCGTGCCCGCCGACGCCATGCTCATCGTCACCGAGGCCGATGGCAAAATTCGCGACCGCCTTCCGATGCGCCTCACCGTCGATGAACAGGTCTTCGGCGGCCTCATCGCCAAAGTGGAGCGCGATACGAAATACCACGTCGAGTTCGCCAATCAGAAATCGCAGCAGCACACCATCACCGTCTTCGACTTTCCTGCGCTCGTGCGCAGCGACGTGATCGTCACACCGCCCGAATACACCAAGCTTCCCGCCAAAGAGACCAAGAACACGCAGAAAGTCACCGCGCTCGAAGGCTCGAAGATCGCCTGGAAGATCAAGGTTAACAAACCGCTCACCAAGACCGATCCCTTCTCCCCGCATCTCACCGCCGCCGAGTTGTTTGGCGAGGACAAGACCGTCATCGAGTTCAAACCCAGCGCCAGTGATCCCACAGTGCTCGAAGCCACGATGCAGGCCGAGAAAACGCAGAAATACCGCCTTCACCTCGTGGACGAAGCCGAGCGCGCGAACAAGAACCCGCCGTGGTTCAGCGTCACCGTTCAATCCAACCAACTCGCCAAGATCGAAGTTGTCTTCCCGAAACGCGACCTGCAAGTCTCCAGCATCCAGGAGCTTCCTGTCGAGGCGAAGATTTCCGACGACCTCGGCGTGACCAAATCCGGCGCGGTTTTCAGCATCAACGGGAACAGCAAAGAAATCCTCTTCAAGCATCCTATCACCGCGCCGCAGAAGAAGCAGGACGTGCGCGCCGATCTCACGCTCGAAAATGAAAACGCCCAGCCGCGGCAGTTGGTGAGCTACTACCTCTGGGCCGAGGATACCGGGCCTAAAGGCGAAGTGCGCCGCAGCATGAGCGACATGTTCTTCGCCGACGTGCGTCACTTTGAGGACATCTTCCGCGAGATGGAGGCCCCGCCCAGCGAGCCGGGCAAACCGAGGGCCCAAAGCGACAAGCTCGTCGATCTGGTGAAGCAGATCGTCAACGCCACCTGGAAGATCATCCGCGACACCAATGCCGGACGTGTGATTGAGGCGGCCACTCCTGACATCGACGTGGTGCATGAGTCCGTTGGCATCGCATTGGAGCAGGTGAAGGAAGGCATGGAGGAAGCCGAGGACGCCGAGATCAAGCAAGCGCTCACCGAGGCCTGGAAAGCCCTCAAGGACGCCCAGCCGCCGCTTCAACAGGCCTCCGCCGAGAAAAAGCGCTCGCCACTCAACCAGGCGCTGACTTTTGAGCAGACCGCGCTCGAATGGCTGCACCGCGCGCAGAGCCGCGAGCATCAGGTCATGCGCCAGAACAGCCCTCCGCAGCCGGGAGCAGGCCAGCAGGCGAACAAGAACCAGCTCATGGATTTGGAGCTGAAACAGCAGGAGCAGCGCTACGAGGAGGAAAAAGCCGCCACGGAGGAGCAGACCGCGGAGCAGCAGGAGAATTTGCAGGTGTTGAACCGTTTGAAGGAACTCGCCCGCCGCCAGGAGGCGCTGGCGGAGAAAATGAAGGAGCTGCAGAACCAGCTCGCCAAGGCGAAGACCGAAGAGGAAAAGCAGGAGCTCGAAAACCAGCTCAAACGCCTGCAGGCCGAGCAGGAGAAGTTGCTCAGCGATCTCGACGAGCTCAAAGACCGCATGGAGAAGCCGGAAAACGCGGAGCAGATGGCCGAGGCCAAGGAGCAGCTCGAAAAGACCCGCGAGCAGGTCAACGAAGCCGCCGAAAAACTCAAAGAGCAGCAACTTACTGACGCCGCCAATTCCGCCACGCGTGCGCAGCGCGAATTGGAGAAGATGCAGGAGGACTTCCGCCAGAAGACCAGCAAGAAATTCGCCGATGAGATGAAGCAGCTCCGCCAGCAGGCTCAACAAGCCGCCGAAGCGCAGAAGAAAATCAGCGAAGCCCTCGAAAACCAGAAGCCCGCCGAAAGCGACATCGCTCAAAGCCTGCAAAACCAGGCGCAGGCCCGTCAGGTTACCGAGCAGCAGGAGAACGTCGAAAAACTCCTCAACAACATGCGCCAGCTCAGTGAGCAGTCCGAGCAGAGCGAGCCGCTGCTCCACAAAAACCTCTATGACGCCGTCCGCAAAGCCCAGACCAGCGGCCTTGAAGAGAACCTCCAAGAAACCCGCGACCAACTCCGCTACGGCAGCGCCGCCGAAGCCAAGGACGCCGAACGCAAAGCCGCCAACGCCGTGGATGAACTGCAAAAGGGCGTCGAGAAGGCTGCTGAGAGCGTGCTAGGCAGCGAGAGCGAGGCGTTGCGTGTCGCGAAGAACGAACTCGATAAGCTCATCAAGGAAGCGCAGGAGCAGGAGGGCGGGCAGAAAGGTCAAGAGGGTCAAGAAAAGGGTCAAGAAGGTGCCCAGCAAGCCTCTGCCAAGTCTGACGCCAAAGGACAAAAGCCTGGCGAGAAAGGCGAAGGTGAAGCGCAAGACGCAAAGACTGCTGAGAAAGGCCAACAACCCGGCCAGAAAGGCGAAGAGGGAAAAGAACCCGGCAAGGGCCAGGGCGAACCACAAGATCCCAAGATGGCCGAGAATGGCCAAAAGCCCGGTGAACAAGGCAAAGGCCAAGGCCAGCCCCAGGATCCCAAAACCGCGCAAAACGGTCAAAAATCCGGCGAAGGCAAAGAAGGGCCGCAGCCGGGCGAGAAGGGCCAAGGCGAAGCCAAGGACGGCCAAAAGCCGGGCGAAAAAGGTCAGGGCCAGGGCGAAGGCCAGGACCCGAAGATGGCCGAAGGCGGCCAACAACCCGGTGAAGGCCAGCAAGGCCAAAAACCCGGCGAACAAGGCAAGGGCGAGGGCCAACAGGCTGACGCCAGCTCGCCCAACGGACAGAAGCCCGGTGAAGGACAAGGCAAAGGTCAGCAAGCTGGTCAGGGTCGCGGTGAGGGGCAGCCGCAAACGGCTGATGCCAGCAATCCGAATCCAAGCGGACGAGGGCGTCCGCGCTCCAATGACGGCGGGGACAACAACCAGATCGCTGGCGGCCCTACCAGTGATCGTGATTCTGACAACGACCGCTCTCGACCGCAGATCAACGGCGGAGCCGTTCCTGAGGCGTTGTTCTTCGACGATTCCAAAGAGCAGCCTGACACCAATGTCTTCACCGGCGACGGCTACGACCGCTGGAGTGACCGCTTGCGCAATGTTGAAGAACTCCTCAACAACCCCGAACTCCGCAACGAAGCCGCGAAGGTGCTCGACCGGGCGCGTGAACTGCGCATCAACCTCAAGCGCAGCAATGAAGCCCCGCAGGTCGCAGTTTTAAACACACGCATCACCCAGCCGCTCATGGAGCTGCGTGACCGTGTGGCTGAGGAACTGTCCAAGAAAGACGCGGGAAAAAATCTCGCACCAGTGGACCGCGATCCGGTGCCTGCTGAGTTCCGCGATCTTGTGAAGCGCTATTACAAGGAGTTGGGCGCTGGAAAGTAGCCACATCCCCGCATGATGCGTTCAGTGCGTTCATTCTTGAAAGCGATCACGAAATTCAGCCGCTGGGATGGCAGAAGCTGCCGTCGTAAGTCTCAAGGTTGAGTCACCTCCTTTGGCGGTGCTGGAAAGTCAGGAAGTCCGAGGTTTTTTTGTCGGAATGATGTCTCGACGCCTTCGTGTGGATCATCATAATCCGCGCCGATGCTTTCCACGGTTCTGACATTGCGCTCCGCCGACGGCCTGCACGAGCTGGCATGTGAGCTGGGTTCCTCCATCGACCTAGGCAGTGCTCTGGAATGCGAGATCGTGCTGGATGGGGTTGCGACGCTGCCGAGGCATTGTGTGCTACGCAGAACCGGGGAGCGCCGTTTCCAAATCAGCCGGGCGGTGCCCGAGGCGCGTTTCACGGTGAATGGTGTCACCGCGCCCGAGCTTGAGGTCGAAACACCGTTTCAATTCGGTATCGGAGATGAGGTGATCATGTTCGATGTGGCAGCCGAGGGGGAGTTGCTGCCTGAATTACCAGCTTGGGATGAGCCTGAACCGCCTCTGGTTGGCGCTGAGGCAAAGAATGGTGCTATCCCTGAGGAGCCGCCACAAGCAGCCCCTCGTCCGAGCCGACGTGATTATTTGATGCAGCCCACCGCCCTGCGGCAGCGCGTTGGAGAGCGTTTAGGTGAGGTGTTGCTGGATGCGCCGCCTGCCGGCCCGTTGGTGGCTGAGGAACCAGCCCCACCCCCGCCCCCCGAGGCCATCCAAGACATCAAGAAGACAGAAGCGGCGGCGGAGCGTGAGGCGTCCTTCCCGCTGATGTTTGCCTGTCTCTTGCTGTGCGTGCTTTTGACCGCCGCAGTTTTCCTCTGGCAGCATGATGCGGGGCAGGGGGCGCAGATGGATGATCGCGAGGCTGGCCAAACCGTGTTTTTGACACCCGGCTTTGTGCCTGAGAGGGTTCTGCAATCTGCCATGAGCCTTCGTCTGGCGGGCGCGGCCATGCTTTCAGCGCATCTCATCATGCCGCTGGCGGAGAGCGGTGAGGCGCGGGCCATGCATGAGCTGGCGCTTGCGCTGCTTGCCTCCGGGGAGTTCAGCGAGGAGGCGGTGTTCTTGCTGCGGCAGGCGGCGGAGGGCGGGATGCGCATGGCGTTGACGGACCTTGCCGACGCGGTGGAAAATCCACTGAACATGGCGCGTTACGGAGCTGAATCGTTTCAGCATCTCGAATTCGCTGCCCGTCTCGGTGAATCTGCCGCCTGGATGCCTCTAGGGGAACGTTTTGAGCAGGGCCATGGCGTGGAAAAGAGCCTGCAACGCGCCCTTGAGGCTTATGAAAAAGCGCAGGGTGCCGGTGATCGGCGTGCCAGCGCGAAACTGGCCGCCAAACGCGAGGCGCTGGAACGCGTGGCGGCTTTTGTGCGTTCCTGGAACGAGGTCTCGGTGGCTTCATTGTTGGATCACGTCTCCTCGACTTCGGAACGCTACTTTGGGCATGAGAAGCCACCCATGGAGACACTGCTGCGCTCTGAAGAACAATTGCGCCTGCTCTGGCCGCTGCGCCGCGTCAGTTTGGGCAGCGAGGCGGAGGTAAGTCCAAGCAGCTTCGAGCGAATGGAGGTCTCGCAATCGTTTCAGTTCGAGCTGCAGCGCGGCGACCGGATCGCCCGAGGCAGTGGTGTGCTGATGTGCGAGGTGGCGCGGGAGGAGGGGGGCTGGCGTATCGTTAGTGCCCAAGATGAGATCGCCCTCAAGGAGCTTCTTCCTGCGGCGGACCAGTTTGTGACGGCGTCTTCACTGCGGGCACTCAAACCTGCGTTCAGCCGGCTGGAGCAGGCGGAAGAGGCGCGGCTGGAAATTTTGGAAAAGATGCGCGGCATCGAAGAGACGCAGGACTTCAAGCCCGCGCTCTCGCTCATCCTGGATGCGGTGACGGCTTTTCCTCAGGAAGTCTTCTGGCGGCCTTTCGCCGACAAGCTGTGTGACCGCATGGCGCGTGAGTTTTTCATGCAGGGCCGCTGGCTGGATGCGGCTTGGTCCGCGCCTGTCCACCAATTGGCAGAAACGGGCTCCGTCTCCGCGATGCTGCTGGAAGGCCACCTGCTCATGGCTGGCTACGGCTTCTCGCGGGATGAAAAGCGCGGCCTAGCGCTCTACCAGCAGGCCTTCGAGGTCGGAAAGCGGCGTGATGCGCGGTTTTATTTTGCGGAGGCCTTGTTCCAGGGAAATGGAACGGCCCAGGACTTACCGAAGGCCGGTGCTCTTGCGCTCTCGTTCATGACGCGGTCCAAGCATCCGCTGGAGGCCTACCTTGCCGCGCATTTGCTCTGGCGGAAGGCGGAGATTGATCCCTCGCTCTGGCAGGACGTGTATGACACGCTCTCACGCGTGGCTGAAAAGCATCCGCCCGCGAAGCATCTCGCCGCCATGGTACTGCTGAATCACGGCAACACCACCCGCGAGAGAAAAACCGGATTCATGGCCCTCAAAGCCGCCGCTGAGGCCGGGGTGCTGGAGGCGATGAAGAACCTCTCCAAGTGCTATCAGGACGGAGTCGGTTGTGACAAGGACTTCCAGGCTGCCACGCTTTGGAAACAAAAAGCCGCTGTCACCGTGCCGCTCAGGCGCAGGCACTACACGGAGTTTGAAGAATGATCGTGAGGGTGCTCACTTTTCTTCCGCGATCTCCAGACGCGGGAACAACGGCACGGGCGCGCCGAGTTGGTGACCGCTGGGGAGCAGTCCCCACTTCAAATCGCTTACTTTGAAGCCTACTGGCAGTTCCCAGCCGATTTGCGCCCGCGCTGTGACCATCGCCGTCGGCATGATCGGATTGAGCAGCACGCTGACATGGGTGAGTGCTTCGGCGAGGTGATAAAGCACGCTGTCGAGTCGTGCGGCTTGCGCCGGATCTTTGGCGAGGGAGAAGGGCTTCGTGCTATCGACGAAAGCATTGGCATGCGTGACGATCTTCCACGCGGCGGCGATGCCTTCGTGGATGTCCCAGCCGTTCATCTTTTCGAGATAAAGCGGCAGCGCCTCGGCGACGGTCTGGCGCAGGGCTTGGTTGATCTCGTCATCGTAATCGCCGGGGGTGAGCACGCCTGCGCGATATTTCTGCGCCATGTTGATTGAGCGGTTGAGCAGATTGCCCAATCCACCCGCCAGCTCCTTGTTGTAGCTCATGATGATGCGTTCATCGCTGAAATCGGCGTCGTAGCCGGTCGCGATGTCGCGCATGAGGTAATAACGCAGGCCGTCGGGCGTGAAGGTGTCTGAGAGCACGTTCGGGTCGATCACATTGCCGAGGCTCTTGCTCATCTTGGCCCCTTTCACGTTCCACCAGCCGTGGACGATAAGTTTGGGGATCTGGTCATCGGGAAAACCGAGTGCGTGGAGCATGATCGGCCAATAAACAGCATGCGCTGGCACCAGGATGTCCTTGCCGATCACATGGGCGTCGGCGGGCCAGATTTTCTCAAACTCTGGCAGACCTTCGTTGCCGACCTCACCGGCCAGATAGCCGGCGAAACTGACGTAGTTCACCAGCGCGTCGAACCAGACATAGTTCACGAATTTCTCGTCGAATGGCAGGGGGATACCCCAGCTCAGGCGTTCGATGGGACGGCTGATGCACAAGTCTTGCGCGGCTCCTTCGAGCGAATTCAGCACGTCGTTGGCACGATGCGGCGGGTGAATGAAGTCGGGATATCCTCGGATGTGGTTCTTGAG
>JBIKYB010000156.1:0-11779 GCA_044355475.1 Prosthecobacter sp.
CCAACTCTCCGAGGACGGAGTGGGCGCGGGCGCGGGCCATCAGCGTGGGATAAATCAGAGCGTCCGGCCACGAGTCCGCATCGAGCCTCTCAGCCGCCGTGAGCAGTTCGGCCCATTTCCGCGTCTCCAGGTAAATCTGCGCTTTCGTAAAGTCGGCGTCCGGTTTGAGTGGAATCTTGTCTGCCAGCAGCAGCGCCGCTTCGAGCTGTTTGTTGCGAGCGGTGGCCAGGGCCGCGTGCGACAGCGCATCGGCCTTCTGCTCCGGCTTGGCAGCGGTGTCCGCCAGCTTGACGAAGAAAGCCGCCGCCTCAGCGTGCTTTCCGCTTTGCACCAGTTTGAGCCCCTCCTGCCGCTCGGCGATGAAGTGGGGCTCAGCCCATGCGGGCAGCGCGATGATGGTGATGAGGAAAAGGATAGGTCGAATCATGGGTCTCGAGAGTGGCGATGGAATGATGGAGTCTTGGCAGGCAGTGATTGGGTAAGCAGGCAGTCCGGCGCTACCTTCGTATTCGTTGAGATACGCCCGGTCTGATTGATTGATTGAGTGGGTGGCTTGTTGGTCATTTGCTTTGCACCTGGCCAGCCGCATCCACGGGGTCGTGCAGCACCAGTTTATCAGAGGGCAACGTGGCCACCAAATCCGGCAGATCGTAGAAGCGCAACGCGCCGTGGACGGTGTTGACCTGCTGGTTCCGCGTGCGCGGCGTGGAGCTGACATCGGTCCAGCTGCGCAAGGTGCGTTCGAGACGCGTGCTGACGAAAAGTTGCGGCTCCAACGCGACGGTGTGAAGCACGGGGATGCCGCATTCACCGAGGCCGGTGAGGTGAACGGGCCGGCCTTCGTTCCACTTCTCTGAAGCGAATCGAGCGCAGGCGAGGATGTCCTCGGTCCTCATGCCGACCAGGGATTGGCCGAGCAAATAAGCGAGCGTGGCGGACTTCCAGTTCGGCTCCTGGAGCGCTCCGAAGCCGGACGCCCGTTTGCCCCGCTGCATTTCGCCCAGGCCGCGCAGATCCACGGCCAGCACGGTTTCACCCGCGCGGGCCAGGGCTTCGAGAGCGCCACCCGGTGCGGATTCCGCCTGTTTGCCGTCTTCGTGCAGGTAGAGCCTGAGGCCGGTGCTGGCGCCGTCCGGACGAAACAGGAGCGCGGGCAGCACGGTCCCTTCGGCATTGCGCAGGGTCAGTTTCTCGATGCGCACCGGTCCGCGCTGGAGCGTGTCTCCGGCGGTCGCGGTGAAAGGCGGCAGTTCCGCGAGCGGACGAATCCCGGCGAGTTCGCGAACCTTGGCGAGGGCGGCGGGTCGCGGGCTGGACTGCCAAAAGCGCTGGCGTTCAGTCGTGAGCGGCGGGGACACCGCCGCGATCAGATCGAAAAAGGAACGCGCTCCGGGCTGGCGCAGCACGTCGCCCTCCGGCGTGCAGAGGATTTCGCTCGCGGGCAAAATCTCAAACGCAGGTTCTTTCCACGCATCGTCTTGGCCCGCGAGCCAGCGGCGGAACCATCGCGCGGAGGCCTCGCGCATCTCGATAGCGAGGTCGTGCTTGGTGTCAGCCTCAACCAGCTCGACGCGCTCCGGGAACCCGAGCCGCCCGTAAACGCGCTTGCCCTCGCGGAAGACATTCCACGCGCCCTGAATGTCGAAAAAATCCTTCGTCGCCGCCATGATGAGCACCGGCCGAGGCGCGCTCATGAGGACGTAATCGGACTGGTCCAGGCCGGCGGAAATCTGACCGAAGTGATTCTGCTCGAAGTCCTGCGGACCGATGGTTTCGAGCAGCCGCCGGAAGCC
The DNA here is from genome assembly GCA_044355475.1 of Prosthecobacter sp. GTDB lineage: Bacteria > Verrucomicrobiota > Verrucomicrobiia > Verrucomicrobiales > Verrucomicrobiaceae > Prosthecobacter. The sequence goes on from JBIKYB010000156.1 coordinate 1,794, forward strand.
GGTGAGATAACAAGCGGGCGCAGCGGCAACGATGCGTTCATCCAGCGCCATCAAGTAGCTGGTCATTGTCCCGCCACCTGAGACGCCGGTGCAGCCGAGGCGGTCGCCCCGGATGTCCTGCCGGCTCTGGAGGTAATCAAGCGCCCGGATGCCGTCCCAAATCATCGCCCGCGCCAGACTGAGGCCCACCGGAGTGCCGGCGATGCCCATCAGTTGATGTTCGCTGGTGGGACTGCTGAACTCCGGCGTGCCGTCCGGCTGCCGGTAATGCCGCCTTTCCCCCTGACCGATGGGATCGAAACAGAAGACCGCGAGACCCGCGTGCACGAGGCTGATGGAAGCCTTCTGATACACGTCACCCGCCTTTGCGATGTCTGTGTGCCCGCAGGGCATGAGCACCGCTGGATGCGGACCGGCCCCTGGCGGAAGATAAAGCAAGCCGGAAACGATGAACCCCGGCTGGCTTTCAAACAGGATCTTCTCCATCCGATACGCTCCGCAGTCGCGCTGGCCCGTCACCCGTGCCTTCAAGGGCGTGCGCTCTGGAAGCCCGCCCAGTGCCGCGAGGAAGCTGGTTCGCTGTCGCTGCTGCCACGCCGCGACATCGGCGGGCGTTTTGATCTGCGCGTAGGCCGCATCGCGGCGGTCCAGCGCGGCAAAGGCGAGTTTCTTCAACTGCACCTCCAGCAGCGCAGTCGGCGCGACGCCGTCCACCAATGCTGGCAGCACCGTCAAGTCCGCCGCAGCCAGACCTAGCAGCGAGAACGGGAGCAACAGTGAGCACAGGAGGGGTAGCCGTCGATTCATGAGGAAAAAGAGTGGTTAGCGATGGAGGGGTTTAGTTGGCGGGAATGGCATAAACCGGACGCCAGATGCCACCGGCGCCAGCCTGATTATGCACGCGCACGTGGAGCACATTCTCAGCTCCAGGCTTCAGTTGCTCTGCGGGCACTTCGACGATGAAGGGTTCATCATACAAGGCGGTGTAGGCTTTCTTCTCCGACTTCTCCGAGTGCTCGTCGACCTGTTTTCCGTTGAGATAGACCCAAGCCTGCTCATCCACACCGGCAAACATGAGTCGCAGCGCCTTGCCTTGGGAGGCAGCAGGCATCGTGAAGGCGACACGATACCAGCCATCGCCCAGAAGTTTGCCAATAGCCTCGGTCTCCTCCCAATAGGTGGGCACCTGGATGGGCAGCCAGTCGGTCTCCGCATAGCTCGATGGCTTGAACCACTCGTCCTTCGCTCCTACCTCCGTGGGGTCGGCGCGGAACCTCCAGTCGGTCAAGGCAACGGTTGGCCCCTTGGCGAGCTGTTTTTTCCATTCGGCGGGAGTTTCAAATGTCGCCCGGTAGCTCTTCTCTCGTTCGGCCTTGAGCGGATGGACGGCTGAGGCAGATCCGTCGCTGTTGAAGGACAACTCGCCGTTGCTGCGCGGCTCTTCGATGCCAGCGCCGCCTGGGATCATCGACCATGCGCTGGCTCCAGCAGGACCGGTGCGCTGGAAGTTCACGAACCAATTCTGGTCTGGCTTCACGCTGGCGGGCGGGATGGAACGCAAGGGGATGGTCATCATCACGGTGAGACGCTTGGCCTTGGGATCGTGCGCTGCGGTGTGCGTCCATTCGGCCTTCCACAAGGGATCGAACTTGCCGTAGCCGAGGTTCATCATGTCCTCGATCAAGCCGCGTGCGGCCTGCGTGCGCGAGTCGGGCTTGAGTCCGGCGCTGAACTTGAAGGTCACCTTCGAGCCGGCTGCCGGCATGAGATAGGCTTCGACACGCTCCTTCTCAATGGACTCGGCAGTGGCATTGGGCGGCAGGTCGCAATCGAAGCGGAGATAGAACTGCTTGTCGTCATACATCGCGCGGACTTGCGTGGCTGCGGTGGTCGATCCGAGTGACTGCGGCTGGAGCTTGTCCCATTGGGGTGAATCCATCGTCACCGCCCCCTTCGCGAGGCCTGCGCTCAAGCGCTTGGCATTGGGCAACGGTGCGTTGCGTTTGGCAGCGGTGTCCCAGTTGAGGAACGAGGTCTTGTAAGGCTCCTGGTAGCCATCATGCTTGAGCTTCAAAGTGTCGGCGCTATGACCGGTGGGCGGGAAGAGCGTCAAGGGCCAGCCCTTGAGTCCGTTCCCTTTGGCGAAGAGTTGGTCGATGGCGCTTCTTCTGGTTTCTATGGCGTTGAGCAGGCGATCCAGCGATGCGGCGTCGGGGGATATCTGGTAGGCGTTGTAGAGATGCACGGCGGTGACCACGCCTTTGAGGTATTCAAACTCAGCGCGCACGAGCGCCAGGCGGGTCCGCGCCTTGGGACTAAGGTCGGTCTTCTCTGCCAGAGCCAATTGCTTTTCCATTCCTTGAATCAGTTCCACGGGATACAGGAAGGCGATGATCGATTCCGGAGTGGAGAGGTGCTTGTGACCGCGACCATACATATCCACAAAACTCCAGCCATCCTCACGAGTGGCCATGTAGCGCGAGTAGATTTCCAGCGAATTGTAGAGCTGATCGTAGAAGCTCATCATCGCAGGCGCCGCCTTGCCGAACGCAGCGCTGACATACTCGATGACGAGGTCCTTCGCCCTGTGCGCTCGAGGTCCATCGAACATCCGGCCCATGGTGTAATAAGTGGGTCCTTCAAGCCCAAAGGCGATTCCCCCGTTGCCGTCGCGGGCGATGGAGTGGACATTGGCCGCCATCAGTCGCTTTGCGGCGTTCTCCACATAAAGCGGCGTCCTCATGGGGAAGTAACGCGGCATCATGTTCGGACACCAGTAGTAGAGATAGGTGGAAAATCCCTGAGGCGCGCCAAAGTTCCGCCACGTGGCCAGTTCGTGATCGCGAGTGCCACTCATTCCAAGCCGCACGTTGGGAGGGAAGGAGTTGAAGGTCTTGGGCAGGACCTCGGTGACCGCATACACGGCGATGGTGACGGTGCGGTCAGGGAAGGCCTTGTGGGCACGTTCGGCGAGGTTGCGATGGAGAATCCAGACCTTCTCACTCCAGTCCGAGCCGGTGCCGAAGAGCTTGGTGCAGGCTTCACATTCACATCCGCGAAAGCCGTCGGGCTGTCCGAGGTCCACGTTTTGGAAGCCCATCTTGAAGTGCTTCTCAAGGTCTTGATAAAGCAGTTCCTGCACTTCGGGATTGGAAATGCAGAACTGAATCTGGGCTTCACCTCCTGTGAGCTGGCGCTTGCCGCCGAGCAGTGCGAAACGCTCAGGATGCTTGGCAAAGTCGGCTTCGCTGCAAGGGACCGCGCGATGCCAGGTGTGTCCGCCGAAGGTGGAGTCGATGTTTGGAAATCGATTCTGCGCCAGATGATAAAAGCTTACCATCGGAGGCCAGGTGATGTCGTAATCGAGAACTGGCGTCTTTTTCACATCGAGTCCCGGCGGCACCGCAATCCTCGGCAAGGGCAGATACTCGATGGTGGGCGTGTTGAGCAGATCCACTTTGGCGACATTAGCCAGTGGAGCAAAGCCGCCCTGCTCCGGGAACAGGAAGCGCGTGCCAGCATACTGTTGAAGAAAGTCCGTGACGGCCTTTGCGGTGCCGATCCGGTCAAAGCCTGAACCTTTCGGGTTATCCGGTCCCCGGCCCGGTGCAGACTCATCACATCCGGCGATGATGAGGTCACGTCCGACGGCCTTGTGGACATAACTCCAGCCTTTGCAGTCAACCCCATGGTTGCGGGCAAACGAAGTGGAACCCAGATAGATGGCTGGTTTGGCTTTGTCGTGAGCGGCCTCGGCCACGACCGCGAGTTCAGCGCCATTCGCTTTAAAAGCGCTCTGCAACAGACGAGCCACTTGCTCCAGGTCCGCTCCGATCGCAGGTGTCGGATAGGTGTCCGGTAGCACGATCTGGTAATCGCTCGCGCCTTTGTCCGTGATCACCAGCAAAGACGAACTCAGTTTGTCCGCGATCTTTTCATTCAAGGCCCGCATCTTGTCGCCCCACACCGGAGCCATTTGCACGAGGTCGGAGCTGTCATAGCGCTCCATGATCTTCTGCGCGTCCTGTTGCTTGCCCTGCTGAAGGAGAATCGTGGCTTCATTGATCGTGGCACTGATCGGCAGCCAGCCGAAGGACTTGCCCGCGCTCGCAAAGGCCTTCCCGTAGGCCTCGAGCGCCAGCGCCTCATTGGCCAGCAGACCGCCGTAGAGCATGCCCAGATCGTGCCAGTGCTCGCCGATTTTCGGTGCCTGCTCGATGGCAAACTTCAGATCCTTCTCGGCCTGTGCTCCGTCTTTGACGGCAGCGTAAGCCCTGGCCCGCAAACTGGCCGCCTCCGCCGCCTTCGCAGGTGCATCCTTCCAGGCCTTGAGGTCCTCGTCCTTAAACTGTGCAACCAGTTCGTTCCACTTCCGTTCCTGGTTGAGCGTGCGCATCGTCGTGAGCGCGGTATCGCGATCGGCCGCAAAGGCATGTCCAAAAGTGAAGGTGGCGAGCAAAAGTGTGAGTAGTTGTTTCATGTTAGCGGCTATGTTGAAGGTGGAAAATAGCCCGTTCAGCAGGGCGGCTTCATTGGCGTGATTGAGCGTCCACTGCTGGTTTGTTGAAATGGAAATCCTTGAACGCCGCCGGTTGTAAGCCGATGCCGCGCTTCACCAACTCGGGGTTGGTGGCGAAGAACGAGTCAAAGTCGAGCTTCAAGGCCGGTTCCATCATGCGGTCAGGGCTGAAGCCGGACTTGTCAGCGGCATTGCCTTTGGCCCCCGGATCACCGGCAAACATCGGATCAGCGAAAATCGGATCGAGTAGGTAGGGCGAGAGTTTGTCGAGGGTCATACCGCCGTTGAGGGCTCGATCTTTGAGCGGGATGCAGTCACGCAGGAAGTAGCAGTCGTTGCGATTGCGAAAGGCTTGCATCTCACCATCGCAGCAGAGCAGGCCGATATTGAGTTTCGCTTTCTTCTCCAGCATGTCGGTGAAGATGCAGTTCTCCAACATGGAGGGTTGGGTCTTCTCGTTGCGCAGCACGAAGGCATGGATCATCGGCTCAGCAAAGACGCAGTGGTGCACGAGCAGATTCGGGCAGCGCCAGATGTAGATTCCGCCACCAAACTTGTAGGTATTGACGCAGTTCGAGATGGTGAGCCGATTGACATGCGACGCGACAACGGGAACCGCCGTGTAGCCGCCGCGTCCGTCAGAGAAACAGCGCGAGATCTCGATGTCCGAACCATGATCGAGCAGGAAGTCGGCGCCGCGCAGAGGCTGCCAGCCCTCCGCAGGGAAGAGATTGAAATTGGCGAAGTAAAAGCCATCAAAGCGCAGGTGGCTCTTGCCGGTGGAGACGATGGCACCGTTTAGCGATTGCTCTGCGCCATCGAGATCAACCCGCTCGCCGGGCATCGCTTTGAAGGTGATTGGCGCATCCCTGTCTCCCGTTGCGCGCATCCGCACCCGCTCGGCATACTTGCCGCCAGCGATCAAGACGGTGTCCCCCGCATTCACGAAATCTGCGGCGTGCCGGATCGTGCGCCACGCTTCCGCGCGAGTGGTGCCGTTTCGCGAGTCATCACCATCGGTAGCGACGTAGTAGGTCCGGGGCGCGACCTGCGCCGGAGACGTCGTGAAACTGACCGGCGCATCCCCCAACTGCACCGGCGGCGCGTCGATCCTGGCTGCGAGATCCTTTGGAATCGACAGCGCGCGGATCGCAAAGTGGTAGCGCTGCCCCGGCTTTAAGCCCGTGAGGCTCCAGGTGCCGAAATGATTCACATCCAGGGTTGCGCTGTGCTCACAAAGCGGTGTTTCGCCCCAGGCCACGACACAGGTGGCAGGGAGCGAGGTCCTCCACTCGATGTTCGCCGTCGTCGCACTGACCGAGCGAACGGCGGGTGGCTCGATCAGTTTGAGTTCCCGGATCGGAGCGGCATCTCCACTGGGTTTGCCGCGCTCTCGAACAGCCACGCCTTCGAGGCCGGTCAGTGCACTGGACTGATACTGTCCTGCTTCCAGGTAAAGGGTATCTCCCCGCCGTAGCAACTGCGCGGCATGTGCCAGCGACTTCCAGGCGTGCTCCACGGAAAGGCCGTCTGCTTTGTCATCTCCGTCGGTTTTGACAAAGAACACCTTGCCTCCGTAGGGCAGGGCACCCCGGTCGCCGCTCGCACTGCGGAAGCGCGAGGTCGATTGCAGTCGGTAGTCGTGATGCGCGGGATCGGCAAACTCACGCTGTGGATCGAGATCTTTCTCCAAACTCAGGTTCGCGTTGGTGACATCCTGATTCGAGGATTCGCCGGTCCGTTTGCCGATGGTGCACTGCGTGACGTGGTTCGCGTGCCATAGACCAGGTGCCACGCAGCGCTCGATGGTGTGATAATACTCGTAGCCCGTCTTGATTTTAAAATCCGCCGAGTGATTGCCCCAGGCCAGACAACCGATGATGCGCGATTTGTTCTCCGGGGTGTTGCCGCCCTCATCCGCCCCCGGAGGTGCGCCACCGCTGCCGTAGATGTTGATGCCATACATGCCATTGCGCCAGGCTTCACAATCGCGGATCACATCCCGCCTGCCGCGATAAACGGTGATCCCGCCCATGTCACCGGCCGAAAATTGACAATTGTTTGCCCAGGCCTTGCAACGCTCAATCACGTTCTCGCCTGATCCTTTTTCATCGCAGTTCAGGCCGATGCCGAAGCCATTCAGAAAGGCCGAGCAGTCACGCGCCGCGCATTGCCTGGGCGACAGCAGGAACAGGCCCCACACACTGCCTGATGTTCCCTTGCTGTAGTGCACCAAAGTCATCGCATTGAAGCCGGTGAAGGTGATTCCTTCGATGACCACTCGCTTCGGTCTGACGAGGTAAATGCCGTTGTCAGGTTTCACCGAGACGCTGTAGCGATGCGCCGAAGCTGGCTTCAGATCAGAGCTGGAGACGTAGAGCTTCCCGGCCTTGGCATCGTGGAAAAACGTGCCGGGGATGAAATCCAGTTCCGCGCTGTTCGGCATGCGCTTCAGAATGGTGAGCGTGTCGATCTCATTCACCACCGGCACGTCGCCTTTGAAATCGAAGTCCGCCACATGCACAAAGCGACGCCCTTTCACTGGACGAAACACCGGCGCCGGCACATCGCCGCGCAGCACCACCGTGCCCGCGATCTCCGCGCGAATGATCGTGTCCTTGTCCAGGCTCCCCATGTCGGTCCGCTTCACCGCTTCGTGATATTCTCCCGGACCGATCGTCAGCGTGTCACCCGGTTGCAGTGCATCGACGCCCTTCTGAATTGTCGCCAGTGCCGCCTCGCGGCTTGTTCCCGGATGGGTGTCGCGTCCATTCTTGCTCACGAAATATTCCGCCGCATCAATGGTGGAGGCAAAGAGTAGAACCAATGAGATGGGTGTCAGAAGTTTCATGGTTTGATGTTTACCGCTCCCGGTTGGGTGTCTTCCACAAGACGCGTGCGGCATAGACGCTGTTGTCGGAGCCGTAGTCATTGCCGGGTCGCAGGATACCCTTGGGGCCTTGCATCCATTCAGCTGTGGTGACCCAGGTTTCGTTTTCGCTGACCTCGGTGACGCCATAGCAGTTGCCAAGACCGGCACCGCGCTCGGGAATGAGCACGCGCTCCGTGCTGCGGATCACATGCAACTTCTCGGGATCGACCTGTGCGATGAAAATCGGCGCACGATGGCGGAAGACATGATCGTTGTTCGCGCCCGTGCGCGTGTAAACGAGCAGCAGCCCATCGCTGTGCGTCACCCAGTGCTGCTGCGTGTTCTGACTGCCGAGATCAGCGCCGTCATCGAAACGCCAGCGTCTGACGGGCCCGAAATGCAGCCCGTCCTCTGACGAGGCCACGTAGGCCGCGCGGTCGTTGCGCATCGTCAGATAGTAGCGACCGCGAAAGCGCGTCAGCGACGGCTCAAAGACTCCCGTTTGACGGCCACCGGGGAGTTTGTATACCACGCCCGCTTCCCCGGGCCGCGACAATTCGTCTCCGTGCTCCAGATACGAGAGTTTTTTGCCATCAAAAGAACAGCGCATCACAGCGGTGTGGTAAGGACTCTCACCACTCGTCTTGAAGTGAAACGGCAGAAGGATCTGGCCGTTGGGCAAATCCACCCGCTGGCTTGCCCCCGCCGTCGCGTAGAAGAACTTGGGGTCCTGCGGCATGGCGATGACCTCCCATGGCGTCCACGTATGCTGCTGTGGATCATAGATCGAATAGGCGGCCCGGGATGATGCCTCGTTCTGGCTGATCTTCATTTCCACACCTGCCGCGTTCTTCTTGTAGCGAACGGTTGGCCCTGTCCCCAGCAACTTGCCTGAGTGCGCGTGCCACTGTGTGGTGAAGTCGCCGATGACGATCTCGATGCCATCCGGTTCCTTGCGCCGCCCCAGCGTGGGGTGTTCGATGGGTTTTGACCAAGTCTTGCCCATGTCGTCGGAACGCATTTCATTGATGTCGAAGAAAATGTCGCTGCCAGCCAGCAACAGTTTCTGCATTGTAAGAATGCTGCTTGGGCTCGGCCCCGCAGCAACCACGCCGACACGCGGTGCAACCCAGCACGTCTTGCCATCAAAGCCCGAAGTGATCGTGTCGAGCTTCACGGTGTAGTCGAGAATCGTTGGTTCGGCTGCGCGAAGATTTGCGAAGTGGGAGAGCAACGCCAGCAGACATGTCGTCGGGATGATGTGGCGTTGTTTCATGCGCGTATTTTTGTGTTGCCTAGTTCACAGTCCATCCTTGACACCCCACGGCTCGATCTGTTTCAGGTGCTTCGATGCCAGCAGTTTGTAGCAATCCGGCAGGTCAAAGTGCAAAAGCACGCCCGGCAGCAGCGCGGCATAGGGCCAGCGATAGTCTTCGGTCTCGGCTACCTCGGCAAATGAGCGCAGGGCGTTCTTTAGCGTCAGTTGGGCAACGTCTGTTCTCAGCAGCGCGGCGAATGTCGAAACCAGCGCGCCCCAACCCTTGGCCACGAGATGCACTTCCGCATGTCCTTGAGCGCTCAGCCATTCCAGGACGCGCAGCACATCAAAAACACGCTGTCCGAGATACGGGCGATCCAGCATGAGGCTGTTCGAGGCAAAAAAGTAATCGCTGTCGAATGGCGGAGCCACGCCAAGATTGCTGGGGCGAGATTCGCCAATACCGCGCACATCGCAAGCATAGAAGGCGGCATCAGTTTCGACTTGGAGCAGTTCGGCGATGAGCGGCTCCTCGCGCAATTCCACGTCGGCCGAGTGGTGGGAAACATAGAGCACCGCTCGCTTCGCGCCGCGTGGAGGACGCGACATGAGCTTGTCATCAAACAACCGCGTGACCACCGCCACTATTTCCGGCTCGGTCGTGACCGCATAAGTACAGTAGCCCTTCGAAGCATAACGATTGCGACCCGCATTCCGCAGGATCGTGAAGTCAGGCACGCCGACGTGGATTGGAAGCTTGAGCAAAATGCGCGCCGCCTCTCTAAGCGCCTCGCCCTTGAGAACAGGTCGCGTCTTGGCCAGTTGCTCGCTGCGTTCGCGTGTGAAAGAGAACATCGTGCGCGACTTCTCGAAAGCGACGTTCCCGCGCTCGGTGCACCACAGCGTCTCGTCTTTCTCGATGGTGATCGCCTTCTCGTCAGGCTGCGAAGCGATGCCGACGGCGGCATTGAACAGGCGATACGTGGCCTCTCGATTCTCACGCGGATACGAATGGTAGCCCGGGCCAATTTGCAGTTGGATATTATCCGGCTTTCCGAGCAGGGTGTAGAGTTCCTTCAGGCGTTCGTAGGCTTCCTGGCTGCCGCGCACATCGAAGAAGTCTTTTTCCTGTGCGTGAATGACGACCGGCTTCGGCGCGAAGGCCGCGAGGAAATCACTGTGATCCAGTCCGAAGGCCAGCACGCGCGGCAGACATTGTTCGGTGTCCTGCGTCAGTTCGTTCTCCGCATTGCGACGAATCGTCGTCACCCAGCACGATGGTGCGGCCATCGTCAGACGCGGTTCGAGGCCGCACAGATAAGTTGTCTGCATCCCGC
>JBIKYB010000478.1:0-3319 GCA_044355475.1 Prosthecobacter sp.
AGGCGACGACCTTGCGCTGCGCGGCATCCGCACGGCCGTGAAGCGCGATCATGAGGAAGGTCGGGATCAACGCCAGCTCATGGAAGGCGTAGATGAAGAAAACGTCCGTGGTGAGAAACGCGCCCAACGCACCGCCGCCGATCAGCAGCGAGGAGATGTAGAAAATGTTGGGCCGGTCCTCGATCTGCCACACAGCGGCCAGCATCACCAGCGAGGTGAGCAGGGCGAGGATGAGCGAGACACCATCCGCGCCGACAGCGAAGCTGATCGCGGGATTTTCGAGCACCACGCGGGCGTTGGTGAAGGCGAGGCCGGCAGGTTTGGCGGCATACTGCACGGTGGCGTAGAGCACGAGCGCCAAATTGACGAACGTGGCCCCGAGAGAGGCGGCACGGGCGGGCGCACCGAGCCAGACCGCGAGGGCGGCCAGCAGCGGGAGTGCGATGATGATTTCAAAAACGCTCATTCAATTTTTCCATCAATGGCCGAGGCGGGGCAGCACAAAAACAAGGAGATAGACCACGGCGATGACGCCGCCGCCTAGCAGGAAGGTGTAGCCTTGCAGATGTCCGCCCTGCAGCATGCGGGTGGCGGCTCCGAGACGCGCGATGATCGCCGCAGGCAGGCGGGCGACGATGCCATCGACAAACACGCGTTCCAAAGCGGTGACGATCCACGCCAAGCGGTCCTGGCAGACGCGGACGATCACGGCGTAGATCTCGTCGAAGTAGAACTTGTTGGCGAAGAGCTTGATGCTGACGGGATCCTTGTCCTTGCCACGGTAAAGATAGATGGCAGCGCCAGCGCCGAGGACGAGAGCGACGAGCGAGGCGAACAGCACGGTCTGATGGCCTTCAACATGCGGCGGTTTCATGGACTGCAACGGCGCGGCAAGCACGTCGTAGCCGGAGAGCACGGAGAAGATCGCCAAGATCGCCAGCGGCAGGATCATGACCATCGGAGCCTCAGTGGCGTGATGCGCGGAATCGGTGCGGGGTTTGCCAAAGAAGGCCACAATCAGCAGACGCGTCATGTAGAACGCAGTCAGCGCCGCCGTTGCCGCACCGGCGAGGAACAACACCTTGCAACCACTGTCATAAGCGGCTCCGAGCACGGCTTCTTTGCTCCAGAAACCGCTGAGGAACGGCACGCCCATCAGCGCGGCGGTGCCGATGGCAAAAGTCCAGAAGGTGACCGGCATGTGCTTGCGCAGGCCGCCCATTTTCCAGATGTCCTGCTCGTGATGGCAGGCGTAAATCACCGCGCCAGAGCCGAGGAAGAGCAGCGCCTTGAAGAAAGCGTGCGTGTAGAGATGGAACATCGCTGGATGGCCCGGATCGGCGGCGTGCGCTCCCTGGTGCCCGTGCTGCGCGGCCATCGCCACCGCACCGACGGCCATGACCATGTAACCGAGCTGTGACAGCGTGGAGTAGGCAAGCACTCGCTTGATGTCGTTCTGCTGCGTGGCCATCAGCGCGGCGAGCAGTGCGGTGCCACAGCCGATGCCGGCGATGATTTCCGCTGCAAGCGGCGAGGCGGTGACGAGGAAACTCACCCGCACGAGCATGTAAACACCAGCGGCGACCATGGTGGCGGCGTGGATGAGCGCGGAAACCGGCGTGGGGCCTTCCATCGCGTCTGGAAGCCACACATGAAGCGGGAACTGGGCGGATTTGCCGACTGCGCCAAGGAAGATGCACAAAGCGGCGGCGGTGGTGAATCCGGCGCTGTAACCCGGCGCGTCTGGACGCAGCGGTCCGGAGGTGAAGGCCGTTTCGAGGTCGATCAGGTTCACATTGCCGCCGTTCGCGCCGAACAGCAGCAGGATGCCGATCATGAAGCCGAAATCGCCGATGCGGTTGGTGAGGAAGGCTTTTTTACAGGCCTCGGCGGCGCTGGCCTTCTGATACCAGTGGCCGATGAGCAGGTAGGAACTCAAGCCGACCAGCTCCCAGAAGATGAACATCATGATCAGGTTCCCCGCCAGCACGATGCCGGTCATGGAGAACATGAAGAGTGACAACGACCCGAAGAAGCGCGGTTTCGCCTCGTCATCCTTCATGTAGCCGAGCGAGAAGATGTGAACCAGCATGCCGACGAAGCTGACGATAAACATCATGCCGCGGCTCTGCTTGTCGATCAGCGCGTCGATGCCTGCGTTGAAGGTTCCGACTTCGATGAAGGGCAGCAGCAGGCGGTTGTCATCGTCCGCCGCCAGGAAGAACAGGCAGGCGACGAAGGAAATGACGGAGGAACCGACGGAAATGAGGACGGAGGCCCCTTTGAGCTGACGATGCCCCAGGAGGATGAGGAGCGCCGAGAAGAAAGGCAGCAGAAGGATGATGCTGGCGTGCATGGCGTCTCGTTATCCCTGAAGTTTGGTGACGGACTCGACATCGACACTCTGCTTCGTGCGGAAGAGCGCCACGATGATGGCAAGACCCACGGCCACCTCGGCGGCGGCCACGGTGATGGTGAAGAACACGAGCGACTGCGCGGTGTAGTCCGGCAGGCCGTTGACGAGATGGAAGCGGGAGAAGCCGACCAGCGCGAGGTTCGCGGCGCTGAGCATCATTTCCAGGCACATATAGACGATGATGATGTTCCGGCGGGCGATGACGCCTGCCAGCCCGAGCGCAAACAGCATGCCGCTGACGACGAGGTAATGACCGAGCGTGATCATGGCGCGCTGCTCCTTTCGCGTTTGCTGAGAACCACGACGCCAATCGTGCCGACGAGCAGCAGCAGGCCGACGACCTGGAGGTGGAAGCCATATTGGTCAAACAGCGTGAAGCCGATGAGTTTGGCGTCTGGCAGCGTGCCTTCCTTGAGATCGTTCGTGATCGTGGGCAACGCGGCGGCCCGGCCAAGCTTGCCAGCGGCCTCCGTGAGGGCCAGCGGGGTGTCGGTGGAGCTTTTCTTGGCGATGCCAGAGCTGCTGACGACCGTGATGATTTGTAGAACGATCAGCACCGCGACGAGCACGCCGGAGATGATCGGGGCGAGGCTCAGCTTCTTGCCTTCCTCCGCTTTGATGTCCAGCAGCATGATGATGAAGAGGAACAGCACCATCACCGCGCCTGCATAGACGAGGATTTGGATCACACCGATGAAGTAGGCATCAAGGCTCAAGAACAAGGCCGCGAGTCCCACAAAGCAGGCAGCGAGTGACAAAGCGCAGGAAACTGGATTACGTCCCGTGACGACCATGAAGCCGAAGCCCAGGGTGATCAATGCCAGCAGGTAGAAGAGCAGCGGGGGCATCACTTCAATTCGTTCCACTTGTTTACCAGCCCCACGCGCTGGCCGCCGATTTCAT
>JBIKYB010000479.1:0-3299 GCA_044355475.1 Prosthecobacter sp.
ATGCACCCGCACACAGAGCCTTGCCCACGCATGCGCCCTCTGGCAGGACGGACACAGCGAAAAAAGTGGGACACGAGAAAATTGCGTTCTCATGGAATTTGCGTGGTGGGGCGCCTACCCAAGGACACAGACGCGCACGAAAAGAGATTCCCTGGCACGGAGCGGCTCACATCGGCACGCAGTTCGCACTTAGGCATCTGCCGGAACTACTCCAGCCTCGACAAGCGGCATGAAGTCGAATGAGCAGCCGTTCCACGACAGTAGAGTCTCTCTGGGCGCGATGGCACTCCATCGCGCATTACGGCAAATGGGCGAAAGCGGCTAAACCCTACTTTGCTAAAGTCTGTCTTTCTCGCGGTATCATTCTCCGCATGACCGATTCCCACACCCAGCAGGTGCTCCAGCTTTTTGTCCGCCATCAGCCGCGGATCAAAGGGTTCATCCTCGCGTTGCTGCCGGACTTCGCGGCGGCGGAGGATGTGCTGCAGGAGACGTTTCTCGTCGTGCAGCGGAAGTCGGCGGACTTTGATCCGGCCACGAACTTCCTGGCATGGGCCTTCCGGATTGCGCGCTTTCAGGTGATGAAAGCGCAGACGGCGCATCAGCGGCATGCGGAGAGGCTTTCGGACGCCGTGCTCGAATCGCTGGCAGATTGCGTTCCGGTGGAGCCTTGGGATGACCGTCGGCTCGCGCATCTGCCGTATTGCCTGGAGAAGCTCGCCCCGCAGGCCCGCCGCATCGTGGAGCTATTTTATCGAGATGAGCACAAGCCGCAGGAGATTGCCGCGCGGCTCTCCTGGACGCCTGCCGCCGTGAGCGTGGCCCTTTCACGTGCCCGCAAGGCACTGCGCGAGTGCATTGAGCACCAGATGACCCTTTCAAACCCTTCCGCATCATGAATGACGAACGCCTGGATCACCTCATCGCCGCGCATCTTCACAGCACGCTCACCCATGCCGAGCGATCCGAGTTGGAGCAGCGCCTTCAGCACTCAGCATCTGATCGCGAGCACTTTTGGCAGGAGGCGGAAATGCATGCACTGCTTCATCACACGCTTCAGAGCAGCCTCGGCGCGGAAAGACAGCCCCCAAATTCCGTGCGCTGGCTCACCTGGCGTCCGCTCACCGCTGCTGCCGCAGGTCTCGTCATCGGCCTCTTCAGCGCCACGCTGGTCTTTGGTTATGCGATGCCCCGCGCGGTTGCGACGGCTTCGCGGTTGTTCACTTTGGCGGATGGCGGTTTTGAAAATCTGCGTGGTCGAGTGGCTTCGGGATTCCCTTCGGCGTTTGGCGTCTGGAGTGGCGATGGCGCGGAGGCCGCGAACGAAAGGGCTGTGGAGGGCCATCAAGCGCTGCGATTTGTGCAGGCGGAGCGCGAGCCTGCTTTGCCCAACTACGGCGCGGCTTCCTGTGATGTGTATCAGCTGGTGGATCTGCGTCCGCTCAAGGCGGATGCGGCGCTCGGTGACGCCACGCTGGAGTTATCCGTGCAGTTCCGTGATGCGCGGGAAGCGACTGGTGAGCCAGTAAAGTTCATCGGCAGGCTCTATGTGTTTTCCGGCGCTCCGGGATCACTAACTGCCGAATGGCCACTTTCGCAAAAAGAGGCTCTCGCGGCTGGCTCTGGCTCTTCGGACAGCCTCGGTGGCTCACCGCAGGCCTGGCAAAAAGTAACCACAAGGGTGCTGCTGCCGCCGCAGGCAGACTTCGCTGTGGTGCATCTGGTGGCGCACAATCCGAAGACACCCACCGGCACGGACGCCATGTTCGGCGAGCAGTTTGCAGACGACGTGCGGCTCACGCTCAAAACTCAGCCCGTGCTTCCTGTTCGTTTAGCACAACGGTGACCAGCCTACCATCCATAGGATTGTGAGAGATTCACGACAGCCTCCGGTTTGTAATCCAGTTCCCTTTCCAGCACTTCTTCATCCTTTCGCATCCTTAGCTCCCAATTCGCCCATGCCATTGAAGTTCGTTCTTTTCATCATCGCTCTCTGTTGTGCCTCGTTCTCGGTGAGGGCAGCGGAAGTGGCAGTCACGGATGCGGCTGTCCGCTCGGGGCTTTCACCCTTCAACTGGATTATCCGTGATGACTCGATCAGTTCCTCCATCGGTGGAGCTTCGTTGGTGGTGAAGTTTACCGGCACGCGCCAGGTCGTTTTGAAGGTCGATCTTTCGGCTTTTCC
The DNA here is from genome assembly GCA_044355475.1 of Prosthecobacter sp. Lineage (GTDB taxonomy): Bacteria > Verrucomicrobiota > Verrucomicrobiia > Verrucomicrobiales > Verrucomicrobiaceae > Prosthecobacter. Next base: position 2,186 of record JBIKYB010000479.1, read on the forward strand.
GGGGAAGGAGGCGTCGAGTTTTCCAATCCTCGCATGGCAGGTGAGTGGCGGTGAGCTGAAGACGCATCAAGTCGCGGCGGATGAGTCCACCGTCTTGCTGGCGCGGGAGGTGGCAGATCCGCAAATTGAGTTGTTCATCAAGGGTATTTCCCCCTGGGAGGATCGTTGGACGGGCAATGTGGCACCGAACTCGGTGAAGATAACCGGTTTCATCGTGGATGAGGGCGCGAAGGCGAAGACGGTGCCGCAGGCTGAGAAAGTCTGGCTGAACATCGGCGACTCGATCCTCGCGGGAGACGCAGCGGCCTACGCGGAGGGCCAGGGCAGGCCCAAGCGCGATGAGTGGGCGGCCTCCGATGATGCGCGGGCGAGCTATGGTTGGCTGCTCGCACGGCATTTTGGTCATCGCGAATCGCGCATCGCCTTTGGCGGTTACAATTGGGGCGGCGGTCTCGGCAAGGTGCCTGATCTCGCCACGGTGATCGAGCAGCGATTGCGCACAGCATCGCCTGAAGTGGCACTGGTGAATCTCGGCACGAATGGCAAACCCACGGACGAGCAGGTGTTCACCGCATTAAAGAAACTGCGTGAGCGTTGTGGCACGAAAACGAAGATCCTCGTCATGATCCCGGTCTCCGGTGCCGCGCGTGCGGAGGTGACGCGGGCCTACAAGACCTGGCAGACCACCACGCCGGATGCGAATGCTCATTTGATCGATCTGGGCAAAGTGAGCTTCGCCACGGCGGACAAGGTGCATCCCACAGCGGCGGGGCATCAGTCCATTTTTCATGCGGTGCTGCCAGAGGTCGAAAAAGTGCTCGGCGGTTCGGCGAAAAGCACCACCGCACTCGCCCCTGCACCGCTTCCCAAACGCAAACCGACGCCCGGCAAGCCCAACGTGCTCGTCATCGTCACGGACCAACAGTTTGCCGAGGTGATGAGTTGCCGCATGGGGCGAGAGCACATCCACACGCCGGCGCTCGACAGCCTGGCTGCGCAGGGCACCTCCTTCACCCGCGCTTACTGTATTTTTCCGCTGTGCGGCCCATCGCGGAACTCCATGTTCACCGGTCTCTATCCGCAGCACGTCCGCTGGAAGCCCATTCATGATGAT
>JBIKYB010000158.1:0-11693 GCA_044355475.1 Prosthecobacter sp.
CATGATCGGCGATTTTGGCACCGGTTCGGCCAATCAAGTGAAGGTATCGCAGGCGATGCAGAAATTCATGGCCGGCAGCGGCATCAAACCAGCGGGGCTGCTGCTGCTGGGAGACAATTTTTACAGTAAGGACAAGGAGGGCTTCAGCACGGAGTCGAAACGCTGGACGAAGGAGATCGAGGAGATGTACCCAGCCGCTGTGTTTCCTGGGCCGATGTGGGCGGTGCTGGGAAATCATGATTACCACGACAATCTGGGAGGGGAGAAGGTGCAACTCGCGTATGCGCAGAAAGCCGGTGTGCGCTGGAAGATGCCGGCGAAGTGGTATCGCTTCGACCTGGGGCCGAAAGGCCAGCCTCTGGTGACGTTCCTCTGCCTGGACAGCAATCTACCGGCTGTTTCCGGGGGTAAGGACAAGAAAACGGGCCTACCGAAGCCTCACATGAGCGTCGAGGAGGAGAAAGCGCAGTTGGCATGGCTGAAGGCCGAGTTGGAAAAGCCACGTGCGCCCTTCACCATCGCCGTTGGCCATCACCCGCTTTATTCCAATGGTTCGCATGGCGACACGAAAGAGCTGATCGCGCAGTGGGAGCCGCTTTTCCAAAAGCACCACGTTCACGCGTATCTCTGCGGCCACGACCACGACCTCCAGCATTTGGAAATGGAGGGGCGCTTCACGACACACCTACTCTCCGGCGGTGGTGGCGCAAGCACACGCAAGCTGCCGGATGACCGCAAAATGCCCTTCGGGAAAGACATCCACGGCTTCACGCACCTGCAAATCACGGGAGAGGCGCTGACCTTCACGCATTACAGTGCAGAAGGCGCGGCCTTGCACACGGTGACAAAGAAACAGGATGGCAGCTTCGCAGTCGGATGAGCGTCTCACTTCTACCTTTTCACCTCTGACGTGAGCAGTTAGCAGACATCCATCATTTGTACCCCGTGACCATCGCGCAGGGCACTTCCTTGCGCTTGCCTTGATCAGTCTGGTGAATGGCGATCATGTACATGCCGGTTTTCTTCGGCTTGTAAAAAAGCACGAAGCCCCAGCCGTCGAGTACGGGAAGGATTTCACCGGTGGGCTTGCCTTCGAGATCCAGCACTGCGCCGGTGATGTGGACGCCAGATTTTTTCGGCACGGCGACGCAGAAACAATACTCGTTGCCCTTGAAGAGCTGCATGCGGTTTGCTTTGCCGACCTTGGGTTCTAGCATGCGCACCCAGGTCTCGGCGCGGATGTTGAACTCTTCTTTCTCCTGGTCGTAGGCAAGCGCGTGGGCCGCTTTTTCGGCGTCCTCCTGGTCGTCGGCATGCAGCCAAGCGGGGGTAGAAAGAAGCATCGAAACGGCAAGCGTGGCGGAAACGAGGCGGGGCAGAACAGCAAAAAGGCGCATGGCAGGGGATGAGAAGGAATTTAATCTCACACGCGAACATAGCCGTTGCATCAGGAAAATCCCAAGTTTCTGTTCACCTGCTCGTGACAGTGCTCAAATTGCACGAACATTCACCCCAAATCCCCCCATACATGGCCTCGGTAGTCTTTTACATGGAGGACGGCAGCACGCTCGTCCACAAATTGGAAAATGAAGTGACCACCATCGGCCGCCACCCGGAAAACCTGGTGGTGCTGACTTGTCCCTCATCCTCCGGTCGTCACGCTGTCATCAAGCAGGCGGAGGACGGTGTGTATGTGCATGATCTCAACTCCAGCAACGGCACCCGTGTGAACGGTGCGGAAATCGAGGAGGCCAAACTCAAGGACGGCGACCGCGTGGGCTTTGGCGATGTACAGGCCGTGTTTTACGCGGGTGATCCCCCGATGGTTCTGGAGGAAAAGCCCGTGGCACCGCCCAAAGCCGCCAAGGCCCCCCTGCCTGCCCCTGCTTCCATTGACAGCAATGAACCTCCTGCCCCTTCAGCAGTGGCACCCAAACCCGGCCGCCAGCTTAGCCCGGTTCGCCGCGCGTATGGCAAGCCAGCCACCACCAGCAGCAGCTACCCGGACACGACGGAAAGCGGCTGCATGTCTGCGCTGATCGTTACCGCCTTGTTTGTCTTTGCCTTCGCCGTCGGCCTAGCCATGCGCCATTCGAAGGAGATGAACGGCAACCTGATGACCGACCTGATTTCCAAGATCACCGGCAGCATGCCGAAGATCAAAATCGAGCGAAAGGACGAGTAGCAACGTTCACAGAGACCGCTTGTAGCCGTCGCAGCGGTTGTGCCACCCGGCCAGCCAGCGCTGTTCCTTGCGCTCCGGCGGGGCGTTTGCCACACGGCGGCTGAGGACGCGCTTCGCGGCTTCGGCGAATTGGACATTCCAAGCGGTGTAACTGCTTGGTGATCTCCCCATGTCCGACAGTACCTGCAGCAGCCCCCAGCCCTCGCCTTGATAGCGCTCTTTCGGGCTGGTGCCCTCGCCTTTGAAGTTCACATAGTCGATCAGGCAGAAGGTGCCCTCCTGAGTCATCATGAGGGATTGAAACATCCCGGACACCCTGCCGCGCTCAGATGTCGGCACCGCCGCCAGCATCTTCGGCAGCGCCCGTTCCATCCGGGCCATGATGAACTCCGTTTGCTGCCGCACCGTCTGGCTCAGCAAACCGCGCAACTCCTGCTGGCGGGGGCCGTTTTTGTCTGCCTCAAAGGCCGCTTTCGTCTGCCAAGGGCAGGCACCGCGCGTCCAGGCCGGGGTGGCGATACCGCGTGCACTGAAAAAGGCCATCAAAGGCGGGAAACTCTCCTCGAACGGTCCGCTGCCGCCCTGCGGGTACCAAATGAAGTGACCAATACCGAGCGAGGCAAAGTCCTCTCCCGCGTTCCAGCTCGTCAGCCCCGCCACCGTGCCGCCGCATTCATTTTGCCAGATGCGCCGTCCCACGCGGTCGATTTGAGCCGCTGAAAGCCTTGCACCGGCCCCTGTGGAAGGCGGTGGCGTCTCAGCGCAACTCGCCAGACAGCTCAAAAAAAGGGTCAGAACGCCAAGTTTGGTGCAGACAGGGCTGGTATTCATCTTTTAGAAAATCTTAAATGACACTGTTCTATTGAAGTGGTTTTTGAAACAATAACTTTCCAGCCACCTTCCTTCCGTGTCATTTTCATTAAGTTTGATTCACTGATTTTCCAACCTTATTCTCCCGGCTCCCCAGCCCCTTTGCGCGTCCGGCATGCCATATCTGGCCTTCAACCTTAATGATGGAAATGAGTTCGTCTTCGACATCCTCGAAGAACGGCTCTCCATCGGTCGTGAAGCCAGCAACGACATCGTCATCGACAACACCTTCATCTCCTCCTACCACGCGGAGTTCCTGCGTCAGGCGGATGGCGGCTACGAAATTGTCGATCTAAAGTCCTCCAACGGCACCTTCGTCAACGGCAAGCGCGTCGAGCGCGCTCGGGTGAAAGGCGGCGACCGCATCATGTTCGGCCAGCTTGAGAGCCGCTTCCGTGAACGCGCTCCGAAGGGGCTGGCACCTGACAGCGGCTCCAAGACTGTCTCCCCAGCCAAAGGCCAGCCCACTCGTGAGGATGGCAAAAAAGGCGACACCGAGAGCATCCCGGCCCGCGACAAGGAGGAGACGAAAAAATCCACGCCAGAAACAGGCAAAATCGAGGTCACCAAGCCCGTCCTGCAACGCGCTCCGTCCGAATCGCCCAAGCCCCCGACCTTCACGCCGCCCGTCTCCTTTCTGCCAAAGCCCGCGACAAGCAGTGCGCCGCTCCCGGCACCCGACCCCGATCCCGCCGCGATTCGCCAGACCGCTGAACTGCGGGACGAGATCGAAAAACTTACCCGCCAGCGCGATGTCCTCCGGGCGGAAAACGACATCGAGCAGAAGCGGCGGGATGAAGTCCGCTCGCTGGAGGCCACCATTGACGCGCGGAAGAAAGAACTCGGACAGACCGAGACTGAGATCACCGGCTTCAAGACCGAGATCGAAAAACTCCGCGCCCAGGTGCAAAACTCACGCGCTGAGGTCGAAAACGCCAAAACCGAGGCCGGCAAGCTCGACGCCAAGCGTCGTGATCTTGGCAACATCGAGAGCAAGCTCGAATCCACCCGCACCCTTGTCACCAAGGCGGAGGCAGACCTCGCCATCGCTCAAAAAAGCCTGCAAACCCTGCATGACGAGGCGGACAAGCAGCGCAAAGACCGCGAAACCACTCTGGCAAAACTTGTGGCCGAGGAAGCCTCAGCGCAGGCCAAAGTCGCCGCCATCAACCAACTCCTGGCCACCGCGCAGCAGTCTGAAGCGGAGCTTAAAACCCAGCGCAGCGCCGAATTTCAGGCTTTGGAGGCCGAAGTCACCACCAAACGCACCACACTTGATCAAGTCACTGCCGCACTCGCTCAATCCAGCGCGGAGGCCAAAGCCCGGGAGGCAGCCAATGCGAAGGCTGCCGCGGATGTTACCGCCGCAGGTGAAAAACTCGCCTCCCTGCAAGCCCAGGTCGCTGCCTCCGAGGCCAGGCTGAAGGAGGTCACGCAGCTTCAGAGCGAAGCGCGGAGATCCGAAGCAGAACTCAAATCAAAACGCAGCGGCGAACTGCAAGACCTCGACGCTCAGTGGGCCGCCAAAACCACCGAACTTGGCAAAGCGCAGGCTGATTTGGCGAAAATTCAGGCCGAACTCTCTACCCAGCAGGCCGCGCTCACCAAGACCAACGAAGAAGTCAGAGCTCGTGAACTCGCCTTTGCCAAACTGAGCGCCGACGAGGCTGCTGCGGCCAAAAAGCTGGCCGATTGGCGCAAACAGGCCGCCGAGGCCGACGCGGAGGTCAAACGACTCAGCACCTTGCGCGACGACGCGCAGAAATCCGAGGCCGAGCAGCGCTCGAAGCGCAGCACGGAGCTGCAAGACCTCGACAAACAACTCGACGCCCGCCGCGCCGAACTCGCCCAACTCGACACGCAGCGCGGAACCAAGCAGGACGAGATCGAGGCCGTCAACGCCACGCTGGCCAAGGCTCAGGAGCAGGTGCGGGATGCACAATCACAGATCGCCCAACTCGGAGGCGAGGAAAAGACCATCGCCGCCCGTGTGAACGAACTGCGCGGCAACGAGGACCGCCTCGCCGCCCTGACGCAGACGCTCGGGCAGATGGAAAACCAGCGCGGCATGCTCGATGCCGCCGTTGGCGCGTTGCTTGGCAAACAACATTCCCACGAGGCCGAAGCCACCTCCGCCGAACAGCGTTTGACCGGACTACGCAGCCAGCTTGCCGAGTTGGACCAGCAGCGCCTTGCCGCTGAGGAGCAGCTAGCGACCCTTGGTGCGCAAAAAGCAGAAGCGGAGGCTGATTTTGCCAAACAGCAGCAGGAAGCACTGGCAAGACTCGCCACCATCGACAAACAAGGCCGCGATGCCCGCGCGGCAGACGATTTGGCGCAGCAGGAGGCCGAAAAACGTCGTGCAGAGCTCGATTCTCAAATCGCCGAACGTGGCACCCGTTTGGCGGCTGTTCAGGCCGAGGTCAAGGTGTTGGAAGACAAAGTGGCAGACCTCAACAACAAGCTGGACGACCTCGCTTCGACCGACACGCGGCTCAACGATGTGACCGAAGCGCTGAAAGCCGTCGAATCTCACAAAGCGGAGGTCGTGGCCGCCGTGGCTGCGCTGGTGAAAGACCGCGACGAGCGCACCCGCGAGCTGCTGGCCGCGACCGAGCATGGCCGGGCGCAGACTTTGCTCACGCAGACGCTGACGCAGCGCCGTGAGGCGGTGGAAAAAGAGGTCCGACTTATTGAAGAGCAGCAGACCGAGACCTCGCAGGCCATGGGCAAGGCTCGAGAGCAGCTACGTCTGGCCGAAAATGAGCTGAAGGAACGCGAGGCGCAGATCGCCACCGCCGAGCAGCGCACCAAAAACCTCGAAGAACTCGCCACCACCGCCGACCAACAGTTCAAATCCGCGCAAGCCGAGCACAAGAAGCTCAGCGAGCTGGTGACGCAGGCCAAAACCGACCTGGAACAGGCCACCACGATCGCCATCGAGAAAAAGAAGGAGGCCGCCGCTGCGGCTGCTGCGGCGGAAAAAAGCTCCCAGCAACAGCTCACGCTGACAGAGAAAATCAGCGGCCTGGAGGCAGTCATCGCCACGCTCACGACGACGCATGCCAGTACACAGCAGAAATTGTCCGCCGCAGAGTCCGACCATCAGAATCTGCAGGAACGACTGGCCGAAAGACAGAAGGAAATCGCCGCCGCCGAGGCGCGGGTGGCCGAACTGACGCAGCAGACCGCCGGTTTGGAAGACCGCGTCAAAGAATTGGCCGCCGTGAACAAGCAGCAGGCCGAGCTCACCGCCACCATCGCCACCTCCACGCAGGAGCGCGACAAACTGGCCGCCGAAACGCAACGTCTCCTCAAGGAACGCAGCGAGTTGGAAGCACTGCTGCCCGATCTCCGCGCTAGCGTGACGCAGACCCGCGCCGAAGCGGACAATGTGAAAGCCGAGCTGGCCGATTTGATCAAGAACCGCGATGCCGCCGCCGCCGCGCTGAAGGAATCCTTGGCCGAACGCCAGAAATCCGACGCCGCCGTCGAGGCGCTGCGCATTGAGTCGGTGAACCTGGACAAGATCCTTGGCGACAAACGCATGAACCTGGAGGCGGAGACGAAAACCAAGCTCGCCGAAGCCAACGCCGCCGAAACAAGGCTCAAAGGCGTGCAGGAGCGCATCGCCGCCGCTGAAAAACGTCTCGCCGAGTTGGCGGATGTGGATGCGCGTGTCGCCACGGCCACCAAGGCGCTCAAAGACACCGAGGCGCAGCGTCACAACGAGGACAAGCAACTGGCCGAGCTGACCCGAAACCAGGAAAAGCTCAAAAAAGAACTCTCCACACTGGAAGCCTCTCTCAAGGCGGAAACCGCGCGCCTAGCCGAACTCACGAAAACCGTCAAAACCGCTGAGGCGAAAGCCGCTGACGCTGAAAAACGTGCCGAGAAGGCGATTGCCGCTCAGGAAGCCGCTGACAAGAAACGCTCCGAGGCCGAGGCCACGCTCGAATCCGCCAGGAACGAGGAAAAAAACCTGCGGAAACAGATTCCAACACTCAACACCGAGCTGGCAGGCATCCAGGCCATGCTGGGCGGCTTGAACAAGGAGCGCGAGGAAGCCTCGCAGTTCGTCACGCGGCTCAATGTCAGCACGGAAAATCAAAACAAGAAGCTGGCGGAGCTGCAGCAGCAAATCAGCCAGCTCGAGGCCGCACATCAACTACGCGAGGAACGCGTGATGAAGGCGCAGGCGGAAGTGGACAAGGAAACCTCCCGCCTCAAAGCCGCGCAGGAGCTGTCACGCGCCGCCGAGGTGCAGAAGGCCGAGCTCGAAAAAGAACTCAAGGAAACCAAGGTGAAGGCCGACGCGGCCAAAAAAGACGCCGCCGCCCTCCAAGACGAGCTCCGCGAGCGGCTGGACCGCGTGCAGAACCTCAAGGCCGATGAAGAACGCCTCATCAAGACCCTAGACGCGCAAAAGCAGGACATCGAAGGCGCAGACATGGCGCTGAAGGAGCTGCAAACGAAAATCGAGGCGCGTCAGGTCGAGCTGGGAGATTATTTGAAGGTCGGCGGTCAGATCCTCGGCCTCGGCCAAGCGCTGACGGGCCTGGAGTCACGCCAGACGGAGATCAACAAATCCCTGCGCAAGGCCGCCGAGGAGGATCTAGCCATTCAGGTGAAACTCAACGCCGCCCAGGAGTCGCTGAACCGCGAGTCTGCCAAGGCCGAGCAGGCGCGCAAAGACCGCGAGGCGGCGGACGCGGAGTTCAAAAAATTCAGCGCGGAAATTCAGAAGCAGGCCGCAACTTTGCAGAATTACGAGGTGGAGCAGAAGAAGCGCATCGCAGAGCTGGAAAAAAGGATCGCAGACCTCGGTACGATGCAGCAGCGCTCCACCGGGCAGATCGAGGAGACGAAGGCAGAGCTGGCACGGCTGGAAGGCCGCAAACAGGAGTTCGCGCAGGCGGAGGCGCAGCTCAAGCACTGGCAGGACATCGAAAAACGCCTGCGCGGCCAGCTTGAGGAGCTGGAGGAGAAACACGAGATCATGCGCCGCGGCCTGCCCACGGAGGACAGCACGGTGGTCATGTTCGCCAACGACATCATCAAGCGCATGGACCTCATCGATGCGCTGGTATCCCGCTACGCAGGCTCAAACGGCAGCGATGTGCCGGTACAGCTTCAAACCTTGCGCGCCTCGTTTGAGGACATCCTGCATCAGCATGGCGTGACCGAGTTCGACGTGGCCCCTGGCACCGAGGTGGACATCGAACTGCGCAAACGCATCGCCGTGGTGGACTCGCTGCCCGGCAAGGCCAAACCGCGCGTCACCGAAAGCTGCCGTTCTGGCTTTATCTTCTCGCGTGGCGAGGGTCACGAGATTATTCTGCGCAAAGTGGAAGTTCGGACTTCGAGCCAATGACGAATGGCGAAATCCGAATGACGAGTTAAGCCCAAATCGCGAAAATGAACTTCCTGCTCCAAATCTTCAAATCGGCTCGCCTTCGTCGCGGCATCCGGCATGATCATCTAATTCTGGACTCGTCTTTTGGGGACGCTCCAGCCTCCTTCATTCTTTGAGCTTCGTCATTCCCCGCCCCGCACCTCCCGCATTCTCACTCCTCCCTCGCATATGGCTGAACACGTTGGAATCGACCTTGGCACCACCCTCTCCGGGCTGGCCTACCTGAAACCTGATGGCAATCCTGAAATCGTCCCGAACGCCGATGGCGAGCGCCTGACACATTCGGTGGTGTTTTTCGACTCGCATGAAGATGTGAAGCTGGTGGGCAGCGCTGCGCGTGACGGCGGCGAGCCGGACCGCACGATCTTCCAGATCAAACGCTACATGGACGACCCGGAGCATCTCGTGGAGATCGACGGCAAAAAATGGACCCCGGCGGAAATCTCCGCGCTGATTCTCTCGAAGCTGAAACGCGACTGCTCGAAAATCTGCGGAGACATCACCGAGGTGGTCATCACCGTGCCTGCAAACTTCAACGAACTGGCCCGCAAGAGCACCATCGCCGCCGCTGAAATGGCGGGCATGAAAGTGAAGCGCTTGGTGAACGAGCCGACGGCTGCGGCCGTGTATTACGCGCACTCGCAGGGCGTGAAGGGACGCATCCTGGTTTTTGACCTCGGCGGCGGCACCCTGGATACGACGATCCTCGATGTTGAGGGCGAGAACATCAAGATCCTGACCTCCGAAGGTGCCCGCCACTTGGGCGGCAGCAACTTTGACGACCTCCTATTGGACGCCTACGCCGAGCAGTACAAAAAACAAACCGGCGCGGCACTCTACAGCGACGAGCGCCACCGCCGCCGTGTGCTCCAAGCCACCGAAGACGCGAAGAAGATGCTCTCGAAGCTCCAGCGCGTGAACGACACCGTGGCAAACGACCAGAACAGCGGCATCGCACGCATCGACCTCACACGCGAGAACTTTGAAAAAATCATCCGCAACATGCTCACCCGCACGGTCTTCCTCGTGGAGCAGGCGCTGGATTCCGCGAAGCTGAAGCCCTCCGACATCGACCACGTCGTGCTGGTGGGAGGCTCCACGCGCATCCCGAAGGTGAAGACGATTTTGGAGAAGATGTTTGGCAAGACGCCCAAGTCCTGCGGCAACGTGGACGAGTGCGTGGCTCTGGGCGCGGCCCTCTTTGCGAAAAAGTCTGCGAAAATCCAGGAAGTGTGTAACGCGAGCTACGGCACCTTGGCGATGGTGTATAACGCGAAGACGAAGGAGGAGAAGCTCATGAACTCCATCGTCATCCCAAAAAATACGCCGATCCCCTGCTCCCGCACGCAGGTCTATCAGACCTCCGAGGACAACGAACGCGTCATCGAGGTGGACATCACCCAGGGCGAGGACGAGGACGCAAAATTCATCGACGTCATCGGACGCATCACCCTTGAAGTGCCGCCGAACCGACCGAAGGGCTGCGAAATCGCCGTGACCTTCAGTTATGATGAAAACCAGCGCGTGCGCGCCCTGGTGGTCGATAAACAGTCTGGCCGCAGCAAGGAAGTGGCCGTGAGCTACAAGGGCGCAGGCGTGCTTTCCGATGAAGAATTGAAACGCCGCAGTGCGCACCTCCGCACCATGCGCATCGAGTAACCCTCCCCAGCCCGCCAAGGAACCAACGCCATGTTCAAAATTCTCAAGTCCCTCTCCAAATCCCTCGGCAGCGGCAAGACTGCCGAAGCCAAGCCCCAGGCAACCCCCGCCCCAAAGGCCGGTGGCACGCTGCTGGACAAGGTCAACAAGGGCAGCAAAAACGCGCCCGCAGCGCAAGCCGGACCGCCCAAAAGCGCCGAGGAACTCTGCGGCATCTCCGCCAAGATGGCCAAGGACGAAATCCGGGCGCAATTGAAGATCCTTTTCCGCCGCTACAACCGCAGCGCCTCAAGCCTGGACGCGAAAACCCGCGCCGAGGCCGACAAAATGCTCGATGCCATCGTCGAGGTCCGCGAAAAGCACTTCGGGGAGATTTGACCCTGCCAGCGCAGGTGAGGTGGCATGAAACTCGACCGTCTTGTCGCCTCCCATCAATCACTGGGCCGTCAGGCGGCGCATCTCGCCATCGCTGCAAGACGTGTGCGAGTGGACGGTGCGATCATCACGGACGGGCATCATCCAGTGGATCGTTTCATGCGTGTGGAAGTGGATGCGGAGGTGATCCAGTCACCGGAACGGGCGCTATACCTGATGCTGCACAAACCTGTGGGCATTCTCAGCGCCACGAAGGATGAGCAGCACCCCACGGTGATCGACTTGATCGACGACCCGGACAAACACACGCTGCACATCGCTGGACGGCTGGATCGCAGCACCTCCGGGCTGGTGCTGCTGACCAACGACGGCCGCTGGTCGAAACGAATCATGGCTGCGGAGCACAAGGTCCCGAAGGTTTATCTCGTCGAAACCGCCGAACCCATCGCCGTGGAGGCCGTGGCCGAGTTTGCGCGAGGTTTTTACTTCCACACGGAGGACATCACCACCCTGCCCGCCGAACTAATCATTCTGGACGAGCGCCGCGCCCGACTGACGCTGCATGAAGGCCGCTACCATCAGGTGAAGCGCATGTTTCACCGCGTGAACAACCGGGTGACGGGCCTGCATCGCGAGAGCATCGGCCCCTTTAGCCTGCCAGATGATTTAAAATCGGGAGCATGGCATTTTCTTGATCCGCAGATTGCCTGGGCGGCGGTGACTTCTGGCGATTCTTTGCTTTTCAGAAATTCCAGCTTTCGCGAGTGAATTTCACCCGTTAATCTCCGTGCCTTGTGACCCCCCCGCGCATGTATCTCAGCATTTGGTTAGGCATCATGTTGGCAGCCGAAACAGGCTGTACAACTCAAAAAGCCGCAAAGCCGGACAAACTCGCCGTCCAGGAGGCGCTCAAGGCTCTTCCTGCCGAAGAAGTCGAAAACCCGTTGGTCAAGCGGCTGAACAACCCGTCCTCCATGCCTGTGGTGCCGCCGGCAGGTGCCCGCACCTCGTATTCATCCGTCAAAATCACGCAGAAGACCCTGGCGATGACCTTTGACGACGGCCCGCACCCAAGCCTGACGCCGAAGCTGCTCGACATCCTCAAGGAGCGGAACATCAAATGCACCTTCTTCCTCATCGGCAACCTGGTGAAGATTTATCCCGCCATCGTGCGCCGCATCATTGCGG
>JBIKYB010000480.1:0-3280 GCA_044355475.1 Prosthecobacter sp.
TTCCTTTTTCTTCTTTCCCTTTCCTTTCTTCTCCTGCGTAGGCTTCGTGCTCCCTTCATTCTTGGCCACCTCCTCCGGCTCTGGGATGCGGCCCTGGTCATTGGTTTGCTCGATCCAGTTCGTCAAAACCTCGCTCAGTCGTTCCAAAGCCATTCGGTGCTCGGTTTGATTCGACATGGCGAGGTTTTTGATCTGATGCGGATCGTTTTTCAAATCGTAGAGCTCCTCCGCCGGCATCGTCGTCGCGGCTAGCGCGGCTTGTTCGGGCGACAGCTTGTCCTGCGCGGCCAATTCCTTGATTAGGTTCCACACGGGATACTGCTTCTCCTTGTAAGCGTTGAATTGCAGGAAAGGCTGGTCCGGCGTGAAGTTCCGTATGTAACGATACCGCGCATCTCGCACCGTGCGCAGGCGGAAGACCGTCATGTCACAGCGATCTCGTGCGCCGAAGACGTATTCCCGCGCCGGTTCCGCTTTTTCGCCGATGAACACTTGGCCCTGCATGCCTTCAGGCTTCGCAATCCCTGCCCATGCCAATGACGTGGCGGTCAGATCGATCGACATCAGCAGGCGATCACTCGCTTTTCTGGCCTCAAATCCCGTCGGTGCCGCGAATCCTGAAGGCCAACTCAGGATGAACGGTACATTCAGTCCTTCCTCATAGCAGAACTGCTTCGCGCGCACATGTGCCGCGCCGTTGTCGCCCACAAAGCAGATCACCGTGCTTTCCAGCAGGCCGTCACGCTTCAGCAGTTCCAGGATCTTGCCGATCTTCCGGTCCAGCTCCGTCGCCGCATCCAGATACTGCGCCCAGTCTTTCCGCGTCACCTCATGCTCGGGATAATACGGCGGGATCTCCACCTTCGCCGGGTCGGCACACGGCACACCGTGGAAGGTGCGGTGCGTTTCCTGGAAGTTCACCTGCGCGTAGAACGGCTGGTGCGTCTTCAGATCATTCCAGTTCGAAGAATGAAACGGCTTCATCGGCGGTGCGAAATTCCAGTCCGTCTTGCCTGAGCCTTTGAATCCCGCTTCTGGCGGCAGTTCCTTCACGTTCGCCGTGAAATACCCCGCCTCGCGCATCCGCTCGCTGATCAGCCGCACTCCTGCGGGCAAGGTGTAGCCATCATCCCGATGCGAGCGATGATGGTGCGCCCCGATCGTCGTCTGATACATCCCCGTGTTGAAAGCCGAGCGGCTGGCCGAGCACACCGGCGCCGTCGTGTAATACCGCGTGAAGCGCATCCCCTTCGCCGCCAGTCCGTCCAGCACCGGCGTGGAGACCTCCTTCGTTCCATAGCATCCCAGATGCGGCCCGAAGTCCTCCGCGATGAGCCAAAGAATGTTCGGGCGTTTTTCCCCGGCATGAAGGGTGATGGCAAAGAAGAGGCAACAGAACGTCAAAAAGGGAGTCATTAAGACAGCATGCGCGGAACCATGGCATGGAGGCAAGCACAGAATGGGCAGCGTTGGTTTGAAGCGATGGTAAACGCTAAATGACAACGGAATGACCCGTGAACGACCGCTGACTCGGATCATTTCCGTGACCAGATGGCGAAGGAGCGTCCGCATTCCTCTTCATGACCGATTCAGCCGTGTGGGCTGGCAAAAAAGGGGCGGCAAAAAAACAGAATCATTCTTCTGCCTTCATTCTTCTGCCAATGATCCCATCGTTGCGTTCTGCCATCTGTTGAGATTCCAAGGCAGGATAGGCAGGAGAATGGAGGCAGAAGAATGGTTTCATCGGATCATTTCCGTGACAAGCAGGCGAAGGACGCCCTCGTCCGCTTCCCTCTTTATGACCGATTCAGTAGCGTGGGTTGGCAAAAAGATGGGCGGCACAAAATGGATCATTCTCCTGCCAATGATCCCTGCTCTCCGTTCTGCCCACTCCTGACAGGGATTCCAAGACAACATAGGCAGGAGAATGTGGACAGAAAAAGGCTTCATCTTGACATCTCCTCTCATTCTCAGACACTCCTCACGCCCGTCCGGCCTAGGCTTGCCCGAATGGGCATGAGAAAAACTGTGGGCGAATCTGATTCGTCCACAATTAAGTGTGGATAAAAAACGTTAAGCCTCGCCTTTGCTATGAAGGACATCGAATTTGAAATCCGCATGCAACTGCTTCGTGCTCAGCCCAGCTTGAGCCTGATGCAAGCCAATGAGATGATCGCAGATATCGGCCGCTGCTACTTTGAAATCCAGAAAGACAATGCTCAGTGCGGGGTGATGGTGTGGGAGGACTTTTGGAATCTCTGCTATCTCAAAGGTGCTGCGCTGGTTTCGATTTATCGGGAATTCCTGCTGGAGATTGTGGTATTCAATGCGGACGATGCGTTCATCCACGAGAGCGAGCATATTGCAGCATGTGAGGTGGAGGACTTCTTGCGCCTCATTCGTGACCGCTTTGGAGCCCCAGCGCCTGGGCTGCAAGTTCCCATGTCTGAGGCATTGCCTTGGATGAAGAAAACCAACACGGGGAACCATGAGACGGCTTAACAAGCCACATGCAGCGAACCCGGCGATGACGCTCTCATTGATGATCGAGGATCAGTGGTGCCGGGTCGCTGATCCAAAACGTTCGGCCAATTAACAGCGTTACCCATTCGAGATGAGTGCAGCTTCCACAGCCTACCCAACGCCGGATCCGGCCACCAGTTTGCGCCTCAGAGCTTGTGTGCTGGCATTTGCTATAATTGGTCTTTCTGGGATTTGGAAGCAGCGAGATAGCATTCCGGGTTTGATTGTTCACATCACGTCCTTCCCAGTGCTCGTTTGGATAGCGTGGATCGGCACCCATAGATCACCCTCCCTGCATCGCCTTTGGGGTGTGGTCTCCCTAGTGGCTAGCGTTGCCCTTTTCGTTCTTCTCGTCGTGATCGCGTTCAAGTTTTTTGGCTCTGAGGGACTTCGTCCACGTTCTTCGTCTCGTTCACCATTGAACCCGCTCCCAATGCTTCTAGCAGCCGCGCAGATGCCAGTTCTCGCGTATCTACTTCTCTTTGATCGCCGAGTTGCTGCCTTTCGTCGTCAGTTGGCAGATCGAGAGACAGCCAGCCCCAAGACCTATGATTAGCATCACCGCGAAAACCAAGGTCGAACGGATGCAGACAACGGACCGAAGGCTATCTGTCGTGTCATCAACGTCTTGCGCTCGCCGTCGCCAGATCCGAGACGTTCGGCCAAGTAACTGAGCGCCATCGCCTTCTTATACCAAGCTGACCGAATAATTGTAGTATTATGGTAAGGGATGCTGTAACGAGGGCATCATGGCACG
>JBIKYB010000481.1:0-3275 GCA_044355475.1 Prosthecobacter sp.
GCCCGACTTGAAATTGGAGGCAGCGGTGGCCTTGCCCATCTGCATTTTGATTTCGAGGTCTTTCTTCATCGTGACCTGCTTCGGCGAGGTGAAGAACCCCTTCGGCACGACCGCCCAGTTTTGCGTGACTTCATCGACGGAAGGGAAAACCGGCGCAACGAAAGCATTCGGGTCAACCGGCGGCGGCTCGGGCAGCTTAGGCATTTCGGGCTTCGGCTCCGGCTTGGGCTCGGGCTTGACCTCCGCCATCGGCTCGGGCTTCGGCTCTTCCTTGACGACCGGCTTCGGCACCGGGGCGACGGCGACGACTTTCTTCGGCGGCGCTGGCGGCACATGCTTCGTGAACTTCATGGCATCAGCAAAGGGCGGATACACATACTCGTAGGCGACGTAGCCAACAGCGGCGGCCAGGATGATGACGATGAGAGGTTTCATGGTGGGTGGAGTCTAAGGGGGAGGCGGTGAAATGCAACCTGCGCGGCAGTCTCGTCGATGCAACGACCTTCAACGAGCGTTTCTTGGGCTTGATCTCCCCTGCCCCACGCGGCTTGTGTGGCGCATGCCAGAAGACGTGATCCGCGTGCGTGGCGCACGGCAGCACAACCTCCAGAACATCGACGTGGACATCCCACGGCACAAACTCGTGGTGCTGACCGGCGTGAGTGGCAGCGGGAAGTCGTCCCTGGCATTCGACACACTCTTCGCCGAGGGCCAGCGGCGCTATGTACAGAGCCTTTCCGCCTACGCCCGGCAGTTTCTCGACCAGATGCAGAAGCCGGACGTGGATTTCATCGAGGGGCTGTCCCCGGCGGTCGCCATCGAGCAGGTTCACTCGAATCCGAACCCGCGCAGCACCATCGCCACGGTGACGGAGATCTACGACTACCTCCGCGTGCTCTACGCCGTGGCCGGACAGCCGCACGATCCCCAAACCGGCGAAAAACTCCTGCGCAGCACCCCGCCAGAGATCGCGGACAAGATTTTGGCGCTCGGTGAAGGCACCCGCGTCATGGTGCTCTCGCCGCAAACCAGCGCAAACGGCACGGACACGCGTACGCTGTTTGAAAAGCTCAAACGTCAGGGCTTCGTTCGTGTGCGGCTCAATGGCGAGATCGTGGAGTTGGAAGACACGCTCAAACTGGCCGCCAACGAGCAGCAGCAGGTGCAGATCGTCATCGACCGCCTCGTGGTGCGTGCGGATTCACGCCAGCGGCTCATGGAGGCCATCGAGAGCTCGCTGCACTGGAACGAGCGCGAGGTACAGTTCCTCGTGAACCTCGATGGCAGCGACGAAATTCTCAGCTACACCACTGCGTTCGCCAATCCACGCACCGGTTACGTCATCGAACGCCTCACACCGCAGCATTTCTCCTTCAACACGCACCTCGGTGCCTGTCCCAGCTGCGAAGGCACCGGCATGACGCCGACGCCAGACGCGACACTGCTGGTGCCCGACGAGTCCAAATCGCTCACCGATGGCGCGATCAAGGCCTGGTGGGCACGACATCCGAAAGTGCGCGTCATTTTCAACCAAAGCGTGGAATCTCTGGCGAGGCACTTCGGTGCCGCGATGGACGCTCCGTTCCAAGATCTGCCGCAGGCCTTCAAAGACGCGCTGTTTCATGGCACTGGCGATGTCGCCATCGCCACGGGCTGGAAGAAATCCGACCACACACGCAGCGTCGCGAAGCCATTTGAAGGCTTGCTGCCCGAAATCGCCCGTCTCTATCAAAACGCCGAAAGCGACGCCCTCCGCTCAGCACTCACGCGGCTCATGAATCCGCAGGCTTGTGCAGCGTGCGAAGGCAAACGGCTCAAACCGCAGTCGCTCGCCGTTCGGCTGAGCTCCAAGTTTCAGGTTTCAGGTTTCAAGTTGGATGAAGCACGTGATCCCAACCTGAAACTTGAAACTTTAAACTTTAAACCCGGCTTCGATCTCAATATCCACGAGTTCACCTCCCTGCAAATCCGCGATGCACTCGGCTGGATGCGCGATTTGGAAGTCACCGAGCAGCAGAAAGCGTATGTGGGTGAGTTGCAGCGCGAGATCGTGAAGCGCATCGAGTTCCTGGAGCAGGTGGGGCTCGGTTATCTCGCGCTGAATCGCGAGAGCGGCACGCTATCCGGCGGCGAGATGCAGCGCATTCGTCTTGCCTCGCAGATCGGTGCCGGGCTGGCAGGGGTGCTTTACGTCTTGGACGAGCCCAGCATCGGCCTGCACGCCAGCGACAACGAGCGCTTGATCCAAACGCTGCTACGCCTGCGTGATCTCGGCAACACCGTGCTCGTCGTCGAACACGATGAGGCCACGATGCATGCCGCCGATCACATCATCGAACTCGGCCCCGCCGCTGGCCCGCATGGCGGCAAACTCGTTGCCCAAGGCACGCCCGCCGAAATCGCCGCGAATCCGAACTCGAACACCGGCGCTTATTTGAGCGGCAAAACCCGCATCCAAGCCACCGCATTGCCGCAAACCCTCTTAACCGAGAATCAAGGCCCCAGAACCCAGAACTCGCTAACGATTCACGGTGCCAGCGAGCACAACCTGCGCAACGTCACCGCCGCCTTCCCGCTCGGCAGCTTCACCTGCGTCACCGGGCCGTCAGGCAGCGGCAAATCGACCTTGGTCGATGGCATCCTCATGCGGGCGCTGCGCCGCCATTTTTACGACGCCAAGGACATCCCCGGCAAACACGAGCGCATCACCGGCCTCGAACATCTCGACAAAGTCGTCGTCATCGACCAGTCGCCCATCGGCCGCAGTCCGCGCTCGAATCCCGCCACTTACACCGGCGCGTTTGGGCCGATCCGCGAGTTGTTCGCACAGCTTCCGCTGGCTCGCATGCGCGGTTACGATGCCGGGCGCTTCAGCTTCAACCCCCCCGGCGGTCGCTGTGAAAAATGCGAAGGCGACGGCTCCATCAAGATCGACATGCACTTCCTCGCCGACGTCTATGTCACCTGCGAGTCCTGCAAAGGCCGCCGCTATGGTGCCGAGACACTCGAAGTCACCTTCAAAGGCAAAAACATCGCCGATGTGCTCGAAATGACCGTCAGCGAAGCCGCACGCTTCTTTGACCGCAACAACGCCATCGCCCCGAAACTGCGCACGCTCGAAGACACCGGCCTCGGCTACATCAAACTCGGCCAAAGCGGTGCCTCGCTCTCTGGTGGCGAAGCCCAGCGCATCAAACTCAGCGCCGAACTCGCCAAACGCAGCACCGGCCGCACGCTCTACGTCCTCGACGAACCCACCACAGGCCTGCACAGCG
>JBIKYB010000482.1:0-3273 GCA_044355475.1 Prosthecobacter sp.
GAAGTAGGGGCATTTTGAAGATGATGCCGCCTATCTAAATAAACCGGTGAGATGTCATAAGTCAGCCGTTAGAATTGGTGCCGCTGCAGACACTTCTCACCTTTCACCTCGGCCTTCTCACCGCAGGTGGTTTTCAACAGGCGGTTAGATAAGCAGTGCGCCCGTATTCCCCGGCTGAGATCGCTCCGACTCGAAGTGAATCCAGCTCACCGACCACTGTCGCCCGGTAGCTGGAGGCCGGTCCTTCGCTCATTCGGATAGTACTTCTCCCGGTGCATGCGCCGGTGGCCAGCGGGATCAAATCGGTTCCAGGCCGTGTCCATTTTCTCCCCCGTTCCGGCGCAGCCAGGCAGCAGGCACCACAGCAGAGGTAGGAGGAGGCGAAACGCGGCAAATTTCATGCCCGCATCACTTCCCCGCATCCGCACGGTCGTCCAGCGACTTCCTCAAGACCGCTCCAAGCCACTCCCACAGTCATGCCCGCCATCATCAGATCCGTAAAGGGGCGCATAAACATACTGCCGGTCTCCCTAGCTGCACATGCCAAGGCATGTCATTCTATAACACGACTGAGGAGACAACATGTGTGGATTGAAACCCCATCAGGAAAGACCGCAGAACAGACCTTGCTGACTTTTTTGCCAGCTTAAAACTGCTAAGTCGGTCATGCGGATGCTTGCGGACGATTCATCCTTCGCTGTCTTGCTAAGGAGAATAAAACGGAGGGCGTCTGCGCTCCATGGGGCACATTTTTTGCGCATCTAACGCGTTTCATGGCAATGAATGCGATCTTCCTGCCGTCCCAATCGTTCCGGCACTCGTCATTCTGATTTAGTCTTTCGTCTTTTTCCCCACTCATGATCGCCTGGTTTGCCCGCAACGGTGTCGCCGCCAATCTTCTCATGCTCGCCGTCATGGGCTTCGGCGCGTGGACGCTCGTGTCAGAGACCATCCCCATCGAGGTCTTCCCGGACATGCCGTCCCGCTTCATCTCGGTGAACGTCCCCTACCCTGGCGCGACGCCGGAGGAGGTGGAGGAGACCATCGTACTGCGCATCGAGGATGCCATCCAGCAGGTGGCGGGGATCAAGCGCATCGTCTCCACCGCCTCCTCCAGCGGTGGCAATGTGATGATGGAGATTGAGGACGCCGACCTCGCGCGCCAGATCATCGACGACGTGAAGATCCGCGTGGATGCCATCCCGAACTACCCCACTCTGGCGGAGCGGCCCATCATCCAGCACGACGACTTCATGAGCTCCGTCATCAGCGTGATCCTCTCCGCCGACATGGCCGAGCGCGATCTGCGCCGCCTCGGCGAGCAGGTGCGGGATGAAATCTCCGCCCTGCCCGGCATCTCCCACGCCAACCTCACCGGCGTGCGCGATTACGAGATCAGCATCGAGATCCCCGAGGCACGTCTGCGCAAATACGGCCTCACGCTGGATCAAATCAGCGCCGCCATCCGCAGCAGCGCACTTGACCTCCCGGCGGGTGTGGTGCAGACGGAAGCGGGCGATGTCTCCATCCGCACCCGCGGCCGTGCCTACACGGGCAATGATTACGGCCGCATCGTCATCCTGACACGCCCGGACGGCACCAAGCTCACGCTCGGCGAGATCGGCATCATCAATGACGGCTTCAACGAGAACCCGCTCGTCTCCCGCCTCAACGGCAAGCGCTGCGTCTCCATCACCGTGATGCGCGAAGGCACGCAAAACGCCATCCACATCGCCGAGACGGTCAAAGAGTACATTCTGGAGAAGAACCAGCGCTTCCCGGACGGCGTGGAGCTGGAGTTCATGGGCGACCGCTCAAAAATCGTGAAGGGCCGCATCAGCCTGCTGCTGCAAAACGCCCGCAGCAGCCTCATCCTCGTCTTCATCTGCGTGGGCCTGTTCCTGCGGCTCGACGCCGTCTTCTGGGTGGCCGTGGGCATGGTGATGGCCTTCCTCGGCGCGTTTGCGCTCATGCCGCTCTTCGGCCTGTCCATCAATCTCTCCTCCGTCTTCGGCTTCATCCTGGTGCTAGGCATCGTCGTGGATGACGCCATCGTGACCTCGGAGCAGGTGGATACCATGCGACAGCAAGGGCTCTCGCCGCTGGACGCGGCCATCGAAGGCACGCGCCGCCTCGCGGCGCCGATCACCTTCGGCGTGCTCACCACCATCGTGGCCTTCCTGCCCATGGCGCTCGGCTTTGGCGACTTCGGCGTGATGTTTCAGCCGATCTCGATCATCTTCATCTGCGTGATGCTGCTGGCGCTGATGGAGACCAAGCTCATCCTGCCCAGCCACCTCGCGCACCGCACGCCGATCATCAGCCGCGCCGCTGACGCTCTCGACCCGGTCCATCGCTTCTCAGAGCGGCAGCTCGCCCGCTTTGTGGACAAGTTCTACCGCCCCACGCTGCGCTTCTGCCTGAAAAATCGCTACGTCGTGCTCTCCGCTGTGTTCGGCGGCCTGGGCGTGCTCTTCGCCGTGTTCTTCAGCGACCGCATCGCCACCGCTCTCTTCCCACGCGTGGCAAGCGAGCGCATCGAGTGCCGCCTCACCATGCTGGACGGCACACCCTTTGAGGTCACGGACCGCCACATCTCGCGGATCTATGAAATCGCCGAGCAGATGCGCAAAGAATACGTCGGGCCGGACGGCATCCCCGTCGTGCGCCTCATTCTTTCCAACTCCGGCATGACCGGCAGCTCACGCGGAGCCACGGGTGGCACGGGCAGCCATCGCGGCGAGGTGACCATGGAAACCTACGGCCCCGAAGAGCGCTCCCTCCAGGTGAACACGGTCGATATGGCCGCCGAATGGCGAAAACGCATCGAGGCCGCGTATGGAGGCAAGAGCATCCCCGGTGCCGAGGAAATGACCTTCCGTGCCGAGATCATGCGCAGCGGCGATCCCATCGACATCCAGCTCACCGGCACCAATCCGGAGGAACTCCTCGCCATGTCCGAGCGCATCAAAGGGCATCTCTCCAGCATCGCCGGCGTGTTTGATGTCTCCGACAGCCTCGATTCCGGCCGCAACGAGATCCAGCTGCGCCTCAAGCCCGAGGCGCAGCAGTTTGGCCTCACCGTCAACGACCTCGCCCGTCAGGTGCGCTCGGTGTTCTTTGGCGAGGAGGTGCAGCGCATCCAGCGCGCGCGCAACGAGGTCAAGGTCATGCTCCGCTACCCGAAGGACGACCGCAAATCCCTCGCCACGCTCGACACGCTGCGCGTCCGCACCGCCACCGGACTCGAAATCCCCTTCGCCCGCGTCGCCG
>JBIKYB010000159.1:0-11620 GCA_044355475.1 Prosthecobacter sp.
GCTGGATGCGGGGTATGACACCGCCTACAGCGGCAAATCAGAGCTGCGTGGCAAGGAGATCGCGCTACATGGTTTCCAAAGCATCCTCGCGCCGCAGGGCGGTCCCACCCGGATCGAGGCGATCAGAAACGGCGGCTGGGATGTGTGGGCAGCAAGCGAGGCGGTGAGGTTCATCACCCAGCCACGCGACAAGCCGTTCCTGATCGTCGCCAGCTTTTTGAACCCGCACAACATTTGCGAATGGTCGCGTCGATTGGCTGGACAGAAGCAGGACCTCGACTGCGGCGAGATCGGCGAACCACCGCCAGTGGAGAAACTACCGCCAGCGCCTGCGAACCTCGGCCCGCAGCGCGATGAGCCCGACGGCATGACGTTGATGCGGCGCTCCTATCAGGCGAGTTCATTGTTTCCCGTAGGCGGCTACACCACGGACGACTGGCGCAGGCATCGCTGGGGCTACTACCGCATGGTGGAGTTGGTAGACAAAGAAATCGGCCGCCTGCTCACTGCCCTGCGCGAAGCCGGTATCGAGGACAACACCATGATCCTCTTCACTTCCGATCATGGCGAATGCGCCGGAGCGCATGACTGGAACCAAAAGAGCATGCCCTATGATGAATCCACCCGCGTGCCCTTCATCGTCAGTTGGAAAGGCCACACACGGCCCGGCACGTCCGACCTGCTTGTGAATACGGGCATCGATCTCGTCCCCACTGTGCTCGCCGCGGGTGGTGTGGCCATTCCCGCCCACCTGCCCGGCAGCAGCGTGCTGGACATCGCGCTAGGCAAACCCGCAGCCACCTGGCGGGAGGAAGTCATCAGCCAGATGAGCATGTCCCAGGGCGCGGAGGTGGATGGCATCAAGCCCACGCTGAAGTGGTGGATGCTGCGCACTGACCGCTACAAATATTGCCTCTTCAGCAAAGGCGAACGGCGCGAGTCCCTCGTGGACATGCAGGCGGATCCCGGAGAGATGCAAAACCTCGCCGCCGACCCGGCCCACCGCGCCATCCTCCTCGACCACCGCGAGCGTCTCGCCCGCTACGGACGCGAGCATCAGGACAAAGGCGTCGCTCTCTCCCTCGCGCATGACGTAGCACCCGTGCCATTCACCTCGAAACCCTCTCCCGCCAAAGCGGCGAAGGAAAGGTGAGTAGTTTGAATCAATCTACACCCTTGTCCCATTTCTTTTTCATGCCCCTGAAATGCCTTCTCCTGATTGCTGGTGGTCTGATCCTCTCGCTCACGACTGTGACGGCGGCTGACGATGCCCGCCTATTATCCCCGCTCATCATCACTCCATGAACACCCGCCGTCGCTTCCTCCAATCCTCCACCGCGCTCATCGCGCTGCCCGCGCTTGAGTCCATTGGCTTCAAAGCCTTTGCCGCATCAAAAACAGCCACACCGCAGAAGCGGATGGTGTTCCTTGGCTTCGGCTGGGGGGTGACGAATGAGACGTGGTTTCCCGATGTGAAAAAGACGGGAACGGCTTGGGAATTGTCGGAAGGGCTGAAGCCACTCGCCCGGCATCAAAAAGACATCACCGTAGTGCAGGGCTGCTCGAACAAGTTTGCGAACGAAGCGCACTGGGGCAGCACGTTCTGGCTCACGGGCGCGAATCGCTATGCGGAGCCGGGGCAGAGCTTCCACAACAGCATCAGCGCGGATCAGGTGGCGGCGGCGTATTTGGGGAAGGAGACGCGCTTTGCCTCAATCCAGCTCAATTCACCGGATGTGGCGAACTCAGGGCACGGACCCGGCTTGTCGATGGCCTGGGACCCGCGCGGCAAACCGATGGCGGGGCTGGAAAACCCCGTCGCCGCCTTTCATCGCCTCTTCTCGAATGACACCACGCCGCTGAGTGAGCGTCAGGCCATGCTCGCGCAAAAGCGCAGTGTGCTCGATGCCGTGATGGAGGATGCGAAGCGCGTGCAGAACGGCCTCACGAAGACGGACATCGACAAGCTCGACGAATACTACCAAAGCATCCGCGACATCGAGGTGCGGCTGGGCAAGGACGAGCAGTGGCTCAGTGTGCCGAAGTCCAAACCGCCCGTCTCCGAGCCGAAGCCGGGCCTCGCCGGTAAAGACGAGATCAAAGTCATGTATGACCTCATCGTCGCCGCGCTCCAGACCGACAGCACACGCGTCCTGACGTATCGCCAGCCCGTGGGCACCTTGCTCCAGAGCCTCGGCACCAAGGTCGCGCCGCACGACATGAGCCACTACAGCCCCGGCGACCGCATGGCGGCCTCGCAGAAGCGCGATGCCACGCAGAGCGAGTTGCTCGCCGGCCTCATCGACAAGCTCAAGGCCACGAAGGAAACCGATGGCACGAGTTTGTTCGATCACGTCGCCCTCGCCTACGGCAGCAACATCCGCACCATCCACTACCTCGACAACTGCCCCACTATCCTCACCGGCGGAGCCGCGAACCTGAAACTCGGCCACCACCTCGTCCTGCCCAAGGACACGCCGCTGTGCAACGTGTGGCTAACGATGCTCCACGGCCTCGGCATCGAAGCTGAGCGCCACGGCGATAGCACCGGTGTGGTGAAGGAACTCATCGTGTGACCGGGAAGCATCTACAGGCAAAAGAATGGGGGCAGGAGAATGAGTGGCCCGATTCTTTTGCCTCCATTTTTCTGCCTATTGAAACTCATGGCCCGAATTGTCCTCGCTCTACCTCATCCTGTCGTTCAGGCGCTGCCGGCCGGTGCGGGCAAAACGAATCATTGGGGACTAAACGGAAGCGGCACTGAAAAATGAGGAACCCGTCTATGGCGCTCTTTGTCCGACTTTTCCTCGTCGCAGTTCCCTATGCCGCGCTGGCCTGTCTTGCCCTGGTCTGGATCGCCGCTCTGTATTTCTACAAGGACGCACCCGTGGCCCCTCATGCGAAATGGGGCATCCCAGCACTTTTTGTTTACTCAACGCTGACTCATCTCCGAGGAGGGAAATCGTGAATCAACGTGAGCCTCACTTCACAGAGGGCGGTATCGAGTTTGATCCAGTCCTCATCCCACTCGTCGGGCTGGCCTTGGGATTGTTGTGGCTGATGGCAGTCCAACGGCTCGATTCGCGCTGGGGGACATGGTGCTTTACTGCCCGGCTCATCAATGGGTTCCCACCCCTCTTCACCGTCGTCGTATCGCCGTTGATCACCTATTTTTATCTCTGTGGGTCCCTCTCATCGCTCACGGCAAGTCTGATTCTCAGCAGCGGCTTTGGCGAGCCAGTCTCGCAAGGCTTTTTTCTTGGGTCGATGAAGGCAGTTGAGTGGGCCTGCAGCTTCATCGCTCCGTTTGTCTTCTCGGCTTACTTAGTGAGCCTGCGGCTTCCCCTCAGCTGCTGTTTCGTCCTCACCCTGTCCCACACTTTGGTCGCTGGTTATCGGACGGCCAAATACATTCACACGGAAAGTGGCTTGAGCAGCACCATCAATTCCGGCCCGGCAATACTGGAAAGATTCGAGATCACTGACGGGCTGGTTCCGATCGCTGCGTTCGCGGCTTTTGTCTTTTGGCATCATCGCAAGAGCGACCGAACACCGAGCACTCAGGCACATCTGACCGGTGCGTAACGGAAGTCGGCACGAACACTCCCATCCTCATGAAAGATTCAAATCGTCACCTGCTTCGCCGCCTCATCCGCATCTTCGCCGTGGCCTCGCTGATTCTCGGCCTGTGGCCTGGCTTGGTGCTGACCGGCACTCCCGTGGATCAGAAGGTCAAGGAGGCATTTCAGGCGATGCAAGATGTCGCGGGCGGCCGTCTGCCCCAGATTCCCATGGACGCCCCAGGTAGCTTCAAGGAGACACGACATTGGCAACTGCGCGTCGGTTTTCCGCTTCGCCCGTTCCTGGCTGCGGATTCCAAACACACGATGACTGGCAGAACGACTGGCCCCATCAAAGCGACCCATACGGAGGAAAACCTCTCCACGATGTATGCCGACCCCGGCGGTGGCTTGTACAGCGCTATCCTCATCGCTCTGGCGTGGGGACTGTTCCGCATCAGCCGGAACCCTGTTCGCCATCAGCTAACCACCTCTTCATGCACTCCCGTTGTCAAACCATGACCACCCGCCGCCACTTCCTCCGCAGCACCGGCACGCTCATCGCACTGCCCGCCCTCGAATCCATCGGCTTCAAAGCCTTCGCAGCGCCTAAGGCCATCACCCGGCCGAAGCGCATGGTTTTCCTCGGCTTCGGCTGGGGCGTCACGAAGGAGACCTGGTTTCCTGACAAGGCTAAGACCGGCGCGGACTGGCAGTTGCCTCCGGGGCTGAAGCCGCTGGCGCGGCATCAGAAAGACATCACCGTCATCCAGAACCTCGCCAACAAGTTCACCAACGAAGCGCATTGGGGCAGCACTTTCTGGCTCACTGGGGCGAATCGTTATGGTGAACCAGGGCAGAGCTTTCACAACAGCATCTCCGCTGATCAGGTGGCGGCCGAGGCCTTTGGCAAGGACACGCGCTTCACCTCGCTCCAGCTCAGTTGCGAGAATGGCGAGGAAGCTGGTCACGGACCGGGTCTTTCTCTGGCCTGGGACCGCCGGG
Organism: Prosthecobacter sp.; assembly: GCA_044355475.1. Classification (GTDB taxonomy): domain Bacteria; phylum Verrucomicrobiota; class Verrucomicrobiia; order Verrucomicrobiales; family Verrucomicrobiaceae; genus Prosthecobacter. Next base: position 4,566 of record JBIKYB010000159.1, read on the forward strand.
GCAAGCCGGTGTCCGGTTTCAACAATCCTGTTGTCGCGTTTCATCGTCTGTTTTCAGACGACACAACTCCGCTCGCGCAGCGGCAGGCGCAGCTCAAGCAAAAGCGCAGCGTGCTCGACACCGTGCTCGATGACGCCAGCAGCGTGGCGCGCGGCTTGGGCAAGGAGGACAACGACAAGCTTGCCGAATACCTGCAAAGCATCCGCGACATCGAGGTGCGGCTTTCAAAGGACGAGCAATGGCTGGACAAACCGAAACCACGCCCTGCGCAGGACTTGCTGGAGCCGAAGGGCGAGATCGCGGGCTACGAGGAGATCAAGCTGATGTATGCGCTAATCGCAGCAGCCTTGCAGGCGGATGTCACACGCGTTGCGACCTACCGGCAGCCGGTTAGTTCGCTGCTGAAGAGCCTCAAGATCCCGTTCTCCGGGCACAACCTCAGCCACTACGATCCCGGCCCGCGCATGGAGGCGAGCCAGCTTCGAGATGCGAAGCAGGCCGAGTTGCTGGCGGGTCTGATCGACAAACTGAAGGCCACGAAGGAGGCCGACGGCACCACGCTCTTTGACCACACCACGCTGGCTTATGGCAGTAACATCCAAAGCATCCACTATCTGGACAACTGCCCCACGCTCATCACGGGCGGCGGCGCAGGCGTGAAGCTCGGGCAGCACCTCGTCATGAGCGATCCGAAGACACCGCTCTGCAATCTGTGGCTCACGCTGCTGCGCGGGAACGGCCTGAATGTCGCGTCCCACGGCGACAGCACGGGGCTGATCCATGAACTCATCGCCTGAGCACGACGCATGAAACTGGCCGTCCTACTTTGCATTCCTTTTTCCGCCGTGCTTGCCGCGCCACACGAGGCGCGCATGGACGAGGCCCAGCGGACTTTTTTCAAAAGCTACTGCCTCGATTGCCATGGCGCAGAAAAGCCCAAGGCGGATGTCCGGCTGGATGACCTGTCCTTCACCATCTCGGACATTCCCACCGCCGAGCGCTGGCAGAAGGTGCTCAATGCACTCAACGCGGGCGACATGCCGCCCGAGGACAAAAAGCAGCCGCAGGCTGCCGAGAAGTCGAAATTCCTCCAGCATCTCTCCAGCACGATGGTGAGGGCGCGGAAGGCGCTCGGCGACACAGGTGGCGTCATCACCATGCGCCGCCTCAACAAGCGCGAATATGAAAACACGATCGAGGACCTCCTCGGCGTGAAGGTGGATGCGAAGGAACTCCCAAATGACGGCGGCAGCGGCACCTTCGACACCTTCGGCAAATCTCTTTTTCTCTCCAGCGATCAATTCGAGCAATACCTCACGCTGGCCCGCCGCGCGCTGGACCAGGTGATCGCCAACGGTCCGAGACCCGAGACACGGAAAGTTCACATCGAAGCCGAGGAGGAAGCGAATCAACGCATCACCCACATCCTACGGTTTTACCAGATGGGCGGCTACCGCGCTTACAAGCAGTGGAAGGCGTCGAATGGTCGGCCGACCACCGACTTTGGCATCGTGGATGAGTCTGAGATGAAGTTCCGCCTGAGTGTCTGGGAGCGAAACACGGCACCGATGATTGATTACCTTACGCGGCCGGAGACGAAGACCGGCGCTTTGCTCACTATCCTCGATAGCAATCCGCAGGTGGGCATTGCGATACCCGATGAAATGCCGGCGGGCCGCTACCGGCTGCGTGCCAGCATTGGTGTGATCCCCGGCACCGCGCCCTCACGTCACTTTGTGGAGGTCGGCGTGCGCGGCAGGTCGCTGGAGGACGCGATGAATCTCATCGCTTGCCGCCACATCACCGCGCCTCAGGACAAACCTCAAGTCATCGAGATCGACCTCGCCTTGCCCACGCTCACCGTGCCTCTCTCCGTCGAAATCGGCCCCGAGACAAAGAAGCGCATCACCTTGGGCGAGCGTGTCTTTGGCTTCCGCGAGCGCCTGCCGAACAACCGCGAGCATGCCGCACACTTATCCAGGACATCCCAAGAGCAGACCGGCTTCGGCGTTGATCCTGCGCTGTGGATTGACTGGGTGGAATGGGAAGGGCCGCTCTTCGATGCGTGGCCGACCGCCGCGCACTCGCGCATCTTTTTCAAAGGTGACTCCGCGACGAAGGATGACGCGTATGCACGCGAGGTCATCGCGCGTTTCGCCGTGACCGCCTTCCGCGGCAAGGACGTGAAGCCGAGCTATCTCGACAAGCTCTTTGCACATTACCAGGATAAGCTCGCAGCGGGCGAGAGCTTCGAGCAGGCGCTGAAAGAGCCGCTCAGCATCGTGCTCGCATCGCCGAGTTTCCTTTACCTCAATGAAATCGGAAGCTTGCCTGCACACGCGGCAATCACATCAGGCAAGGTGCAGACGGTGAGTCTGACGACCAAGATCGGCAACCCTGCCACATCGCACCCGCGTTCCCGCATCGCACTCTCCGGCACCGAACTCGCGACGCGCCTCGCTTATTTTCTGTGGAGCGCACCGCCCGATGACGAACTGCTTTCGCTCGGCAAATCAGGCGAACTCGCCACGCCCGATGTGCTCGAGGCGCAGACCCGGCGCTTGCTTGCGTCGTCAAAATCATGGCGCTTCATCACCGGCTTCACCCATCAGTGGCTCGGCATGGAGCGGCTGGATTTTTTCCAGTTCAACTCCCGGCTTTATCCCGGCTTCGACGACAGCGTGAAGCGCGCCGCGCGCGACGAGGTGTTTCACACGATGCACACAATCCTGGCGGAAAACCATCCCGTGACCGCGCTGCTCAAGTCGGACTTCGTCGTCATCAATGATCTGCTCTCCGACTACTACGGGCTGAAGGCTGCCGGGCGGGAGTTTCGCAAAGTTCCGGTTTCACCGGAAACGCCGCGCGGTGGATTGCTCGGCATGGCCGCCGTGCTGGCGATGGGTTCCGATGGCGAGCGCTCGTCGCCCGTTGAGCGCGGCGCCTGGGTGCTGCGTAAACTTTTGCACGATCCGCCGCCGCCCGCGCCGCCCAATGTTCCCCAGCTCAGTCGGCATTCCGGCAAGCTCCTTTCCGCCCGCGAACTGCTAACCGCGCACATGGAAGAGCCGCAATGCGCGCAGTGCCACCAGCGCATTGACCCCATCGGCTACGGCCTCGAGCACTTCAATGCCGCCGGTCTGTGGCGTGATATCGAAGTGGCGGAGATCGCCTCCGGCTACAGCGTCCGCAAATCCAAGGAGCATCCCATTGACGCCACCGGCACGCTGCCGGACGGGACGAAGTTCGACGGCTTCTTCCAGCTCCGCGATGCCATCGCAAAACGCGAGAAGGCATTCGCCACGGCACTCATCGAAAACCTTGTGAGCTACTCCCTCGGACGCCCGTCGCAGTTGTCCGACGACGACCTCTGCGCCGACATCCTCCTCCAGGTCCGCAAGGACAAGCTCACGCTCCCAGCAATCATCCACGCCCTCGTCGGCAGTCGAGAATTTCAGAGCAAGTGAGCACTGTCACCGATGAAAAACCTCTTCCAATCATGAAGTCCAAAATCTCAATTCAACTCCTCGCCGCCTTCGGCCTCTTCTCCACTGCTTCTGCCCACGCACAAAGCAGCGCCAAGGGCACCGTGCTCATCAAGGAAGACTTCAGCGGCGGTGAAAAGCGCGCGGAGCCGCAGAAATGGGGTGGCGGTCCCACTTGGAACATCCCGGAGACTTGGGAAGTCCGCGATGGGGCCATCGCGTGCATCTACGATGGCAAAGCGCATCCCGGCAAAGCGCACGGCAAGTCCATCGACCCGAAGTTCAAGGCCCACAACGTCCGCGTCTCGTATCGCATCAAGTTCGAGGGCGAAGGCGCGATGATGTACATGCTCATCAATGCACCGCTCAAGCCCGGAAAACCCGGCAGCGTCCTCTGGCACATCGGCGATGCGGTGACTCGCATCACCAAGCCCGGCGCTCGCGATGACGTTTTCATCGGCGAGCGCGACTTCACTCGCGACGTGAATCACCCCGCGCTCAAAGGCAAGACACTCGATCCCGCCGTGCTCGCGCTGCCCGAAGGCACCTTTCGCAGCGCCTATGGCATCCCCGGCGAGTCCACCTTCAAGAAGGTCGGCCTCGTCACCGGCCGATGGTATCAGTTCGTCGTCGAGAACATCGGCACGAAATGGACGCTATGGGTGGACGGCAAGGAAACGCTCTCACTCAACCTCAAACGCTCGGACGTGGAGAAGGAATCCGTCAACTTCATCGGCTTCGGCCCCTTCCTGCTCGACGACATCCTCATCGAAGAACTGCCGCGCTGAGCACTCGTATCAATCCACCGCTCCAAAAAAATCCACCCGTCCAATGCCATTCAAACTCCCTTTCCTGACCACCGCCATCTTCGCAGCCTTTCTACCTGTGGCGCACGCTGCTGATAGCAGTGCACAAAGCTCACCCATCATGCTCTCCGGCCCATGGGTGCCGGAGAATCCTCATCAGCTCGACTTCGTCGCCTTGCCGAAGGTGCCTAGCGAGCACGCCGTCATCAGCGATGTGCGTGCGAAATCCAACGATCCGACCCAGCTCGATAAAAAAGCGGGCGGCGTGAACCAGCACAACTACCTCGCACTTCACGACGGCCAGTTTTGGGCCATGTGGAGCGATGGACCGGGAATCGAGGATCGCGTGGGCCAGCGGGTGAAGTTCGCCACCAGCGCGGATGGTTTGAAATGGAGCACGCCGAAGTTCATGACGCCCGTCCCGCCAAACTCCGACCCCGATTCGCCGCACTACGCCACCCACACGGATAAAGGCATGCGCTGGATCTCACGCGGCTTTTGGAAGCGTGATGGCGAACTGCTCTCACTCGCCTCGCTCGATGAGGCGGCGGGCTTTTTCGGCAAGAGCCTGGAACTCCGCGCCTTTCGTTTCGACCAAGCCACAGGCGAATGGAGCGATGCGGGCCTCGTCTTCAAAAACACCATCAACAACTTCCCGCCCATCAAGCTCCGCACGGGCGACTGGATGATGTCCCGCCGCATGTTTGACTACTCGAAGACCGGCGTGCATTTCCTCGTTGGCGGCGTGAAGGCGCTCGATGACTGGCAGTCCTTTTCCGTGCTCGGCAGCGCTGCCGAACTCAAGGCCGAGGAGCCGGATTGGTGGATTCTCCCGGACAACCGCCTCGCCGCCGTCTTCCGCGACAACCGCCGCAGCGGCTTCCTTTACCGATCCCTCTCCACCGACGATGGACGCACCTGGACGACCCCGGTGAAGACAAACTTCCCCGATGCAACGTCCAAAATCAGCGGTCTGCGTCTCCGCGATGGCCGCTATGTCCTCGTCTCCAACCCGAATCCGAAGAAGCGTGATCCGCTCACGCTCTCGATCAGCGAGGACGGTCTCGTCTTCACCAAGATGCTCTACCTTGTCGGCGGTCGTCACATCGACTACCCGCACGTCATCGAGCACGATGGCAGCCTCTTCATCGCCTTCGCTGGAGGCAAGCAAACCGTCGAGGTGCTCAAGGTGAAGCTCAGCGATGTGGACGCGGTGAAGATGCCAGCTCAACCCTTGATCACTGCTCCCAAGCCATGACCATCCCAAAGCTGTTCCTTGCGATCTTTGTGTTCCTTTGCGGTCAATCTGCCGCTCAGGACATCGTCATCTATGGCGGCACGCCCGGTGGCATCACCGCAGCCATCTCCGCCGCCCGCCTGGGCCGCGAGGTGACGCTGGTCGAATACCACGACCACCTCGGAGGCATGACCACGAGCGGCCTTGGCAAGAGCGACATCGAAAATCGCGCCATGATCGGCGGTCTCTTCAAGGAGTTCGTCGCGGGCGTGCATCAGCACTACCTCACGAAATACGGCCCGCTGCATGAGAGCACGAAACTCTGCCAGGATGGCTACTACGCGGAGCCGCAAGTGGCGGAGAAGGTCTTCGAGGCCATGCTCGCCAAAGAGCCGAAAATCACCGTTTGGAAAGGCTGGCGGCTTAAAGCGGCTCAAGTCACCGAGAACAAGCTGCGCGGCATCACCCTCGTGAATCGTCGAAATGGCGATGAGAAGCCTCTCACCGCTAAAGTCTTCGTCGATGCCACTTACGAGGGCGATTTGTATGCCGCAGCAGGCGCGGGCTTTCGCCTCGGTCGCGAGTCGAAGGCCGACTTCGACGAACCTCATGCCGGAGTCGTCTATTTCGACTATCAGAGCCGCGAGTTCCTCCCCGGCACGACTGGAGAGGGAGACGATGCTTTGCCCGCCTACACCTACCGGCTGTGTTTGACCAAGGACCCTGCGAATGCCATGCGCATGACTGCGCCGCCGCCCGGTTATGATCGCCGGGACTACCTCGGCTACTTCGATGACCTCAAAACAGGCCGTCTCGCCGGACCGAAGGTCTTCAAGCCCGGTCGCGGCTACAATCCGAAGCATTTCGACACGCTCGTGCGTGCCTTGTCCGTCGCCGACATACCCAACCACAAGTGCGACGTGAACATCAACCCGCGTCCGCTCGGCTTTCCCTTTCCCGAAGAAAATCGCGGCTACATCGAGGGCGATGAAGCCACCCGCGAGCGCATCCGCCAGCGTCATCGCAGCCTTGTGCTCGGCCTGCTCTGGTTCCTGCAAAACGACCCCGAGGTGCCGGAGTCGCATCGCGCCCTGGCGAACGAGATGCACCTGCCGAAGGACGAGTTCACCGACAACGGCCACTTCCCCTGGCAGCTCTATGTGCGCGAGGGCCGCCGCCTCGTCGGCGAATACACACTCACGCAGCACGACATCACCGGCAAAGGCCAGGAGCCAAAGCATCACGCCGACAGCATCGCCGTGGGCGAGTTTCCCATCGACAGCTTCCCCTGCCGCAAGCGCCAGTCCGGCGACACCCTCGTGCTCGAAGGCTACCTCGGCATGTTGGACTACATCACCCGGCCCTACGAGATCCCGTATCGCATCCTGATTCCCGAAAAGATCGACGGACTCATCGTCCCCGTCGCCGCCAGCACCACGCATGTTGCCTTCTCCAGCATCCGCATGGAGCCCACCTGGATGGCCCTCGGCCAAGCCGCCGGAGTCGCCGCACATCTGGCGATTCAAA
>JBIKYB010000483.1:0-3263 GCA_044355475.1 Prosthecobacter sp.
AATCATGGTTATCAAGACGCCGCCCTTCATTTGCATGGTCCTGTCCAGCGTATTGTTCCTATGCTCCTGCGACAAGCCCAAGCTGCTGATGGCAGAAAAAGATCAAGTGGAGTCCGAAATCAAGAGGCTGCTGGATGAAGCTAAAACCCTGGATGGCAAATTTTTCTCTCTCGGAATTGATGCAGCAACAGCAAGTATGAAACTCCAGATGCAGAACAGAGATATTGCTCATAAGAACACACTGCTCGAGCAGGAATTGGCAACACTGAGCAAAAAATGTTCTGAGGGAGAGGAAATGGTTAAGTCCTTGCTGCCCAGACTGGAATCTTACAAGGCCAAGCTCGCCCGCTAGCACCATACTACTCACTCAAGCACCATGTTCGAAGAATCGAAAGTTTGGCTTTTTACATTCATATTCGCAGCCTTGATCGGGATCGGCTACGGCTCATTTTACCTCACCACAGTGGATGAGGCCAACTTGGCTCTACAGGAATCGAAGTCCAAGCTCGCGAGCACCCACGAGTCGCTTGCTTACAAGAAAAAGATGTGGGCAGATGTGGAGACCCATGTGGTCAAAAACCGCGAACTCTCGGAGCAAAATAGTGTTTTGCTCAAAGCCAAAGATGTTTTGGACACTCGATACCGCAAAGTTGCGAGTGATTTTAACTATTCAGTCGAGTCGATGAAATCAGCCGTTGATAAATCACGCGGAGCCGCTCCAGGCACCGAACTCGGGGACATCATGCTGACGAATGGTAAAATGCTGCGCGGTGCAAAAATCCGCAAACTGGATTCATCCGGCCTTTCACTAATCCATGCGGATGGGATTGGCCTAGTGACGATTGATCTGCTGCCTGCGGAGATCAAAGCGCGTTATGACTTGGGGCCAGGTGCGCTTTTGCCAGAGATGGAACTGGCACGCGCAACGTTTCTTGAAAAGGCAGTGGTCGAGGTGGTGGATGACTCAAGTTCTTCCAAGATCTCAGCGGTCAAAAAGCGAATTTCTACGCTTGAGATTCAAATGGAGAGTTCCACCAAGCATAAAGAAAAGTTGGAGAAGGAAGTGAAGGATCTTGAAGAGCAGATCAAAGCTGCCGAGGCCAAAAGAGCGCCAACGCAAAGTTTGCGAACCATGAAGGATGTGGTTGATGGCAATGCCGGAATGGCTCGAAATGAACTCAAAGTACAAAAACTGGAAATCGAAAAGATGAAAGCGGAGTTGGAATTGCTTCAGAGGAAGAAATAACCAACCTCACTCCCCGCCCGCCACTTCCGGGTTCAGTGGTGTGTAGTGCTCCAGGTAGCCGATCATCATCTCGTCGTAGGTCTGTTGGCCCCAGCGGACATTTTTGGTGGGATCAGGATTCGCTGGGTTTTCAGTGCTGTTGTCGAAGACGGCGGTGATTTTGATGGTGGTGCCGCGTGGGAGGAAGCGGGGCATCGCGTAGTCGTAGCGGAGCTGCCAGTTGAAGTCGTAGCGCGGGATGTCGAGAAGTGTTTTGGTTTTCCCGTCGGGTGAGATGGCCTCGAATTTGAAGGCTTTCCCGCGCACATGCATGTGGGCCATCCAGGCCATCGCGTTGATGTCCGTTGGCAGTCGGCGCTGGGCGGTTTCGATGTGGTTCGCGGCTCCAGCGGGGATGTTGATGCGGGCATTCGGCAGCGCGGTGGTGTGGACGACGTATTTCGGCGGCTCTTGGGCAAAAATGAGCCCCATGCGCATCGTGTCTTCCACGGCTTTGCCGTTTGGCGTGTAGTGAATCTGGAAGCTCACGGTCGCCCCGGCGGGCAGTTTGCGGGCAAAGCCCTCGGGATAGATCTGCTTCGTGTTTCCTGGCACATAGGCGGCCCAGTAGCCTTCGCTGCCTTCCTCGCCGCCACCGCGCACTTTACGGCCTTTTTCAAAGACGGTGACGATGACGTGATGCACCACCTGCCGCTCCGTGGGCAGGATCTCGTAGCCGCGCACCCAGCGATCTTCAGGGAAGTCCGTGGTCACGGTGACGTGTTGGTAAGGCATCGTGCCCTCGGCCTTGATCGAAATCGGTTTCGCGGCTGCGATGATGGCATCTGGCTTACCAATGCTCCACTCGCTGGGGAATTGGCGTGGTGTGGGAGCGTCGGCCACATCGCCTTTCGGTCGATCTGATCCTAACCAGTTAAGCAAATCAGCGCGATCGCGCTCGGAGAGCGAACGATCATTCGCCCACGGCGTGTGCGTTTGCCCCTCCAGCGCGGCAGCGAACCACGGTGGCATCGCGCCGCGCTCTACCTGCTTGCGGATCATGCCCGCGTGCTCGATGACCGCTTCATACGAATCGAGTGCAAACGGCCCTACACCGCCGCTGTGATGGCATTCCACGCAGTTCGCCTGCATGATGCGGGCGATGTCGCGATGGTAAGTCACATTCGAACTCGCAAGGGCGGTTTTGGCAGACAAATCCAGCGCACAGCCTGGAGCGCTTGTCGCGGTAATGTCAGCCGGTTCTCCACGCAGCATCGACGCCAGGGCATCGCGTAAGTAATGATGCGCAGGCTGCTCCTTCGCGTAACCGAGGCCGTATTGATCGTTCAAAGCGCCGCGATAAACGAGTGTGCGTGTCGCATCGAGCAAAAAGACCTCCGTGGTGGTCGTGGCGGCGAGCGTTTGGGCCAGCGTGCCATCGGCATCGAGGGCCACCGTAGATTTTAAACCGTGATCAGTGATGAATTTTGCGATCTCGTCGTTCTTCTGGCCGGGGGGCGCATTCACGAGCAGCAGTTTCACCTTTTGTGCTTCCAACTCTTTTTCCAGGCGCACCGTCTCCGGTGCAAGCTTGCCGCTGATCGGGCAGCTTGCACTGAACAGCGCAATCACGAGGCCGTTTTTGCCTGCCGCGGCGCTTAGCTTGATGTCTTTGCCGTCCGGGGTCTTCAGCACGAGGTCATCGACCATGCGGCCCACTCCGTGCTCGCTGCCTTTGAGCATCTGCGGCGCTTCTTTGAAGGAGGGGTCTTCGCTGGCGGGCTTGATCGGGCTGCTGGTGGTTGGACTGTTGGCGGTGCCGCGTTTGCGGAGGCTTGCGAGCGTTTTGACGGCCTCGCCCAATGTCACGCTGCCATCTTTGTCGGCGTCTAGGCCGGTGAACCAGCGTTTGTTCGGAAGTTCCTCTTCCGTGAGCCTGCCGTCGGCGTTTTTGTCAAGCCGCTTGAACAAGCTGCCGGTGTCGGAACCTTCGCCGACGAGTTTCTGCGTCTTGCGCACGCTTTGCAGCGCCTCGTCG
>JBIKYB010000033.1:0-25689 GCA_044355475.1 Prosthecobacter sp.
GACCGAGCTGGCGCTTGATGGCTGGGCCGTGCCGCCACGTTACAACACCAAAACCAACAACCTCGAATGGGCGCTGCGTGTGAAGTCCCTCCCCGACGGCGGCGTCTCCGTGAACTACAACACCAAGCTCCTCGGCCGCAAAGGCGTGATGAGCGCCAAGCTCATCTGCGACCCTGAGGAGCTGCAGGCGCTGCTGCCGCAATACGAGCAGATCATCGCCGGTTACAGCTACATCGACGGCGAGCGCTACGCGGAATTCCGCGAGGGTGACCAGGTCGCGAAATACGGCCTCACCGCCCTCATCGCAGGCTCAGGAGCCTTTGCCGCAGCGAAGATGGGCCTTTTTGCGAAGCTCGGTGTGTTTTTCGCCAAACTGGGCAAAGGCGCGATCCTCATCGTCATCGGCTTGCTTGCCGGATTGAAAAAATTGTTCAGCTCACTCTTCGGCGGGCGTCAGCCGCCGCCTTCGGTCTAGCGGACTATTGAAAAAACTCCCGATGTGAGAAGTCAGAGGTGAAAAGTAAGAAGTGTCGCCTGCACAACTTCTGACATCTGACTTCTAACATCTTACTCAACAGGCTGCCAACCCATGACCGACGGCCAGACGCTTTTTACGGTCTTCGCGCTGCTTTATCTGATCGAGTGCCTGCGTCTTGTGCCCTCCGCAGCATGGATGGCCGCAGGCGCGGAAAAATCGCGCTGGAGCGTGCTGCGGCCCTGGTCGCGTTTGCAGATCGCCAGCGGCTCGCCGTTGCTGCTCTCCGGCTTACCCCCGCATCAGGCACACACATTCGCCCTGCCGTGGTTGTTCGTGCCTGAACTGGAGGCGCTGAGCGTGCGGTTGACTGACAGCCAGCGCGTGACCATTGCCTGGGACAAGCTCTCGCCGCAGGCCGAGGAATCCACGCTGCATCTCGATGCTGCCACGCGTCTGCGGCTGAACTCGCCCGTTCAGGCGCAACTCTGGGCGCAACGACTTACCGACTGGCGTGAATTGACGCCCGAACAACGCCATAGCGCCTTCCTCAAGCACGCTCAGGCCACACTCGACACCCAAGCCGCCGCAAAAACCGCCACCCGCGCCGCAGAGCGCACGAAGTCTCTGCGCTTGCTCGCCAGCATCCTGTTCGTCTGGTGCTTCGGCGTCATCAGCGTGATCTACCATCGTTTTGGCGATGGTTTCATCGTCCTCGCCACTGCCGGTGTGCTCCTGCTCATGCAGTTCATCCAGTCATGGCTCTTTCTCCGCGCCACACGCGGCATGCAGCCCGGCATTCCTCACCGCCGCTGGCGTGCGCTCGGCATCGCCTTCCTGCCCCAACTCGCCTTGCGCGCCGCAGATGCGGTCAGCCTTGCGGGTGATGATGATCCTCCCCATCCCCTTGCCTGGCACGAACTCATCAAAGACGAAATCTGGCTTGAATCCGCCCGCCGTTTCTGGCGCGAAGCCCGCTACACACCTGGCTGGTCGCAAAACGAGGCGCTTTCCGTCGAGGCCGAGGCGCTGCAAGCTTTCTTCCGCCGCGAAAACATCGCCGAAACCGACTACGACCCGCCATCTGCTTCCAAACTGCCCGTCTGTCCCCGTTGCGGTGCTGAATTCCAAATGAACATCACCACCTGCACCAGTTGCGGCGGCGTGGAGCTGCGAAACACGCCTGCTTGAGCTGCATTCAGTTCGGAACGTGCTTCAGCATCCATTCCGCCATCTCCGCATAGATCGGAAAGTCCGTGATCAACACGTTGTCATGATCGGCTCCGGGAATCTCAATCCAGCGCCTCTCGATGCCTGCGGGCAGTGACGCGTAAAGCCGCTGCCCGCATTCGAGCGGAATCACACGATCCGCCGTGCCATGGGCAATGAGCACGGGGCTGTGCAGCTCCGACGTTTGCCTGATGGAGTTCGCGTCACCGATGATCATGCCCGTTTTCCATGCGAACAGCTTTGCGGTGATGTTTTTCAAGATCGCGCCGCCCCATTCGCCCGCAAGGCTCGTGGATTGATGCGTCACGACGTTGTCCAGTGTGTCGAAGGTCGAAACCAGCACCACAGCTCGCCAGGGAGCGTCGCTTTGCGTCGCCGACCGGACGCTGACCGCGCCGCCCATCGAAAGGCCCATGATGCCCGCCGGTTTTGGCTCGAATGCCAGTTTCATCGCCGCTTCCTTCAGCACCATCGCCGGAATGCCGGCCTCGTTCACGCCATAGCAGGCGGTTTGCCCCGGATGATCGCCATGCGCGGGCAGATCCGGCAGGATGCAGCGAAATCCAGCCGCGCAGAATCGCTCGGCGATGAGCAGATAGTCTTCTTTGCGACCGCGACGGCCATGCACCAGCACCAAGTTGCCAATCACCTTCCCCGGAGGCTGCAAAGCGTGATTTTTCTTCTCCAGTTGCTCGCGAATCAGTTCGCCGCGTTTCCCCAGCCTGCCTTGCGGCTCTGGCTCGCAGACGAGGCAAGGCGTGCCGTCATCACAGGTGAAGGATTTCAGCACCACGCCGTGTGCCGCCGGATCAGCCAGAAACTCCGTGTGAAAATCCTGCAAGAGCCGACGCGGCGGGTGCGCAAGCTGCTCCGACGCCCACCATCCAGCGGCAGGCGGGATCAAGGCAGCCACGCAACCACCCAGAAGCAGCTTTTTCAACATTCCCTACCTGTCCCGACTCCCTGAAAAAACGCAAAGGCGGAATCACGACCAGGACTGAAAAGGCCCAGCGAGACACTGATGCACCCCTTAGCTTGCAAGACTGCTAGGCCGCCGGAATCAGACGGCTTTCGCCTTAGCATCAGCCAAAACCGTGTAGCACTTTTTCGCGGCGGCGACGGGTTCATAGCCAGGTTTGTTGAATATTTGGCCGCTGACTTCCACCACCACTGGGCCTGTGTAACCATGCTGTTTCAGTGCAGTGAAATACTTCACATAATCGGTGCGCCCTTCACCGGGCAGCAGGAACTGGAATTTTCCAGGCTCGCCCACCGAATCCTTCACATGAATGAACTTCGTGCGCGGAAGCAGCAGTTTCATGCTTTCCTCCATGCCGATGCCTTGCAGCTCAAAGTGGCTGTAGTCATAGGCCACCTGAATGGCCGGTGATTTGACCTGCTCCAGCAGCCAGAGCAGGCGCTCCGGTGAGTTCACCGCGCTGCCGACATGCGCCTTGATCGTGATCGTCGTCTTCACCTTCTCCGCTGTCTCGGCCCAGGATTGCAGGCGCTCCGCCATGCCGGACTTCTGCTGCTCCCAAGTCGCAGGTTTGCCACCGCAGACCGTTTCGAGGATCGCTGGCCGTTCCGCATTCAAATCGACCGCCACCTGCGCTGCATCGCGGATGGTTTGCAGTGCCTGGGCATGAGCTTTGTCGTCAGCGGTGAGGCTGAGATTCACCATCAGGCAGGGAAGGTCCAGTTTCAACGCGGAAAGCTGCCGCGCAGCCTCCTGGCGCGCTTCCGCACTGAAAACCTTCGGCTCGGTGGGATAGCCTGCATTCAAAGCGAACTCGACATTCGCATAGCCGATCTCTGCGCATGTTTTCAGAGCCTCACTCAGCGGCCGCGTCTTCATGCCATAAAGACTGAAGCCAAGGCTGATCCCTCCAGGGGCTGCCGCGTGCGTGAGGTGTGGCAGGGCAGCAAGCCCCAGGGCAGAGTGAAGAAAATGGCGGCGTGTGTGCATGAGCGTGATGCGTTGGGTTGACGGGCTGGGCTGATAACGCAGCGGACAGAGGAATCCAACGCCAGAATGCCACATTGCGAGAGATTTGAAGCCTCCAGTAGGCCGGGGTGTCTCGAAGAATCGCGCCTCGCCACTTGAGTCCTCTCTCCAGCCGTCTTACAAAAGGGAGTATCGCCATGCTCAAACTGACTTACCGCCTCTCGAAAGGAGCCAGCCGATGACCTCTGGCTGGATCGCTCTACTGGATGACCTTGCCACACTCACCAAGGTGGCCGCCTCATCGCTGGATGATGCCGCTGGGCAGGCGGCCAAGGCAGGCAGCAAGGCGGCGGGCATCGTCATTGATGATGCGGCGGTCACGCCGCGTTACGTCGTCGGTCTCGCGGCGGAGCGGGAACTGCCGATCATCGCCAAGATCGCCTACGGTTCCCTGAAGAACAAACTGCTCCTGCTGCTTCCTGGAGCCCTCTTACTGAGCTTTTTCGCGCCCTGGGCCATCACACCGCTGCTCATGGCGGGCGGCGCTTTTTTATGCCTGGAAGGCTACCATAAGGTCATGGACCTCGTGCGCCCCGGCCATGCAGATCCCAAAGAGAAGGTCATGGTGGTGCAAACAGCAGAAGCACTGGAAAACGAGCGTGTGAGCAGTGCGATCCGCACGGACTTCATCCTCTCGGCCGAGATCATGGCCATCACCCTCGCCTCCGTCGCCACTTCGCCAGTTTGGTTGCAAGCCATGGTTCTGGGAGTCGTCGGCGCGGGCATGACGCTCCTCGTTTACGGTGCTGTGGCCGTCATCGTGAAGGCGGATGACGCGGGTGTGGCCCTGGCGCGAGCCTCGCAGGGGCCGGTGCGCGCCCTCGGGCGTGGCATTGTGCTAGGCATGCCGGTGTTTTTGAAGGTGCTCAGCCTCGTGGGCATGGTGGCCATGCTCTGGGTTGGCGGCGGCATCCTCATCCACGGCCTGCATGAGCTCGGCTTCCACGCGCCGGAAGAGGCGGTGCATCATGCCGCCGAGTTCGTGGCGGCAATCGTCCCACCCATCCAATCATTCCTCGCCTGGCTCGTCGGCGCGGGTATCGCAGGGGTGCTCGGCGTCATCATCGGTGCCTTGGTTGATCCGCTCGCCAATCACGTTCTCATTCCCGGCTTCCAAGGGCTGAAGAAACGCTTTGGCTGGACTTCGGCGGACTGAAAGCAAACCGTGGAAGCGCGGCACGGGGGAGCGATTCAAGAGACAACGACCCCGTGTTGATCAACGCATACAAGAGCTACCGCCCCCGCGCCAACCACACGCCAAGCACGGCGACGGCCATGCCGATGAGAGACAACCCGGTCAACGTCTCGCCAAAGATGCCCCAGGCCATCAAAGCCGTCACGGCGGGCACGGTGTAAAACAGGCTCGCCACGTTCACCGCCGTGCCGCTGCGGATCAGGTGATTGAGGAGGCTGATCGCGCCGATGGAGAGCACCAGCGCCACCCACAGCAGCGCGAAAACAAACTGCCCACTCCACTCCACCTGCATCGTCTCTGTGGTGAACGCGAGCAACGCCGTCACCACCAAGCTGGCCGCATACTGCACCACCGTGCTCGTGCGCAGATCAAAGGCCGGGCAATGCCTCTTCTGCCACATCGTCCCCATCGTGATGCCGATCAGCGACAGAATGGCCGGCACGGTCATGAGAAAAGTCAGCCCGCTACCCGTCTTATGCGCCACCACCAACGCCGTGCCGACGAACCCGAGCACCAGTCCACCCCACTGCCGAGCCAGCACACGTTCACCGAGCGCCACACCCGCGAACGCCGCCGTGAAGAGCGGCTGCATCGACACGATCAAGCTCAAAATCCCTGCTGGCAGTCCCAATCGCAGCGACCACACGCAACCACTCAAGTAAAGCGCATGAATCAGCAGCCCCGCAAAGGCAACATGCAGCATCTGTCCCCTTCCCCGCGGCCAAGGAGCTCGCGAAACGAGCGCGATGGGCACCAAGATCGCCAGTACGATGCAGTAGCGCATCGTCAGAAACGTGAACGGCTCCGCATGTGGAACTCCCAGCTTCGACCCGATGAACCCACTGCTCCACAGCAGCACAAACAGCCACGGAATCGCGGCTGCCCAGCGTGTGGAGCGTGCGTTGTCGCTCATCAAAAGGTATTCTGAATCACCACCTCATCATAAGGAAGCTGGCCTGGCTTCGGCCATGCGGGCTGGGTGCCTTTGCCCACGGCGATCATGAAGCTGATGACGTGGTCCTCGGGGAGCTTGATGATTTTGGCGACGGCGTCGAAGTCGAAGCCGTCCATGGGGCAGGAATCATAGCCCATGGCCTTGGCGGCGAGCATGATCGTCATGCCGGCCATGCCGCAGGAGCGCATGCATTCGTCGCGCTGTACTTGGTCACGGCCTTCATAATACTGGCCGATGGCGGGGACGAGGAAGTCCTGCACGGGCTGCGGGGCGTCCTTCCAATAACGAGCGGCATCTTTTTTCCACGCTTCTTTGTCCGCACAAAGCACGATGAGCAAGGACGAGTCTGTGACCTGCGCCTGATCCCAGGCCACAGCGCGAATCTGCTTCCGCACTTCAGGATCGGTCACGGTGACGAAGCGCCAGTGCTGGATGTTGAAAGCGGTGGGAGATTGCAAAGCTGCGGTAAGGAGCGTTTTGATCTCCTCCTCAGTCATGCGGTGGGATGGATCATAGTGCTTGATGGCACGGCGGGCAGCGATGGCGTCGAGGGTGTTCATTGGGGGAATCGAGGTGTTATGGATTGAGTTGGGACTCGGCGAGAAAGGCTTTGAGATCAAGGGATGCGGTGGGCATGTCGAACTCGTTGTAGGAATCGCGGATTCAAGCAGAACGATTTTCCAAGGTGTAAGCTGATGTGGCGGCTTTTTAAGCCGCCATTGCGAGATGAAATCTCGCTTCACCAGTTTACGAGATGGAATCTCGTTTTACGCGCTCATCACATCGCTGGGTAGTCGGTGTAGCCCTCGGGGCCGGGGGAGTAGAACCGCGCAGCATTCGGAGCATTGAGCGGCGCTTTCGCCGCGATGCGGGCAGGCAGATCGGGATTGGCGAGGAAGCTGGTGCCAAAGGCCACGGCGTCGAGCTTGCCTTCGGTGATGGCTTGCTCGGCTTCGTCGGCGGTGTAGCCCATATTGCTGATGAGCGTGCCTTTGAAGTGCTGGCGGGCAGGCGTGATGACATCGCCTTGCTGGGCTTGGAAGAAATCGGCTCGCATCATGTGCAGGTAGGCGATGCCGCGCGTGCTGCACTGCTGGGCGATGTAGGTGGTGACGCCGACAGGATCGCTGTCGATCATGCTGTTGTAGCTGTTCAGCGGCGAGATGCGCAGACCCACGCGATCCGCGCCCCAGACGCTGATGGCGGCGTCGAGCACTTCGAGCATCAAACGGGCGCGATTTTCGATGGAGCCGCCGTAGGGGCCGCTGCGCTTGTTGGCACCGTCGCGGAGGAATTCGTCGAGGAGGTAGCCATTGGCTCCGTGGACCTCCACGCCGTCAAAACCGGCCACTTTGGCGTTCTCGGCCGCTTTTTTGAAACCCGCGACGATGCCGGGGATCTCGTCGTCGCGGAGTTCACGCGGCGTGACGTAGGGTTTCTTGCCTTCCGGCGTGTGAACTTCATCGCCAGTGATCGGAAGGGGCGCTCGGAGCGACGGGTTGCGCACCGCCATTGAGCAGCGGATGGCAGGCACGTCCACCATGCCAGAGCTGGAGCACGATTTGGCCACCTTTGGCATGCACGGCATCGGTGACTGCTTTCCAGCCTTTAACCTGAGCGTCTGAGTAGATGCCAGGCTCCATCCAGAAGGAAGAATTGCCTTCCATGACCATCGTGGCCTCGGCGATGATCAAACCAGCGCTGGCACGCTGCGCGTAGTATTCGGCCATGAGCGGCGTGGGATTGTGATCAGCATCGGCACGGCAACGCGTGAGTGGGGCCATGAGAACGCGGTTTGGCAGATTTAGAGTGCCGACTTGAAGAGGAGAGAGGAGTTTCATGGGTTGGTGATGTATAATTTTGATTATGGAAGGCAATGAACAGAAATCTAATGGGTTAACTAGCTTTATACGATGACAGTGAATTTGTTGTGGCTGTTACTGCTAGATGTCTCGTTGTATTTCGCCTCTAGTTTTATTTGCCGGATCACTCGTCCTCGTAGGTTGTTTTCAACGCCCCGCGCCGCTCAATTTACCGCCACCGACGGTAATGGCTGCAGTTCCGCTCGTGCGGGATGTGCCGGTGCTGGCGGAGGTCGTGGCGCATACGGAGGCGACGGCGAATGTGGAGGTGAAGGCTCGTGTGGAGACGACGGTGGAGAAGATTCTCTACGTCGAAGGCTCGGAGGTGAAGGAGGGCGATTCGCTGTTTGTGCTTTCTCGTGAACCCATCGAGCAGCGACTGGCTTCGGCAAAGGGTAGCCTGGGGCAGCAACAGGCGGCCCTGGACAAGGCAAATCAAGACGTGGAGCGGATCACCCCGCTGGCGAAGTCGGGGGCGATGCCGCAGAAAGATCTGGACAATGCACTGGCGCAGCAGCAGCAGGCCAAAGCGGCGCTGGAGACGGGCAAGGCACAGGTGGCCACGGCGGAGCTGGATCTGAGCTACACGCAAGTGGCGGCACCGGTGAGCGGCATCATAGGGGAGACGCAGGCGGATGTGGGGGCGCTGGTGGGCAAAGGTTCACCTTCGACGTTGGCAACGATTTCGAAGCTGGACCCGATTTACGCCACGGTGGAGGCCAGTGAGGTGGCCTATCTGGCCATCGCGGAACGCATGAAGCACAAGGACCCGAAGTATCTGGCCTCATTTGCTATGGTGTTGGCAAACGGGCAGTTGCATCCGCATCTGGGTCGGTTGGCCTTCATTGATCGAGCGGTCGATGCGACGACGGGCACGATGAAGTTCCGCGTAGAGTTCCCGAATCCCGAAAAAATCTTGCGTCCCGGTCAATTCGGTCGCGTGAGGGTGATGGCGCAGACTTTACCCGGTGCGCTACTGCTGCCACAGCGTGCGGTGCAGGAGATACAGGGGCAACACAATGTCTATGTGGTCACGACGGAGAGCGGCGTGAGCAAGGTGGCCTTTAAGCGAGTGAAAATGGGCCGCCGAGTGGGGAACTTGTGGATGGTGGAGTCAGGACTCACTGCGACGGACCAAGTCGTCATGGAGGGCATCATCAAACTGCGAGACGGTATCGAAGTGAAGGTGGAGGCCGCCCATGTCGATGAGTCCTCTTTCACCGAACTGCTGGCCACCGTGCCAGGAGCCGCACCCGCCAAGAAGTAACCGTTTTACAGATTATGGCCGACTTCTTTATCCGACGCCCGATTGTGGCGATGGTTCTCTCCATCCTCATGGTCATCGTGGGGCTGTTCACGCTCACGGGATTGCCCATTTCAGAGTATCCTGATGTCTCGCCACCAGTGGTGAACGTCACCACGAGTTACCGTGGCGCAACCGCTGAGGCCGTGGAGGCTTCCGTGGCCACGCCGCTCGAAGCACAGATCAATGGCGTGGAGAACATGCTCTACCTGAAGTCCGTGAACGCAGCGGATGGCTCGCTGAACATGAGCGCCACTTTCGACATCGGCACCAATCCGAGTTTGAACCAGGTGAACGTGCAGAACCGATCCAGCCTCGCCTTTCCACGGCTGCCGGAGTCGGTGAACAAAGAAGGCGTGACCGTGAAGCGCTCCAGCCCGGACATTTTGATGGTCATCGGCCTCGTGTCACCGAAGGGCACGTATGATGCGATGTTCCTCTCGAACTACGCCACGATCAATATCACCGATGCGCTGGCTCGTATCCCCGGCGTCGGTGAGGTGAAAAATTTCACGGCTCAGGACTACGCCATGCGAATCTGGGTGAACCCGGATCGCCTCGCTTCATTGGGCCTCACGGCATCGGATGTGATCTCCGCGATTCGTGAGCAGAATGTGCAGGCCGCAGCTGGCATCGTTGGTGCAGAGCCAGCCCGGAAAGGACAGGAGTTTCAATACAACATCGTCGCCAGTGGTCTGCTGGAGGAGCCGGAGGAGTTTGAAAACATCATCATCCGCTCAGCGGCGGATGGTTCGCAGATCAAGGTGAAGGATGTGGCCCGCATCGAGTTCGGCTCACAGAACTACAAGAGCAAAGCCAGCCTCAATGGGGCACCCGCATCGGCATTGGGCATTTATTTGGCTCCAGGTGCCAATGCGCTCGCCACGGCGGGTGAGATCAAAAAACAGCTCGCCGCGCTGGAGGCCAAATTTCCGCCGGACATGGAGTCGCAAATCGTTTTGGACTCCACGTTGCCGATCACGGCGTCCATGGAATCCATCGTGCACACGCTGTTTGAGGCTGTGGTGCTGGTGATCCTCGTGGTGTTCCTGTTTTTGCAGAGTTTCCGCGCCACGCTCATTCCAATGCTCACCGTGCCGGTGGCCTTGCTCGGCACTTTCATGGTTTTCCCGCTGCTGGGCTTCACGGTGAATACGCTCACGCTTTTCGGCCTGGTGCTCGCCATCGGCATCGTGGTGGATGATGCCATCGTCGTCGTCGAGGCCGTCATGCACCATCTGGAACACGGACACTCGCCCGTGGAGGCCACACGCAAGGCCATGAAGGAGGTGAGCGGCCCGGTGATCGCCATCGCTCTCATCCTTTGCGCGGTGTTCGTGCCTGTCGCGTTCATGCCGGGACTCACCGGCACGCTGTATCAGCAGTTCGCAATCACCATCGCTGCATCGGTTATTTTCTCCGCCATCAATGCGCTCACGCTCAGTCCTGCGCTGGCCGCTTTGTTGCTCCGACCACCGCAGCCCGCGAAAGGCGTGCTTGGCAAGGCCTTCGGTCTCTTCAACCGCGCGTTCGATGCCATGACGGCAGGCTACACGGGCGTGGTCGGTTATTTGGTTCGACGCTCCGCTCGCACGATGCTCATCCTAGTGGCGGCGGTGGCTGGCATCGTGGCTTTGGGCAAGATCGTGCCCTCCGGCTTCATCCCCGATGAGGACAAAGGCTACTTCTTCATCGCGGCGGAGTTGCCCGATGCCGCCTCGCTGCAACGCTCCGACGCCGTGAGCCGCCAGATCGAGGCCATCTTGAACCAAACGGAAGGCATTCGCTCCTACCTTAACATCACTGGCTTCAACACACTGACCGGCGTCAGTTCCTCGAACGCCATCACCTTCTTTGTCAGCCTCAAAGAATGGAAAGAACGCACCACTCGCATGACGCACGTGCGCGGCATCATGCGTCAAATCATGGAGAAGTGTCACCCGATCCCCGAGGCCCGCGTCATGCCCTTTGGCCCGCCCGCGCTGCCTGGATACGGCAATGCCTCCGGCTTCACCGTCATGCTCCAAGATCGCTCGGGTGGCAGCGTGGATGACCTCGCTGCGATGACGAAAACCTTCATCGCCGAAGCCCAGAAGCGGCCTGAACTTTCCCGCATCTTCACCGGCTTCCGCCCGCAAGTGCCGCAGGTCAAGGTGGACCTCGATCGCGAAAAATGCCGCGTCCTCGGTGTGCCCATCACGGATGTGTATTCAACGCTCCAGGCCTGTCTCGGCGGTGCCTACGTGAACGACTTTAACCGCTTTGGCCGTGGATACCGCGTCTTCCTGCAAGCCGAAGCTGACTTCACTGCGAAGCCCGAAGACATCTCCCGCCTCTATGTGCGCAACCGCGATGGAAAAATGATCCCGCTGGACACGCTCATCACCATCAGTCCCACCAGCGGCCCCGCCTTCACCACACGCTACAATCTCTTCCGTGCCGCCGAAATCAGCGGCGGCCCCGCACTTGGCTCCAGCTCGGCCGATGCCGTTGCGGCCATCGAAGACGTGGCCAAGCAAGTGCTCACCCCTGGCTTTGCCATCGAGTGGACCGGCCTCACCTACCAGGAAAAGAAGGCCGAGGGGCAAGCCATCTTCATCTTCGGTCTGGCGATGATCTTCGTCTTCCTGCTGCTCGCCGCGCAGTATGAAAGCTGGTCGCTGCCCTTCAGTGTGCTGCTCGCCACACCACTCGTCGTGCTGGGCACCTTCATCGGCCTACTGACGCGGGGCTTTGCCAACAATCTGTATGCTCAGATCGGCATCATCATGCTCATCGGCCTCGCCGCCAAGAACGCCATCCTCATCGTCGAATTCGCCAAGATGGAGCACGAAAAAGGCATGCCATGGCTGCAAGCCGCCATCGAAGGCGCCCGCCTGCGTCTGCGGCCCATTTTGATGACCTCACTCGCCTTCATCCTCGGTGCCGTGCCCCTCGCCATGGCCACGGGCTCCGGCGCCGAGTCCCGCAAAGTCATGGGCACCGCCGTCGTCTTCGGCATGACCCTCGCCACCGTCATCGGCGTCTTCCTCATCCCCGTCTGCTACGCCTTCGTGATGCGCCTGAGCACACGGGAGAAGAAGGCCACCACCGCTTAAATCATCGCATGTTCATGCCCTCGCGCACTATTATCGTCACTGCTCTCGTCGCCACCACCCTCGCCAGTTGCAAGGTGGGTCCACGTTACATGCCGCTGGAAACTGCCACGCCTTCGAGCTTTCGCTTTGAAGGAAAGCACTCCAAATACAGCGGCACCAGCCTGGGCGATCTCGAATGGCGCAGCGTTTTCCGCGACGCGACGCTGCGCTCGCTCATTGACGACGCTTTGGCCGCCAATCAGGACCTGCAAGCCGCCGCTGCCCGCGTGCTCCAGGCCCAGGAGCAGTTTGCCGCCACCAAAGGACGCCTCTGGCCCAGCATCGGCGCGGGTTTTGATTACCAAGTCACCGACATCTCGCGATCCCCTGCTGGCGGTGCTCGGCTGCCCTTGCCTACCGAAATCAGCCATAGCAGTGCAGGGATTGGCCTTTCCCTCTTGAACTACGAAGTGGACTTCTGGGGCAAAATTCGCAGTGCGACCGATGCCGCACGCGCCCAGCATCTCGCCAGCCAAGAAGCGCAGCGTCAGGTCCAGATCGGACTCATCGCCGGCATTGCCACAGGCTACCTCGCCCTGCGTGAACTCGACGCCGAACTCGCCATCGCCCGTCGCACGTTGGACGCGCGGAAGAAAACTCTCGAACTCGTCAACACACGCCAAAAAGGCGGCCAAGTGGCCCTCACCGATGTGAAACAGGCCGAAGTGCTCGTCGCCGAAACCGAAGCCGCCATCACCCAAATTCAAAAAGGCATCGGTCAGCTCGAAAATCAGCTCAGTGCCCTCGCAGGCCGTGCCCCAGGCTCCATTCGGCGGGGAGCAGGCCTGAGTCCGTCTCTCGTCGCCCAAGCTCCTGCGGGACTGCCCTCCGACATTCTTCGCCGTCGCCCCGATCTCGTCGCGGCGGAGCAAAACCTCATCGCCGCCACCGCAAACATAGGCGTCGCCAAAGCGCAGCTTTTTCCCACTTTCAGCCTCACTGCCGGTGCTGGACTCCGGAGCAAGGAATTCAGCGATCTCTTCGAAAATCCCTTTCGCCTCTGGCAAGTCGGCCCCAGCGTGAGCGTGCCCGTTTTCACCGGAGGACGCCTCATGGCCGCTCTGCGTGGCAGCAAAGCAGCCCATGCCGAAGCCGTCGCCAACTACCGCCAAGCCGTGCTCAATGGCCTGCGAGACGTCTCCAGTGCGCTGATCGACAAACAAACGAGCGGTGCCTACGTCGCAGCCCAGAACAAAGTTGTCATCGCCCGTCGCGAGGCCCTGGCCCTCATCCGACAGAACTATGATAACGGCACCACCAGCTACCTGGAAGTGCTTTACAACGACCAGCAGCTCTTCTCTGCCGAACTGGACGCCCTGCGTGCCCAACTCGACCTCCTCACCGCCCAGGTCGATCTCTACCGCAGCCTCGGTGGCGGCTGGAAATGATGTTGAAGATCGAATGTGAGATCCATAGCCTTTGCGCCGCAATTTTTACTTCAACAGTCCAAGCCAGGCCTTGCGCTTGGTGAACAGGACGAAGACTGAGAGTCCGCAGATGACGAGGATGGGCGGATCGGTGAGGCCGGCGCCTTTGGTGAGGAAGACGTGGAAGGCGAGGATGTTCACGATGATCGGCCCGAGCACCAGGAGGCCGATGTTACGAGTTTTTGGCAATGCGACGAGCAGGC
The DNA here is from genome assembly GCA_044355475.1 of Prosthecobacter sp. Taxonomy (GTDB): domain Bacteria; phylum Verrucomicrobiota; class Verrucomicrobiia; order Verrucomicrobiales; family Verrucomicrobiaceae; genus Prosthecobacter. Next base: position 13,796 of record JBIKYB010000033.1, read on the forward strand.
CGCCGAGGATCTCCAGCACCTTCACGAAGGCGAGGTAGCCGGAGGGGAACATCGCGGCCATGAAGAGCTTGTGCGGCGCGTCGGCGGGAGAGGGATCGACGGGCATCGGGATGAAGTTGAGGAAGAAGTTTGCGCCAAAGGTGATGAAGGCGAGACCGAGGAGGACGGAGGCAATGGAGGAAAGGAGCTTCATGGGAGTTTGCGGTTCATCCTTCGCAGATATGCTACGGAGAACGGATGGTTTGCTGTTGTTAGCGATTGTTTGCGGTGGTTGCGATGATTAAGCGAGGTCGAAGAGGAGCGCCTCCGCGTCTGCGCTGGCGGCTAGGCTCAGGATGCCAGCGTCGTCGGTGCTGGCGGCGTCGCCGGGGTTCAGCGGGGTGCCATTCACACTGACGCTGCCTTTGATGAGCTGGAGCCAGGCACCGCGACCGGCGCGGACTTCGTGGGAGGTGGATTTTCCTGCGCCAAGACGCACGCGGTAGATGTCGGCGTCCTGATGGATGGTGGCACTGCCTTCGCGGCCATCGCTGGAAATCACAAGCACCTTCTCGGCTGTTTCATGCTCGGGTTTCGGGTGCCATTCGGTGTAGCTGGGCTTCATGCCGTTCTGACGCGGGCGAATCCAGATTTGTAGCAGGCTGCCGGGCTCGTTTTTTGAGGGATTGAATTCGCTGTGCGTCACGCCGCTGCCAGCACTCATGAGCTGGATCTGGCCGGGTTTGAGAACGCGACCGTTGCCCATGCTGTCCTTGTGCTCCAGCGCCCCGCACAGGATGTAGCTGAAGATTTCCATGTCGCGATGCGGATGCGTGGGAAAGCCTGCGCCAGCGGCGATCACGTCCTGATTGATGACTCGCAGGCTGCGGAAGCCCATGTGCGCCGGATCGTAGTAGTCGGCAAAGCTGAAGGTGTGGTAGCTGTCGAGCCAGCCGTGGTCGGCGTGGCCGCGTTCGTTGGATTTGCGGAGTTTGAGTTTCATCGGAGTGGAGTTTGAAGTTGGGACGCTGTGGCCGCCCGCCGCCGGGAGCAGGAGACCTGCGTTAAGGAGAAGCTGTCTGCGTTTCATGACGACACGATACTGCGGCATCGGGGTCCATGCCGCCAATGCAGCTTGCTTCACAAGTTCATGCCGGGAGGTAATCAAAGGCGTGAACGTTGATCCCATCGCATGCGGGCCAACGGTCCGCAAGATTCAGCCCAGGACGCCAGTCCTGGGTTTTCAGACCAAGCGCCGCATTTTCCCAAGGTAGCGCCCTGAAATGGGCGCGGGAATTGTGCGCGGTCGAAAGTGTTCCCGCGCTCCTTCAGAGCGATCCCTTCATACCCATTGTTTGTCGATGCGAACCCAGGGCTTGCGCCCTGGGCTGGACTCCGGCGGCCCGTTGGGCCGCATTTGCCATCTGAGGATCACTTCCCGCCCTTGACGACCTTCCGCAGAGCGCGGTAGCCGTATTCGTTCAGCAAGGCGATGGCACCTCGGTCACTGGAGTCCCGCGCCACGTCGGAATAGGAATTGAGCGAGTTGTAAATGGACTCCGTCGCGGCTTCGAGAGACTCGGCGCGGATGGCGGGATCGTGGGATTTGTAGAGGGACTCGATGGCGCTGATGAAGTGGAAGGTGAACTCCAGCCGCTTCGCGTTGTAGAGCGTGAAACTGCGCGAGCCCTCACGAGCGCGCGTGTTGGCGCGATACATCTCGTTCATCGCGGTGGTGTAGAGCGTTTTGACTTCGGTGAGCCAGGCAGGCGGCGCTCCCTTCGAGTTCAGATGACGCAGCAACATGTCCGGCGCTGGCACACCGAGCTTGGGATCGTTTTGCGCGATGAGTTGCGCGGCTTTGTCGATGGCCTGGAAGCCCAGCCACATGCGCTCGGCCACGCCTTCACCGCACATCGGCGTGACGAGGTCGCTGAGGGCTTTTTCGTCACGGAAGTCATTCTTCGGCAGCACCGAGGCTTCAACCGGCTCCGCTGTGATGATCTCAAAGCCGAGCTTCGCGGCCTTTTCACGGAAACGGGCCATGATGTCGGCCACGTCGGGATTTTCGAAGGTTTTCGCGCCTCGGAAGGCCTTACGACCTCCGGTGTCGCCATCGACGCGAATCGGCGTGAAGGGCGCGATCGCCTTCGGAATCGCCACAGTGGTGTAGCCTAGCTTCTTGAGTTGTTGGAGACGCATTTCCAGCTCCGCCTCGCTCCATGACTCCTGGCCCATCGCATTGCCGGTGTAGCCATTCCAGACGCGGGAGCCACTGACGGGCTGCGAGGTGAGTTCGATGGTGGTGGGCATCGCTGCGTTGTCCGCCAGCATAGCCTTCGAGCTGCCTGCAGCCACGCAGAAGAGATTTTCGCGCGTGCGCACATAGAGCCGACCGTCAGCGATGCTCGGTGTGGCGATGATCTCCTCGCCGATGTCATTTTTTGCGAGCACCTTCAATTCGGGACCGTCTTCGAGCACGACGACGAAGCCGTTTTTGCCTGCGATGAAGACCTTGCCATCCGCCGCAACGGGCGAGGCGAAGTAATCGCCGAAATTACCAAGTCGGCTGCGATCCCAGAGTGTTTTGCCATCCTTCGCGTCGTAGCAGCTCGACATGCCGCCGCTTTTGACCAGATAGAGACGGTTGTTGAACAAGAGCGGTGAGGAAAGGTTCGAGGGCGTCTTGGGATCGAGATTCCAGAGCACATGTGTCTTCGTCACATCACCGCTGCCGCCGCCTTTGATGGCCTGGATGATGTTTCCGCCCGCAGCCATGTTGTCGGGGCTTTGGAAGGCGGTGTCGATCTCATCGGCATCAATGAGGCCGTTCTTGTTTTTGTCGGAGGCGTCGAAGCGTTCGTGAAATTCCTTCGGCGTCTCGTCTCGGGCGAGGATTTTGTCCTGGTTCGTGTCGAGCCATTCGAGCAGCGCGTGCTTCAGCGTGCGGGTGGCATCGCCATAGCTCTGCACGGCGATGTAAATGATCCCGTCATGCACAACGGGCGAGGTCATGATGGTGCGCAGCAGCGTGTTGCAGGTCCACAGCTCCTTGCCCGTGGCGGGATCATAGCCCTTCATCTTGCCACTTCCGGCGACGACAAGATCGGTGCGGCCATTCGCCTCGCATAACACGGGCAGCGCATAACCGGCGAGCATGTCCTTGCGCAATGTCTTCCATTTCTCTTTGCCCGTCTTGGCATCGACGGCGACGAGGAAGGGCGCAAGGTCGTCATCCTGGCAGAAGATGACCAGGCCCTCATGCACGATGGGCGACGCAGCCGCGCCCCAGTCCATTAAAAAAGCAGGACGCGGCATCGAGTAGCGCCAGACTTCCTTTCCAGTAGCCGAATCAAACGCAAGCAGGCCGATGGTGCTGAAATGCAGATACACGCGCTCACCATCCGTAGCCGGCGTGGAGGCCGCGTGGCTGTTTGGTGGCGTGATGCGCGGCAGCGTGCCGGTGTCGAACTCCGACTTCCATTTCGGCACTCCGGTGGCCGCGTCAAAGGCATGCACCGCGATCTTGGCATCGCCCGCCATGCCGGTGGCGAAAACGACACCGTTTTTCACGATGGCGGAGCCGACGCCATCGCCGAGCCGTGCTTTCCACGCGATGTTTTTGTCGGCTGAGAATTCGAGCGGGATGTTTTTTGAGGCGGAGACACCGCTGCCGTTGCTCCCGCGAAACTGCGGCCAGTCCTCGGCTTGGAGAGACGCGGCGAGCAGGGCAAAGGCGAGAACGTTTTTCATGCGCAGTCACTACGGACCGGCAGCACCGGCTATATCAGCGCTGGAAACGAGCTTGAATTGACCGGGTTCGGAATGCATACCGTCCTGGACATGAAGTTCCGCCTCATCCTGCTCAGCCTGCTTTGTGCCGCCGCGCCTCTCGCGGCGCTGGAGATCGACGCGGAGTCGTTCATCGCCAGTCTCGGTGGCTCCAAGGCGCTGAAGGGCAAAGCGACTGTTTATGATCTCTCGGGAGCGAGCTATCGCACCTATGTGCCCGAGGTTTCCCCCTCGCCTGACGGAGGTCTTTTTGTCTCCGTGCGTATCGACCACACGCGCGGCTTCCTGGCCTCCGATGATCATGCGAGCCTGGAGATGACCTTCTCCGCCGACGGCACGCTGGCCGCCGCGCAGAGCAGCATCGCGCTCCAGGGCATCACCATCAGCAGTGATTTGATCAAAGGCACTGCCGCCGCCTCAACGAACGTAGCGTCGCCGTATGTGGACCGTGCGGTGAAGATCGGGACGGATCTCGTAGCGGATCTTTCCTCCAAACTGCTGCGCGAAAAAATCGTCGAGCCGGGACGCGTCTCGTTTCCTGCCGCGATCCGCCACAACTACAACCTGCTTTACCAGTCCGTGAAGAAGCAGAAGGTGGTCGCCGACGAGAAAAAGCCTGTGGAACCGGCGAAGCCAGCGCCCACACCTGAAGTAAAACCTTACCAGCCAGTGACGACACCCCAGCCTCCGGCTCCAGCCAAGAAGTAAGGCTCAGTCAAAACAGCTCGGTCAGCGGCTTGCCTTCATCGAGCAGGTTGTAGGCGCGACCAAGCTTGTCCTTGGCTTCGAGGTTGTCGATGCCCATGGCGTAATAAACGGTCTTCGTGATGTCCTCAGGGTGGATAGGCCTGTCTTTCGGATATTCGGCCCGCGCATCGGTTTCGCCGACGACTTGGCCGCCTTTGATGCCAGCTCCCGCCATGAGCACGCTCATGCAGGCGGTCCAGTGATCGCGACCGGCACCGAGGGGGCCACCGCTGCGGCGATCACCCACTTTCGGCATGCGGCCCATCTCGCTGGTGACGAGCACAAGTGTCTCATCCAGCAATCCGCGTGAGGAGAGGTCTTCGAGGAAGGCAGAGAAGCCGCGATCGAACTGGGGCAGGAGGTTGTCGCGCAGGCAGTTGAAGTTGTTGCCATGCGTGTCCCAGCCACCGGCGCTTTTGCATTTCTTGTGCAGGCCTTCGTCCTCTTTCCAAAACACGGTGATGAACGGCACGCCCGCCTCGACCATGCGCCGCGCCATGAGCAGGCTCATGCCGTTGATGTCCTGGCCGTAGCGCTCGCGCAAGGCCAACGGCTCGGACTTGATGTCGAACGCGTTGGTGGTGCCGCTGGATGAGAGCAGGTCAAAGGCGCGCTCCTGCTGCTTCGCGTAATTTTGGATCGCCATTTCGTGATCCAACTCTCGGCGCGCGTCATTCATCGCCGCGAGCAAGGCCTTGCGGTCCTGCATGCGCGCTGCGGTCATGTCGCCCCCCATGGAAATCGTCGGCGCTGCAAAGTTGAGCGGCTCGTCGAAACTGCCCGTCAGCAAAAAGGGATCGAACTCCATGCCGATGCGGCCCGCGAATTGCCCAGGGCGCGTGTACGGCAGCTTGCTGGGCTTGTGCGGCAGCGTGATGAGCGAGGGCAGCGACGGATGCTGCGGGCGCTTCATCGCGACGACGCTGCCCATGTAGGGCCAGTCTTCGGGATACGGGCGGCGGTCGTTGCCCTGCTGCTTGAAGGTGATGTCAGGCGCGTGGCCCGTGAGGTTGTAATAATAACCGGCGTGATGATCTCCCGTCGCCAAGCCGCCATCGGTGACGCCGTGGATCATCGCGAAATGGTGCGCTTGCTTGGAGAGAAGCGGCAGATGCTCACACAAGCGGATGTCATCACCCGTGGTGCGCATGGGTTTGAACTCGCCTCGATACTCCAGCGGAGCTTCGGGCTTCATGTCCCACATGTCGATGTGCGAAGCGCCGCCGCAGAGAAAGAACAGCACCGTCGATTTCGCCGGCTTGGCGAGGGTGGGAGACGCAACCGCAGGTCCGGTCGAGGCACGCACGCCGCCTTTGAAGCCGAGAGACGCCAAACCCATCGTCGAGGCCGTGAGAAAGGCCCGGCGGTCCATGGAGGGACGAAACAGCGATGATGACATGACGGCAGCTTCTACGCTCGCCAATGCGCGGCCTTGCTCGCAGGCGGGAGATTTGCGCAATGAGCCGGTCTGTGGTCTGATCTGGCGTGGAATTTCACCAGCTTCGTTACTTCATCGCCGCCGCCGAGGATTTGAGCATTTCGGGCGCGGCGAAGCGTCTGCACGTGACGCAGCCGGCCCTGAGCCGTCAGATCGCCGTGCTGGAGGCGGAGCTGTGTGTGCCGTTGTTTGATCGCATCCGCAAACGCATCCATCTTACCGACGCGGGCCGCTTTTTTCTGCCGAAGGCGCGGCAGATCGTCTGCGATGCTGAAACGAGCGTTCAGCAGTTGCGCGAGCAGTTTGGCAAAGCAAGGCGCACACTGCGCCTCGGCTTCCTCACGCCAGTGCTCGATGATCTCGTCGCCCCTGCGGTGCGCGAGTTCCGCCAGCGGCATCCAAACGCGCAGGTGAGCCTCTTTGAGCTGCCACCGCGTGCGCAGCTCGACCGCCTGCGCAACCATGAGCTCGACGCCGCCATCCTCGGCAACCTCGACGAACGCGACCGCGCCCATTTCGACATCCGCACCCTTTCGAGGCACAGAATGGCCGCCGTGCTGCCCGAGGATCATGCTTTGGCGAAGAAAAAGTCGATCAAGCTGGCCGCGCTAAAGCACGAGCGCTGGGTTTCGCTCTCCGACGCCTTCTTTCCCGGTCGTCGTGAGTTTCTGCGCGGCATGTGCCAGGCCGCTGGATTCGAGCCGAGCATCGTCAGCGAGGTCGATTCGCTTTCCATGATGCTAGGGGCTGTGACCTCGGGCGAAGGCGTCGCCGTGATGCCCGCGCATGCCAGCAAATTGCCGCATGGCGGCTGCGTCATCATCCCACTCGCCGCCCCCGCTCCCACGGCGGAACTGCTGCTCGTGCTGCCAAAACAAGAGCCCAGCCGCGAACTCAAAACGCTGACGACTTTGATCGCCGAACTGGCCACGCAACTCGCGCAGGGACAGCCTTGAGGATTATTCACGCCACCATGCTGAGGAAGATGTCCTCCAGCCTTTGACCGCGCTGCTCGTGCTCACTGCGCAGTTCTTCGAGCGTGCCGTGGTGAATGATGCCGATACGGTCGGTGAGCACGCCGGGAGATCGGAGGCGGGTGGGGCGAACAGGCGGTGCGACGGGGAAGTGGCTGAGAGGAGGTGCCCCCTTACTTCCCCGTCCACTCCTTGACCAGTTTGTTCCCCGCAGCGCCACCCATGGCGGTGACGCCCTTCTGGGCCAGTGTGCCGTCGGTGTTCAACAGCAGGTACATCGGACGGTCCGTGGGGTCCTTCGCCAGATAGTCGCGCACGTTCTTGTTCTTGAAGTCCGTGACGACAATCAGGAAGTTCTCCTTCACCAGCTTCTTGGTCTCCTCGAACTCCAGCATGCCCTTGATGTGGAAGGCGTTGCTGGTCTTCTTGTCGTCGAGTGCGAACACCAGCACGCGCTTGTTGTCCGCCTTCCCGCGTTTGACCGCCGCATCCACGCTGACGCCGGAAGTCATGCCCAGCACGGCACGGGAATCAAAGGTGTCGGCCAGCACTTGGCTGAGGCCGAGGGTGAGCAGGAGGAGCGGTAGCAGGAAGGTGGTTCTCATCGTGGGCTTGGTTGGGTGAAGGAGACGGGCAGTGGACGGAAAGCCAACGGGACGAAGAGCCTTTTCTTGTGCCCGCTTTCGGAATTCCAGCCGAAACGAGCACGCCGGGAGGTGGGGGCGGCTGGCGCGAACAGGCGGAGCGATGGAGACGTGACTGAGAGGAGATGGCCGGTCGCTGGATCTACTGAAGGACTTACGATCCGTACGGCTCACGTTTGAAGCGCTCCAAATCCACGCTTGGCATTCATAGGACGACCCGGCATCCTCCAGCATCATGACAGTCCAAGAACTCTTTGCTCAAGCCGCCCGCCTTCCCTCCGAGGAACGGCGTGTCCTGGCTGAAATCATCTGGGAGACGGTGGATGCGGATTTGCCGGCGCAGTGGGAGAACGACTCGACCATCACGGCCGAGGTGGTGCGACGCTTTGAGGCGTTCAAGGCCGGACGCGAGCGCGGATTGAGCCACGACGAGGTGTTTGCGGCGGCCAAGAAACGCAGCGCCTTCGATCTGACTCCGTTGCAGCTTGGGAAGGTGTTAAAGCCGCTGAGCGCCGAAGACGATCTGCTGGAGGAGATGCTGCGTAACGCACGGGATTGATGCCGGGATTCTCGTGGCTGCTGAGCTTGCGAGAGACTGCGTCTAAGGCACCAGGATTGGTAGCTTGGGAAACACACTGCGGAAGTCGTTCTCGTTGCGTGTGAGCAGGCCGTCGAAACGCTCGGCGAAGGCTCCGATGAGGATGTCGGCCATCGGGCGTTTGGGCATGCGTTGCAGACGGCGGCTTTGGACATAGCGATGCCATGCTGCGTGTGCCGCCTGGGTTTATGCGTGGGTCCAAGCCTCTGACCACGAGACGTGCAGATGGTAGAGAAAGAGTTCCTGCCGGGCGACATCGCCATCAAAGATAGGAGCCAGTTCCGCGTAGGTCACTGGCGAAATCACCAGCCCTTCGGGCCGTTTGGCATCGAGAAGCGTCGCCGACGCAGCAGCAAACTGCGGATCAGCATCCGCGATGTCGATGAGCAGACAGGTGTCGATGACCCAGGGCATCTCAGTCCGCGTCTCCGTCGCGCAGTTCCTTCATCCAGTCCGCCGTGGAGCGTGGCGCGCGCCCACCACGCAGGGCAAAACCGATCATTGCCCGCGCTCCGAGCGGACGCTCCTTGGACGGGGCGGCTTTGGCAGCCTGCTGGCTGTCGAGCCAGGCCAGCAGCTTGGAGGCAAGCTGCTCGTCGAGGCCCGCAACGCGTTGGATGGCGAGGTCAATCGTGCTCATGCTCAAAGGCTAGTTCAAACCGGCAGGATGGGCAAGCGGCTGATCAAGGGTGCCTGCCCACGGAATCGTATCCCGCGCCGGATTCCAAACCGGCCACACCGCAAGAGATGAGAAAACCACAGAGAAATCCATTTCAAAGCTCATCTCTGCGGTTTTCTAACCTCTGCGGTGTTTCCATGCCGGGCTGCTGGGAGATTTCGCGACGGAGCCGGAACAAGCACGCCGGGAGGCCGGGGTGGCGGGTGGCGCGAACAGGCGGAGCGATTGGGACGTGGCTGAGAGGAGATTGCCTTTCGCTTTCCATTGGCTGCCTGCCGTCGCTTCCTCATACTCTCCCGCCTTCGCCATAAAACCATGACGCTAGAAGTATTATGCCGACAAGCAAGGCACCGACTCCTATATCACCTTTGCTAAAAAAGGCGAACGCTGCAAAACCAAGTCCTATCCACAAGAAGATAAGTAGCAGGCAGCTCCGAATGCCTCTCCGGCGCAAATCCGCATACAATTGGTCTTCTTTTTCAGCCGCGAGCTTTGATGATGCCTCCATTTCCTTAGCACGGCGCTGTGCTTCTGGCACCAAGACTTCGTGATAGTGCCGCGCAGCCTTCCCTCCGGCATCTGGAAGGCCACAATTGGGGCAAACCGCAGCTTGCTTGGATATTTCGTGTTCACATTCGGGACAAGGATAAGTCATGGTAAACCAGGTTGGATTAATAGTTCGATTCAATGCGACGTCATACAATTGCCTGACGCTAATCTGGATTGCGGCCTTGCTGCTTTCAAGCCCGCCCTCCGAAGTAATTACCCCCTAAATGTATTGCTAAGTTGTGGGCGATTCGGGCTAGCAACCGTGCCACGGCCCACGCCGAAAAATAGTCCTGGAGAGATGCTGAAAACTGGACTCCAAAGCTCGATATGCCGGATGCACTGCTAAAGGAGAATTCTTTAAAGCTTCGGAATGTGATGAAGAAAAATGTAATCCAAGCAAGAACGTAAATTGAGGCTGACGTCGTTCCCCATCTATCGTGAAACCATAGCGTAGGATACCAAATCGTGACGAGATACATCACATAGGGAGCTAGAAAAAAAGCGGTGGCGATTATTCCAAAAAAGAGGATAACGACCAATCGTTGAACGGCTCCCAACATCATTAAGCCAATAGTCGGCCAAGCCACGAGCGAAAACATGACGGTTTCAGGCATAAAGGCGACAAATGCTGCACTCAAAACGGTCAAAACCAGTGGTAAATACCAAGGGTAGTTTGAAACATCCAAGAACGCTAAAACAGCATGAGATCGCCATAGTATAAACACGCTTACAACAAAAAATACTATGCCACGAAAGACGCGGTTGTTCATTGCTCTCGGCGCGTTGGCACACTCGCCCAGCAATATTCTTTTAACCTAGCCACTGAGTAGCATGCTCAAGAGAATAATGCCCGTACCGACCAAGAGACGATCTGTATTGAGATCAAGCCCAATAGGCCCCATCCATTTACCAAAAGTGGATTGTTGAGAAAATGAAGAATTGATTCCTTGGCTGTTTACTGACTGGACTTGTGGAGCCACAATAGGCAACAAAGCAGTATTTTGACTCTCGGATGAAAACCTCAATACTTTGACTTCGATAGAGCCATTTTGGACATTAACTTGAAGGAGTGGATTACCGTTAAGAATCAAAGCTGCGACACTTGGATTTTGGACCACAAGGGGAAGATCTTCGTATAACGCCACAAATGCTTGCTGATTGTCGCTACGATAGACTTGATCGTTTGTGTCTTCAGGGTCTCGAATTCCGAATTTGTGAAAGTTTAAACGGTCCTGTAGGAGGATGTCTTGAGGCTTGATATTCGGTATCGTGGCGAGGGCAACGCCATCCTTCCGCCTCACCAGATCATCCCGAGAAATCCGGCACTGATAGTAGAAGTTTGGCAAAGGTGCCGCGGAAACATCACAAATTGCACCTTGGCAAAGAAGCAGAAACAAACTCCAGCCAAAAGCCCGAGTCCGACTCTTCAATATCGTTGAATGTACTTGTCCCATACAACTCGGAGTTCTATCTCATTTGGACGCCCCAACAACTTACGTTTAAAGTCACCCAACCGCCTCCACACACCTTCCGCACAGTGTCGGGTGCTCGGCGTGCGTTCCGACATCCGGGAGGTGCTTCCAGCAGCGGGCGCATTTGTGATGGCTCGATTCGGTCACGACGGCGGCGAGTTCGCCACCGCGCGTGATTTGAAGATCGCTCAAGATGAGGAATTCGTGGAGGGTGGCGGGATCGCTGAAGACGGCGTGGGTGAAACCTTCGGCGGGGAGGGTCAGGGCGACGGTGGCTTCGAGGTTGGAGCCGATCTTCTTTTCCTGGCGGGCTTTTTCGATGGCCTGCTGGATGACGCCGCGAACTTTGAGCAGTTCCTCGACGGCGGCGGTGGCTTCCGTTCCGGCGAAGGCGGGATTCGGCTGCGGGAAGACCTGCATGTGCACGCTGTCGCTGTGGCCGAGGTGTTCCCACGTTTCATCGGCGGTGAAGGCGAGGATGGGGGCGAGGAGCTTGCACAAGGTCTCGGTGATCTCGCGGATGGCGGCCTGGGTGGCGCGGCGGCGGGGGCTGTTGGCGGCGTCGCAGTACATCCGGTCCTTGGTGATGTCGATGTAGAGGGCGCTGAGCTCGGTGGCGAAGAAGCTGTTCACCACGGTGAAGACCTTGCGGAAGTCGTAGGCGGCGTAGGCGGTGACGCACTCGGAGGTGATGGCGTGGAGGCGCTCCAAGATCCAGCGGTCGATGAGGGTGTAAGCGGGAGCCTCTTTCGACAGGATTGACGGGATTTCGGAGGGATTAACGGGATTGGATTTTTCGTCGTGCAGATTGCCGAGCAACACGCGGAAGGTGTTGCGGATGCGGCGGTAGGATTCGCCGGTCTGCTGGAAGAGTTCTTCGCTGAAGGGGACTTCGTTTTGGTAATCGACGCTGCTGACCCAGAGGCGGACCATGTCGCCGCCGTACTTGTTGTAGTAGTGGTCGGCGGTCATGGGCTTGGCGGCTTTGTCGCTGCCCTGGTCGCTTTTGCTGATCTTTTTGC
>JBIKYB010000191.1:0-9514 GCA_044355475.1 Prosthecobacter sp.
CCGTGGGTGATGACGCTCCTATAAGGAGCGGCGTCGCGGGCGACGATGCTCATCATGAGGCTGCTCTGGAACCAGCCGCGATGCTGGTCGGTGGCCTCGATGTAGAGATCGGCGGGGCAATGCAGCTCAGGATGGCGGTCCAACACGCTGACGTGGCTGCAACCGGAGTCGATCCACACGTCGAGCGTGTCATTGCCGCGTTTCGTATCGGCAGGAAGGCCGACGGCCTCGGCCCACCAGGCGTCGTTTTGTTCGAACCAGAGATTGGTGCCCTGCTTCTCGACGATGTCGGCGACTTTACCGATGATGTCGGTGCGCATGATGATCTCGCCACTGGCGGAGTAGAAGACGGGAAGCGGAACGCCCCAGGTGCGCTGGCGGCTGATGCACCAGTCGGGACGGCTTTCGACCGTGCCATAAATGCGGTTGCGGCCCCAGGCGGGCAGCCAGGTGACTTTGTCGATCTCGCTGAGGGCTTTCTGACGGATGGCGTCGATCTTGATGAAGAACTGCTCGACGGCACGGAAGATGATGGGCGTCTTAGACCGCCAGCAATGCGGATACTGGTGGACGTATTTTTCGTTGCCGAGGATCGCGCCCTTGGCGGTGAGGATCTCGATGATGCCGTCGTTGCTGGAGAAGACGTGCTTGCCGACGAAGTCAGGCAGGCCGCACTCGGCGGTGTATTTGCCCTCTGCATCGACCGGCGAAAGGATGTCGAGCCCGTGCTCGCGGCCGGCCTGGTAATCGTCTGCGCCGTGACCGGGGGCGATGTGGACCGCGCCGGTGCCGGTGTCGTCGGTGACGAAGAGGGTGTTGATGACCTTCGAGGTGCGCGGGAGGAAGGGATGCTGCGCCGCGCCGCCGTTCAAGGCGCTGCCTTTGAAGGTGTCGTTCGCATGCGAGGTATCGAGCACGAAGCCGGTGCTGGCGGCGAAGCCTTCGAGGCGTGACTTCGCGATGACGAGCTTCTCGCTGCGGCCATCGGCATGCGTGAACTTGCCGCAGACGTAATCAAACTCAGGATGCAGCGCGATGGCGAGGTTTGCGGGCAAGGTCCACGGCGTGGTGGTCCAGATGACGAGCGACGCGCCCTCCGCTCCGGGCGGTGGCGTGACGAGTGCGAACTTCACGAACACGGCAGGCGAGGTTTTCTCTTTGTACTCGACCTCGGCTTCAGCGAGCGCGGTTTGCGCGCCGTAGCTCCAGAGGACGGGGCGCTTCATGCGATAGACGAGGCCTTTTTCGACGGCCTTACCAAAGGTGCGCAGGATGCCGGACTCGTAGCCGGGATCGAGCGTGAGATACGGATTCTCCCAATCGCCGAAGACGCCGAGGCGCTTGAAGCTGGTGCGCTGGATGTCGATGTATTTGCGTGCCTCGGCTTCGGAAAGCGTGCGGATTTGGACCGGCGTAAGACCGGCGGCGGATTTCACGACTTTGAACTCGATGGGCAGCCCGTGGCAGTCCCAGCCGGGGATGAAGGGCGTGTGGAAGCCCGCCATCGTCTTCGACTTCACAATGAGGTCCTTGAGCACCTTGTTCAGCGCGGTTCCCATGTGGACATCGCCGTTCGCAAACGGCGGGCCGTCATGCAGGATGAAGGTGGGCTTGCCTTTGCTCTGAGCGACGATGCGCTGGTAGAGCTTCCCCTCCTGCCACTTCGCGAGGCGCTGCGGCTCCCGCGTGACGAGATCGGCCTTCATGGGAAAGTCGGTCTTCGGCAGGAGGACGGTGTCTTTGTAGTTCTTGGCAGTGTCGGGGGCGCTCATGGTTCAGGGAAAAAGGAGGGCGAGGGTAGCGCGGGCCGGGCGGGTGGCAAGGGGTGCGTTGGCCGGGGCGTTCCAAGTTCAAAGTTTCAGGTTTCAAGTTGGGCAGAGCTCGTCCTCCTCGATCCTGTGGCCTGCTTTGGCCCACGGAATGCGCTGAAGGACATAGAACTCTGTTCTGCCTGACAATTTCCGCCCACATCCGGCATTTGCCCGCGCGGCATCGTCGCGTATCGCTCACGCCTCATGTTGCGTCGTTTTCTTTTCTCCGCCCTCGTTCTGCCCTCGCTCTCGCCTGCCCTGGAGGTGCGCATCTCCGACACGCTCGCGCCGGCACAGGCGCTGGAGCAGATTCGTGCCGCACGCAAAGCCGGAGACACCTCTCCCGCGACGCTTGTCTTCCCCGAAGGCACCACCGAGCTGGTCACGCCGCTCATCCTCGAAGCGCAGGACTCCAATCTCACCCTCACCGGCACCCAAAGCACCCTCATCGGCGGCCCCAAAGTCACTGGCTGGGAAAAACACACGGGCGAAATCGTCAAAGCCGATGTCTCCAAGCTCCTCCCGAAAGGCTTTCTCCCAAAACAACTGCTCTGCGACGGCGAACGGCAGTTCCTCGCTCGTTATCCGAACTTCGACGCGAAAGACCCGCTCTACGGCGGCTGGGCCTTTGTGCCCGCCTTCCCACCCGCCGGTGCCCCGGAAGGCCATCTGTGGAAACGCACGCTCTTCGTGAAGCCCGAGGACGTGCGCACCTGGGCGCATCCCGAGGACGTGGAGCTCGACATCTTCGCCCAATACGGCTGGTGGAACTTCATCGAGCCCGTCGCCTCGCTCGATCCCGCCACGCGACTGCTCACGCTGAAAAAAGACTGCTCCTACGACCTCCACCCGCACAACCGCTTCCACTTCCAAAACGCCCTCGAAGAACTCGACGCCCCCGGCGAGTGGTTCTACGACAAGCACAGCGGCGTGCTCTACTTCTGGCCCAATGTGGTCCGCACAGTCCCTGTGCGGTCAGAAGCCGCTCACGGAGTGAGCGGACCACTCTCCGACATCCGCCTCCCCCTCACCGACGCCTTCTTCAAAATCAAAGGCGCCAAACACATCACCATCCGCGACCTCACGCTCACCGGTAGCCACGGCAGCGCCATCACCTTCGAGCGAGCGGAGGACTGCCTCGTCGAAAAATGCGTCATCACCAAGGTCGGTGCCTTCCACGGCAGCGGCGTCGGCGTCAGCGATGGCAAAAACGTCCGCGTCTCCCGCTGCGAGATCAGCTTCACCGGCAGTAACGGCGTCAGCCTCAGCGGTGGTGATCGCAAAACGCTCACCGGGCCCGGCCACAGCGTCGAGGATTGCCACATCCATCACATGGGCGTCTTCAACAAGAACGCCTGCGGTGTCAGCATGTATGGCGTGGACAATGCCGTGCGGCATTGCCACATCCACGACGGCCCGCGCATGGGCGTGCAGATGAGCGGGAACAATCTGTACGTCGAATACAACCACCTCCATCACCTCTGCCTTGAGACGCAGGACGGCGGCGCGATCTATACCGGTGGTCGCGATTGGATCAGCAGCCGTGGCAGCAAGTGGCGCTACAATTTGATCCACGACGTCATCGGCTGCGGCCAGGAGGCGGGCGGCTTGAAGCATCCGTGGTTCACCTTCGGCCTCTACCCCGACGACAACTCCGGCGGCCTCGACATCATCGGCAACATCGTCTTCCGCGTCGCCCACACGCCCATCCATCTGCACAACGCCCGCGATTGCCTCGTCGAAAACAACATCTTCGCCCTCGGCGGCAAGTTTCAGTTCGATCTGCACGGCTGGACCAAGGAGCACCGCTTCTACACCAACCATCTCGACACCATGATCAAAGGCTACGAATCCGTCGCCGGTCAGCTCGCCTGGACCAGCATGCGCGGCATGGAACTGCATCCCAAAGACGCCATCCGCGACGACGGCACCATGATGAGCGGCAACAGCTTCCAGCGAAACATCCTCTTCAGCGACACGCCCGGTGTGAAGTATGGCGACATCCGCCACGCCACCGCCAAGTGGAACACCCTTGATCACAACCTCGCCTGGAATGGCAGCCACCCCGTCGTCACCGGCATCAACAAAGTCGGCCCCGACAAGCCCGGCGAGCCGTTGCTCACCGAAAACTTCGACCGCGTCGCCAATGGCAACACCATCCAAGGCTGGGGCTTCAACCATCGCCCCAACAAAAACGTGCAGCTCGTCGGCGCCGACGGTGCCTTGCGAGCCGACTGCGCCCTCGGCACCGATCCCGGCAATCCCAAGACCGTCTTCCACGGCCCCGATGTGCCCCTCACGCCCGGTGCCGCCTATCGCGTCAAACTCCGCGTCAAATCCAACGAACCCACCGCGAAAATGAGCCTCGCCCTCGCCTCCTTCAAAAACGGCGAAGGCTATTGGCAGGCCCAGAGCACCAGCATCACCGCCACCCCTCAGTGGACCGAAGTCGAAGCCACTGGCCGCATGCCCCGCGAAAACGAAGCCACCTGGAAACCCTGGATGAAGCACTTCTGGCTCCGCATCGACTGCCACGAGCCGAAGGGCCAGATCTTCATCGATGACCTCCGCCTCACCGAAGCCGCCCCCCTCGACGAATGGACCTCCTGGCAAGCCGAAGGCTGGGACAAACACAGCCTCATCGCCGATCCGCTCTTCGTGGATTGGAAAAACGACGACTTCCGACTGAAGCCCGAGTCACCAGCCTTCAAGCTCGGCTTTGAAGCGATTCCCGTGGAGAAGATCGGCATCAGGAAGTGAGGATCACCAAAAACTGCCAAACACCGGTGGGATCTCCTTCACGACAACGCGGAGGCTGAGTCCCTCGGACTGCAAGGCGGTGTCGAGGGCGTCATCATGCTGAGGCGACGCGGAAAGCACGCGGTCCACCAACGGCTGCCATTTTTCCAGGAAGCGCTCATGATATGGATGCCGCTCGTCCTGCCAGTGCGCGAGGAGACGTGCCTTTCGGGCGAGATTGCGCCAGAACAGGCGACCGTATTCGAGCCGGGCTTCATCCTGGTAGAGGAGACGTCGCATGGCGGGGATTTCTGTTCATCAGGAAGGAAAAGGCAAGGCGGGTTTGAAGACACGAGAAAACTCGTTTTACGGCGGCGGGATTTGGGGCTTCATTCTCCCATGGCCAGCATCACCACAGAAGAACTCCTCGCTCACACCCAATGGCTCGAAAGCGGAGGCAAGAGCGGTCGCAAGATCGACGAGACGGGCATGAACCTCGCGGGAGCGGCGCTCAATGACCTGAATCTGGCGAAAGGCCAGTTTGTGGGCACCACCTTCACGAAGGCGAATCTGGCGGGCACCAATTTCGCCGGGGCGGATTTCAGCGGGGCGAATTTTGATGGCGCGGACCTGAGCGGCGTGGATTTCAGTGGAGCGGACTTGGGTGGTGTGTCGCTGCGGCATGCGAACCTCACCGGCGCGAACGTGCGCGGGGCGGATCTTTCCGGCGCGAACCTGGAAGGCGCGAATCTGACGAACGCGGACTTCACGGATGCGGATCTGATCGCGGCGAACCTGACGGGTGCCGCACAAACCGGCATGAAGCGCGCCGGGGCCAAGCTGGCAGACACGCAGGGGCTGGTGGACTAAAAAAAAACGGAGTGATGCGCTGGGCACCACTCCGCTCGGAACCGCCTGAAGGCGGGACTACAATACGACTTTGAAGATCACTTCTTGGCGTCTGCCGCAGGCTTTTCGCCGGTCACGGGATTCGCGTCAGGTGCGGGCGCGGGTTTGATTTCGGGCTTGGGGGCTTCAGGAAGTGGTGAGGCGGGTGTGAGGGCGGGAGGCGAGGCGGCGGGTTTGAGGCCTTCGAGCATCTTGGACACATTCGGCAGCCCGCTAACAGGTGCCCCTGGCGCAGGAGCGGCGGCATCCTCTTTCTTTTCCGGCGCGGCGAGAACCTCGGCGCGGGACTTGAGCAGGCTGCTGACGGTGTATTCGGTGACTTCATAAACCCAGCCGGCGAGCTTCTTCTCGTTGGCGAGCTTCTCCTCTTTCTTTTTCTTCTCCTCGGCAAAGGCGTCATCGTTCTTCTTTTTGTCCTCGGCCTTCTCATCCTTCACAGGAGCGCGTTCCTTGGCGATGTCGGCACTGACCGCGACGGTGAGGTAATACTTGTCTGCGTCGGCGACTTTTTGCTTCACCGTCTGCACATCGTAGGTGAAGCCTTCAAAGGTGACGAGACGGGCCTTGACTGCGCCTTTCATGGTTTCGGCGGCCTTGTCCTTGGTGAGCACGTCGTTGAAAGTAGGGGCGGAGAGCAGGCTGGTGAGGTTGATCTTGCCGTTGTCGAGCTTTTCACCCGCCTTGGCACCTTCGAGGGTGAACTCGGTGGCGTCCGCGTTCTCACGCGAGGCTTTCCAGGAGTCTTCCGGCTTGGCGGCGGTGACTTCGACGGACTTGAGCTTCTGTACATCGAAGAAAGCCTTCTCGATCCAAGTGTCAGGCTTGGTTTCGAGGTCGCTGAAGGTGTTGCCGACGACCCAGATGGTGTCGCCATCCTCAGGGATGCGGATCATGCGCTCGTTGCTGCCGCCGAAGGGTGAAGCATTGGCGTTGCCGGAACTGGTGACGTTGGCACCGAGGATGAGGGACTTCTTGAGGTTGCCCTTGTCATCCATCAACTCAACGAGTGTTCCGATGCCGTAGGCGTTGGGCTCGCCGGGAGGCTGCACGCCGATCTTGCCCCAGGATTCCTTGCCAACGATCTGCTTGCGAGTGTTTTTCTGCTCCTTGAGGGCCAGCAGCGCACGGCTGATCTTCTCAAAGCTGGCCTCGTAACCGCCGCGCTCTGCGACGGTCCAGGTGGTGCCGTTGAGAGCGACGTTGACCTCGCTCTTTTCGTCTTTGACGCGGATTTTCTGCACGCTGTTGACGTCGAGGGCGGGGAGCAGCAGCTCGCGCATTTCGACGCCTTTGCGGGCACCGCTGCTGAGGCGGGACTTGCGGTCTTTCTGCTGGTAGATGACCGCGCCGACGAGGGCGGCCAGCACGGCGAGCAGGAGGATGATCTTGTTCATGGGATGAGAAGTGTGTGTTTAAAAGGGTGGTTCAAATCAAACGGCGGCGGTGGCGGCACGGCGGCGGATGGCCAGCAGGATGCCAGCGCAACTGACGAGCAGCGGAACGGCGAGGAAGTTCAGCCACTTGAGGGTGGTCTTGGTGTGCTCGATCTCCTTGTTCTGGTCCTTCTTGATCTCGCGCATCTTGCGGGAGAGATCGACGTCGCTCTGCATGAGGGCCTCCAGGTCCTTCTGCTGCTGCGGATCGACGATGAAGCCCTTGCCCTTGGAATCGCGCTTCAAACGCAGCGCACCCATTTTTTCGGCGGTTTTCTCGCGCTCGGCCTCCAGGGCCATGAGCTGCGGGCGGTAGCGGCTTTCGACCTTCTCACGCATCTCTTTGAGAGTGCTGAAGGGACGCACGGCGGACTTGCGGTTGCGCACTTGGAGGAGATCGCCACCACCGGAGAGAACTTCAACGGCGTTGAGCAGCAGCGGTAGGTTGCCGGTGCGGGAGACGAGCATGCCAGTCATGGGGTCCTGCTGCACGCAGAAGGCGTCATAGAGCATGTCGGCGTCAGAGAAGAGAATAACGACACCTTCGCTGTTGGCGGATTCCTTGAGCGAGCCGTCGTCTTTTTTCGGTTCCTCTTTCTTG
The DNA here is from genome assembly GCA_044355475.1 of Prosthecobacter sp. Taxonomy (GTDB): domain Bacteria; phylum Verrucomicrobiota; class Verrucomicrobiia; order Verrucomicrobiales; family Verrucomicrobiaceae; genus Prosthecobacter. Next base: position 7,494 of record JBIKYB010000191.1, read on the forward strand.
GCTTCGGGTTGAGGAGTCGTCGCTGCTGCAGCGACGGGTGCAACGACTGGCACGGCAGGCGTGGCGGTGGTAACAGACACCGGCGGCGTGGTGACTGTCACCGGCGCTGTAGGAGCCGTGGGAGCGGCCGCTGGCTCGGTAGGGGCTGCTGGAGCCGCTGCTGCGGGCTTGGCCTCCTCCTGGGCACCACCGGTGTCCGGTTTGCCTGCTGCCGCGACCGGCTTGCCATTCGGGAAAGCGGTTTTGAATTTGCCGCTGAGACGAAGACCGATGATCTGCTTGCGACCGCCGGAGGTGAAGCTGGACAGACCCTGCGGAGAGCGTGCTTTCTCCGCCTCGGTGATGTCGATCATGGCAGACTCCTCGGAGCTGCTGGCGAGCGTGTTGGCGTCGATTCCCTCGCGTTTGTCGATGCTGAATGAGCCAGCGGTGACGAGCGTCAGCGAATTGAGGCCGGAAGTGATGCGGTCGTCTGCATTGATCGCACCAGCAGGCAGCAAGAGCGCGGTGGGGTTGTTGCGGCCCTGCAGCATGCCACGGTAGTTCATGTCGGCGATGACCATGTCATTCTTGAAGCCGACGCCCCAGGCTTTGAGGAGGTTTTTCAAGTCGGAGGTGGTGTTGATCTGGCCACCGGGCTGGCCAGTCATGGGATTTTGCTGGCCGCTGAAGGCCTGCGCTACGACGCTGTTCGGATCGACAAAGGCGATGACCTTGCCGCCGCCGAGCAGGAACTGGTCGATGGCGTATTCAGCGGACTCGCTGATGTCCGCCGGATGCAGTACAACGAGCACCTTGATGTTGGTGTCGATCTTGTCCGTGCCCATCGGCACCTCGACGACCTCGTAGTCGGCACGAAGCTGCTGCACGATGACCCAGGGCTCCTGGCCGCGCTGACGCTGGAACGGGAACATGGGCGAACCCATGACCGGGATGGCGCTCATGACACCCACGACATTCTTCATGGGCTTGATGACCTTCGAGATGGCGCGGGCGATGTCGTACTCGACGGCGGAGCCTTCATTGGGCGCGGGCGGATTGAGGAAGGGAATGACTTCCTTCTGGCCGAGGCACTCGACGGCCAGACCGAAGTAAATTTTGTCACCTTCCTGGTTCACTGGCCCCATGTCCTGGATTTCATCGGCGCGGGCCTTGTCCTCCTCCTCGGTGTTCGGGTTGGGATGGATGGTTTCGAGGATGATCTTGTCACCGGAGGCTTTCACCAACTCCAGCAGCAGATCTTCCACCGCACGGACATGCGGCTTGAGCACATTCGGCATCACGCGGTCATCCGTGGTGTGATAAAAACGGATGGTGACCGGCTCGTCCTCATTGAGGCGGCTGAGGATGTTTTTCGTGCCCTGAGAGAGGGTGTAGATTTTGTCCTCAGTCAGGTCGAGGCGGAAATTGCCGAGGCCAAGGCCGCCGACGAGGAAGTTGAGGACAACAACGATGGCGATCACCAGCAGGGCGGTGATGCCGGTGGTGGCTTGTTTGCTTTTAAGATTCACGCTCATGGGGTCAAATCAGGTTGGAGGGTTGGTTTGATGCCAGGATCAGGCGCGCTTCGCACGCAGAGCCAAATGGGTGATGATGAGAGAAACAACGATGACAGAGAGGAAGTAGAGCACGTCACGCATCACGAAGATGCCCTTGGTCAGCTCGAAGAAGTGGTCCATGAAGCTGAAGTAGCTCACGAAACGCACAAAGCCCTCGGCCCAGTCGGGCGTGGTGCTGACAATGGTCTGCGTAACGCCAGGATCACCGATAAGGGCGATGACGATGCAGAACGCGACGCTCACGATGAAGCAAACGACTTGGCTGCGGGTGATGGCGCTGACGGCGCAGGTCACGGAGAGGCAGGCCAGCGCGTAAAGATAGCTGGCGGTGTAGCCGCTGATGATCGGCCCCATGTCAGGCTCACCAAGGTAGCAGACCGTCCACACGATGGGGAAGGTCAGCGTGAGGCCGATGAGCCACACACAGGAAGCGGCGAAGAACTTGCCCAAAATCGCCTGCCA
>JBIKYB010000484.1:0-3243 GCA_044355475.1 Prosthecobacter sp.
CGGGCGGGGAGTGAGGATGGTTATTTCTGCTTTGCAGGCTCCGCGAGCGAATCCGCCAAGCGCCTCAGTTGCTTCGCCAGGCCGCTCGATCCCATGTCAAATTTTTGGATCATCTCAGGCGGTAATTCGTCAACCTGAAGCCGCAGATTGGCCACGCCATCGTCGTGCATGAAGGTAATCGCGTTATCTTCGATCTTGAGGATTTTTGCATTTTGCAACGCAGGGCGGCCTGAGAGACTGAGTGCTCTAGCCATGGTGCCGACGGCGGCTGCGCGGGCTTTCTCCACGGTATCGTGCATGGACAGGGCGAGATACTTGATTTCCCCGCTGAGCTTGCGTTCGAGCTGATCAATCTGATCTCGTTGTTTCAGTTCCACCTCCTCGCGCTTTTGCAGTACCTTGATCTGGCTCTGAGCCGTTTCCAGTTCTTGCGAGAGGGATTTGAGTGAGGAAACGGCGTCTTTCTTTTCCTGGGCAGTGTTTTTTTTGTCGGCGATCTCAATCTTCAACTGCTCAACACGGCTGTAATACTCATATCCGCCAAGGGCACATGAGACCAAGAGCAGGGCCTTCAGAAGAAAGGAGCCGAGTCGGAATTCAAACATCGCGAAAGGTGGGCACGGGGTTACTGCGGCTGCGATGCTTTGAAAGTTTCGGCGGCGGGTCTGAGTTTCGAAAATTTGGCATCAATACCGACCCATTTTTCCCGACGCGAGCTGTTTTGTTGCCCCAACGCATCAACGCGGATGCGCAAGATCTCCGCCTGAAGACGAAGCTTTTCCAGGCCTTCGCGACCACCTAGAGGACGAATGCTTTGCTCGTAGTGCTCAACGGCAGCCTGGTCCTTTTGAATCATCGCGTCCAACGCGGCCACCTCCATCTTCAACTCGCCGTGTTTTTCGCAAGAGGCAGATGAAAGCCCGACGAAAATGCAGATGATCAGATGCGGTTTCATGGATAATCACAGACTTTAATGAGGCTGATCTAAGCCCGGTGCCTCAATGGCGCAACCTCCTTGCCAAGTGGCAAACACTCACCAGCTACTTTTTGGGGTTAATCCGAGATCGATCCTTAAGCTTCAGCGCCACGACTATGATAGCGAAAAAAACTGCCCTTGACGATATGGTTTCTAAATGTTGAAGTCGAGATTATATGAAAGCATTTTTAATTCTTGCAGTGGGTTTAATCACAACTCTTTCGCTGGCTCAGGATCAATTTACCGAATTGAACACGCTTGATGGAAAAGTCTTCAAGCAGGTGAAGGTAATGAAAAAGTCACCCACGGAAATTCGCATTATGCATGCCGATGGATTTGCGACGATACCGCTGTCAGCGCTCCCGCCCGAAGTTCGTTCCAAATATGGGGAGGCTAATCCAGAGGCGGAACAGGCCGCAGCAATGCAGCGAAAGGCTGAGGGCTTCGCAGCGGCGGTGTATCAAAGGCAGGAGAAGGAAGCTATTCGCGCCGCTGAACTGAGCCATCAATCCATTGAGGTCTGCCGACAGGCAATCGTCTTAAGGGATTGGTGTCTGGCCAATCTGGCGGGCGGCATGTTGAATGGACAAAATCTGGATCAAAAGGCACGTGATGCGAATCTTGCGGACGCACTCGCCGTACTGGCCCGCCGCCCTTCCACAACCGAAGCACTGGTGATGACCCCTGCTGGTGACAATCCAGTGGGAGGTGCCAATTCTGCTGCCGAAACTCCCCCAGCCTCCGCAGCGAGCGCTGCTCCTGCTGGCACGTTTGGTGTCTTTCAGCCTGGAATTATCGAGCTTGTCAGCGCCCGCTACACGTTGCCCGGCAACCTGCCTCGCAACGTGACAAATAGACTCTCAAAACTCATACCTACGACAGTCATCAGCGCACCTGTTTCCATCCTGGTAACTGATTCGTTGAGTGATGCCGCGAAAGCCCAAGCAGACGTAACTACAACCGTTGTCATTGGTGCCGCCGCCACAAACGCAGAGGCGACTACGATTGGCACAACCACGCCACAGGGGAACAGTGCGAGCATCACAGAGGTCAACGGGGTAACTGTCGGAGTGGCTGTGGCGCAGTCTCAGACCACGGAAAAGAACCTTCTCACCGTCGAATACCTCTACAACGGTGTCTGGTATAAGAAGCAGGCTCTTGAAGGCACTCAGTTGGTGCTGCCGTGAAGTCATGCGTTCGCTCGTGCTATAATCAGCATTTTTTGTCACCACGGTGTTTTTTAACGATGCAGAGCGTTTTCACGCTGCTAGCCTCGCGCCGTGATCGCGATAGCAACGGCCAGTCAAAAAGGAGGGGTGGGGAAAACCACACTTTGCATCAATCTTGCCTACTCGCTGGCGCGGCGTGGGTGGCGGGTGCTGCTGATCGACACAGACCCACAGGGCGGTGTGGGTCTTTCTCTGGCGAAAAGCGCGAAAACGCGAGAGGGATTTCATGAGTTTCTGGTTCGCGGCGGGGATTTGAATAAGATCGTGGTGCCAACGCGGCTACCGGAGCTGGAAATCGTGCCAGCAGGACAATACGACACTTGCGCACGGCAGGGCTGGACCTCGCACGAGGTGCCATCTCGGTTGGCAGACCTGCTGCGCAGCGCGGAACTGCGCGGCACTGACATTGTGCTGATGGATACGGCCGCTGGCATGAGCAGCACGACGGAAGCCGTGGTGAAAGCCTGCGATTTCGTGATTTTGCCTCAGCAGGCAGAACCCTTGGCGATTCGCAGCGTTCCGCATCTGCTGGAGACGCTGGCGCGATTCCGCGCTGAAGGCGCAGGGGTGCGCGTGGCGGGTATTTTGCTGACGATGGTCATGCAGGACAACGAGATGAGCCTCAAAGTGGCTCGTGAGCTACGCGACATGTTGCCAGCCAACCTGATGTTTCCACAGAGCATCCCACGCCTGACCTCATTTTTGGAGGCCAGCGCCCTGGGCGTGCCGGTGGCGCTGACGAAGCGCAATCCACCGCCAGAGGCGTTGATTTTTGACCAAATTGCCGCCGAACTGGAGCAGCGGGCAGGGCTGAGCAAAGAACGCGAACCGGAGCAGGGCCATGCAAGTCTCCTGGATTGACGCCAACCACCTACAGTCACTGTTGGCACAGATCACGACGCCGGAAGTGGGCGCAGGATCGAAGCCACCGCAGGTGATGGAATCCACGGAAGAGGCGGGTTTCATGGATGCTGAGGCTTTGCCACCCACTGATGGCCTACAGCCCTCGGAACCGCCTCAAACGCTCTCCGTCATGCC
>JBIKYB010000161.1:0-11529 GCA_044355475.1 Prosthecobacter sp.
CAAGGAGCTTATCTGGTTCCGGACAGGCTCCAGGAATGCGGTGGCAACCGGCGACAGCACCAGCGCGGGGACGCTCGGATTCTCCCGAGGCTGTTGCAGGGCGATATCCTCGCTGAACTCATCTTCCAGCGGATGTTCCTGATCCACTTCCTGCTCCCCAAACAAGCGCAGACGCTGAAAGGCCGCGCAAACCCCGGCGATCAGGAAATACTCAATATGATAAGGACGCTCAATCATCCAACCAGAGATCGCATAGCCCAGCAAGACGATCAAAATGAGTGACTTGGCCCTGGCTTGCCGGGAATCACGTCCGCCAAATTGCACTACCACCCGCAGGCATGCGGCGAGCACCAGCAGGTAAAAAAATAGGCCTAAGTACCCCAGCTCAGCGGTCACCGCCACATAGGAGTTGTGAGGTCCTTTTTGAAAGAAAGTCATCTTTCCCCTGGAGTCCACATAGCTGATGACGGGGAAAAATTTCTTCCAACCGACACCCGAGGAGTCTTCCTGCAATTGCTCGATGCCCGCGTTCCAGACTGCCAACCGCCCCCAAATGCCCTCATCACTCGCGATCGCACTGGAAGATTGCAGCGCCTCCATTCGAGGCAGGGCCTGAAACGCCGCGGCTCCACCACCTGCGAGCACGGCGATGAGCGTGACACGCATCACCCATGAACGTCCCAACCAAAGTGTTGTCACCGTCAGGGCAGCCCCCACCACGAAAGCTCCTTTTGACTCGGTCAGGTAAACAGCGGTGAGCACGGCTGCCCACATGGATAGGCAGAGGAGCTTCAGGGCAGCCCCACGGCCAAGAAAAAAGGCATGCAGCACCATGGGAATCCCCAGGATGACGGTGTGTCCCAGGGCGTTGGGATTGTTGTAAATCGAAAGATTGAGGCACTGCCGGTTGTCGTAGAGACTCAGCAGCGATTGCGAGTCCGAAAAGTCGATGCCGTAGGCTGAGTCCAGGGTCACCAGGGCGAGAACCACGGTGCAACCGGCCCACACCGCCATGTAAAAAAAGAGACGGCGGCTGTTGCACAAGGCCTGCGCGGTGACCGCATAAAACAAGAACAATTTCCCGACTTCCTTGAAGGTATCCCAATGCTCCTCCTCATGGTAAACGATGAAGCCAAGATAAAGAACAACTGCCCAATCCACTGGCGTCTTGAACAACTGCTTCCAGTCAAATCCACGGCCCCTGCTGATCATGGCGAGCGCCGAGGCCGCCATGAGGTATTTTTGGGCAAACAGCCATTCCCCGCCCGGCACCAATTGGTGGAGCCTGAGCAGGTAGGAAACCAGCACGAGGATGGCGGCGGCAAAATCCATTCAAATCACGCCCATAAGCAGGGCTGGAGAAGAAGCAGTGCCGTGGCCTCACGCTTGTTCAAGGAATTATTTACCGCCATGCGCCGCAAGCCTTGAATATAAGGCCTGATAGCCTTTGACCATCGACTCCAAACCAAAGCAGCGATTCGCGCGAATTCGCGCGCGTGCGCCTGTTTCCTTCAGCAGCGCTGGTCTGCTCAGGCATTCGCTCATCGCCCTGCACAAGGCATCCACAGTGCCTAGGTGCCGAACCCAGCCCGCCGAGTCGCCCTCACCCAGCAGTTCCGCATTGCCGCAGGCGTCATGAGCGAGAACCGGCACTCCCGTGGCCATGGCCTCCAAGGCAGCGTTTGACAAACCCTCGTTAAGCGACGGCACAAGCAGCAGATCCATGGCCTGGTAAGCTTGAAGCGGTTCCTCCATAAAGCCGACCATGTGAATCTGATGCTGGATCGCGCTTGCAAGCACCCGGCTCCTCACTTGCTGCTCCAATGGCCCACCACCACCGACCAACAGCAGCCGTGCGGAGGAATGATGCGCTGCCATTTTCTCAAAGGCTTCCAACAGGTCCAGATGCCGCTTGAACACTCCAAAGCGACCAACCATGCCGAGAACCAGCGACTCTTCAGGAAGGTCCAGGGCTTTTTTTTGCAGATGCTTTCCACAAACAGGAGGCGCAAACCGATGCACGTCCACCCCGTTGACCACCGCCTCGACTCGTTTTTCCGGAATGCCCAGACCCACCAACTCGTGTTTCTGGGAGTATGAAACCGTGTGGATCTGATCCACCAATCGACAAAGCATGCGGCGCGCCCATAACCGGCGAGGGCGCAGCTCCTCCGGGGAAAGCTGCGCATGCTCCCCGTGGAGTATCATTCCGAAACGAGCCAGGCGACAGGCGGGGAGGGTATAAACAAGCGGCGCCCAGTTGTGCGTGTGAATCACATCCGGCCTAAACTTGCGGAGTACATGCGCCAGCCGCACGACAACGGCCGGACTCAGCCCCGCCTGCTTGCGCAGCTCGATCACAGGCACCTCCGGGGGCAGCCGCTGGGCGAAGGCCCCGGATTCGGTCAGGCAGCAGATGGTAAATGCAAATCCTCTCCCCTGAAGTGCTCGCACCACATTCACCACCCCGTTCTCCATGCCACCAGCTCGCAGGGAATGCACGACATGCAGAACTCGAACCGTCTTCTTGTTATCGTTCAATGGAACTGCGCTCATTCCCCCCTGCTCCTTTGTTCATTGAATCTGGCTCGATGCTCCCGATATGCCTGAATCTGCACATCAATAGAGCTGCTGTTGAGCAAAACGCCAAATGAACCAGGGGGCGTTGCCTTTAACGACCCAGGAGGCCCCATAAGAAGATCCATCATTTGAGAACCCAGCCTGGGAGTGAAATGAAATGGATCAAAGTAGTACTGGGCCACACCTTTTTCAGGCATCCTCTCCTTGTTGAACTCATGGTAACCATTGAAATCAACCAGCGAGAAGGGAACCCCGGCGCTACGTGTGGCCTCCTCTTCGACAATTTCAACCATTGCCCTCATCCATTCGAGAAACAGCTCCCATTGATCGGCGTCGGCCACTCCCTCCAAATACTCCACATGCGTGGGGCCAAGCGCAATCCGCAGGTCGATGTTTGCCTCGCGCGCCAGATCAAGAATCGTGCGAAAGCATGATTTCTCAAGCTCGCCAAGGCTGCTCGTAGTGCTAGGCATCAAGCTGCCCCCCCCTCGCCGTAGTGCCTCAAAAGCCTTCGCGGCACCACCACGAGCAAGGATGCGATCAATGTCGAAAGCGGTGTTTCGTGATCCATTCACCAAATGCCGATAGCCTGCTTCTCTCGCTAACAAGGTTCTTATGCTTGCGATGCATGCATCCCAAGAAAGAACGCTCGAAATCCAATCGAGCCACGAAACACCATTTTGCGAAGCGCCGTCACGATCCGTCAGAAGACGGTCTTCACGAAAATCCTTCGCCACACCTGAGTCCTCCAAAAATGCAAAGAAATCGAGAACGAGCACAGCTTCTTTGACTTCACCGGCCGCGCAAGCGTGCTGGAAATAGCGCATCACCTCGTAAATACGTGCACCGGCCAGCCCCAAGTTGTAAACCGGATGATGCCGCCAAGCTGGATGACGCGGATCAATCCCACTTTCCGCGCGAGAACTTCCCAGAACCACAGCCGCTGGCCGCAAGTGCCTGACTTGGTGGGCCTTCACCAGCCGTGAATGGCTGAAGGTTTCTGGCTTATTTTCGTGCGGCACCCAATCATTGGCAAAGAGGCAGTAGGGATTCGCAAGGCGGTTCAGAGACAAGACAAGTACCAGGACAACGGCGGATCCCAGCAGCATGAAAACGAGATACTGTTTGAAAGATTGGGGGTGCATGGAATGACCTCAAAATTGGAAATACAAAAACTCGCTTACCTTGCCCAAGTGGAGCAAGGCGATTGTGAAAATGACACCGCTCACAAGCGCCCAGGTGCGCGTGGGTTTCCAGAGCAGACGGGTAGCTTTGCTTGCTGGCATGGCATTTGCGTTCGGCGGGACCATGACCTCGCGCATGATCTGAAGTGGGTTGGGGAGCAGCAACACCACCATAAAGAGGGCAACAAAGGCAAAAACCTGGCCAGCTCCCGAAAATACCAGCCATTCGCTTCTGCCCTCAATCCCCAACACCTCGATCCATGGCATGTGCTTGAGCCAGTTGGTGGGCACTTGAACCCCTGCGCCACCAAACATGCAGGATAACAACGAGAAAGCACGCTCAATGCCCGGTGCCCGGAACAGCACCCAACCGATAGTCACAACCAAAAAAGTTAGCGCCCATGAGAGCGCAGAGACTGGCAATCGCGCCCAGAGCTTGCCTAGCCGGCTTTGGCTCCAAGCATGGTTAACCAGCAGGCAAACACCGTGCCACAAGCCCCAAATGCCAAAGGTCCAGCCCGCGCCATGCCAAAAACCGCCGATGAACATCACGACCAACAAATTGAAACACCGCCTCAGTTCTCCTTTACGATTGCCTCCCAGGGGGATGTAGAGGTAATCGCGCAAAAAAAGCGAGAGCGTGATGTGCCAGCGGCGCCAGAAATCAACAATGCTGCATGCTTTGTAGGGGGAGAAAAAATTCCCGGGGAGGTTCACGCCAAACAGCTTGGCCAGTCCCAGCGCCATGTCCGAATAAGCAGAAAAGTCAAAATACAATTGAAACGTGTAAGACAGCGCCGCCACCCAGGCGTCCAAAAAAGCAACATCTGCAGCCTCGCCATGATCAAAAACTGGCCCCACCCACTGCGCCACATAATCGGCCACAACCATCTTTTTGAACAGCCCGATACTCAGCAGGGTGAGGCCAATCGAAATGTCTGTCCATCTGAAGGCAGAGTCGCGGCGCGTGCGCAACTGAGGGAGCATTTCCATCGGACGCACAATAGGACCCGCGATCAACTGTGGAAAAAATGTAACGTAAAGCAGATAATGGCGGAAAGAAGCACCCTGGGCATGGCCTGCCCGGCAATGAAAGAGGTAGGTGAGCTGGTGAAAGGTGTAAAATGAGATGCCCAGAGGCAGCTCAGGTGACGCTCCATCCCAAGGCTGGTCAAAGAGAGCTGCGAAGTTGGCCGCCACGAAATTCCAGTATTTGAAGCCTCCCAGCAGCCCCAAATTGACGACCACACCAGTCGTCAGCAACCACTTGTGACCTCCCTGGTCTGGCACTGAGAGCCTCCGGCCCAGCCAGTAGTTGACACTTACAGAAGCCAGTAACAACGGCGTGTGAACCGGGTTCCACCAACTGTAAAAAATGACCGAGGCCAGGGCAAGCCATGCCCATGCCAACTCCAGCCCCCCACGCCGAAACGCGAGGCCGAAACCGGTCATTGCCAGCGGCAGAAATGCAAAAATGAACACCGCCGAGTTGAAGAGCATGCGCTGGGGAAAAGTTTGTTGAGATGGACGCCCTCGGGCTTCCGCCACAGGACATCAAGGTATAAAAATGACACGAGTCTTGACCAATGCACATGATCGTTTAATCAGGGACAAAATTCCTCCCTGTTCGACTCATGACATTTTCTCGGGCAACATCTCCCGCCCGCAGGATGCCATGCTGGCGGGCTGTCATCGTGATAAGAGCACCGCATTCCTGACTTCATGCGCATCCTTTGGGTGAAAACCAGCCCCCTTCATCCACTCACTCGTGGAGGCGACCTGCGGACTTTCCATCTGCTGCGTATGCTGCATGAGCGGCATGAGATCACCTTTGCGGGCATGACTGCGGACGCCACCCAGCAGGGCGGAGCCGCTCTCTCCAGCAGCTATTCCACGCGGGCGTTCTGGACCCATCTGAAGAAAGCCACGCAAAAACCAGGCAGACTGAGCTTCGCAGCCGGGGCGGCGCTCAATCTTGTCTCAAGCCTCCCCTACGCGGTGGAACGCTTCAGTTCCCGCCGCTGGACCCGCCAACTGGCCCACATCCTCCATCACCACGCCTTTGACGTGGTGATGTGTGACTTTCTTTTCCCAGCGGCCAGCCTGCCGTGGGACCAAAAAATGCCGTCCCAGCCATGGGTGCTGTTCCAGCATAATGTGGAATCGGTGATCTGGGAGCGCCGAGCGGCCAAGCTGAGTGGCGTCTCCAAGAGTTACTTCACCGCCCAGTGGCGTAGAATGCGTGACTTTGAACAAAGGATCAGTAGTCGTTTTGACTCCGTTCTAACGGTGTCCGAGGAAGACGCCGCCACATGCAGAAGCCTGTACCAACTGAGCAATGTGCGCGGGCATGTGCCCACGGGCGTTGATCTTGATTATTTTGCCGCCTGCCCCCGGCAACTGGCCGCAGATCCCACCGTTGTGTTCCTGGGATCGATGGACTGGTATGCGAACGCGGACGCGGTGCGTCAATTCGCCGCCGAAATCTGGCCGCGCGTGATCGGACGCATGCCGCAAGCTAGGTTGTTGGTGGTTGGAAGGAACCCGCCGCAGGACTTACGCGACCTGGCCTCCAGCGGCAGAAACATTGAGATCACCGGCACAGTGGCTGATGTGCGCCCACACCTGCGCAGCGCTCATGTGATGGTGGTGCCGCTGCGAATCGGTGGCGGAACACGACTAAAGATCTTCGAGGCCTTGGCCGCCGAGGTGCCCGTGGTTTCCACGCATGTGGGAGCAGAAGGACTGGCTCTGGAAAATGGACGTCATATTCTCCTGGCTGACCAACCTGCCGAATTTGCCGAGGCAGTGCTTCAGCTTCTGGGAAATCCGGACAAAGGCCGCCAAATCGCTGCCTGCGCTAGGACAGAAGTGGCAGAAAAAAACTCCTGGAGGAGCGCCGCTGCTGTCTTGGAAAAACACCTTGAGCAGGTGATTGATGACTGCTCGTCCTGAACATGGAATTTCTCGCCCATCTGCTCCTGATCACCGGTTTCGCTGGGATTCTTCACAGCTATGTGACGTATCCTCTGTTTTGGCAGGTGTTCCGCCGCTCAAAACCTGCTCAAACAATGGGAAACGCGAGGGGGACCACCCTCAAAAAGGTGTCCGTAGTCGTCGCGGCTCACAATGAGGAGTCCCACATCGAAAGGCGGGTGCAAAACTTGCTCGGTTGTGACTACCCTCGCGATCTGATGGAAATCATCATCGCGTCAGACGGCTCGGCAGATCGCACCACAAGCCTGATTAGGGGACTGACATCCGCGACCACGAGCCTGCGGCTGCTGGATTACCCCGTCAGACGCGGCAAGGTAAGCGTGCTCAATGACGCCTGCCAGGAGGCCACGGGGGATGTCCTGGTGTTCAGCGACGCTAACGTGGACTTTCATCCTCAGGCCATTCGAGAACTGGTGCACGCGCTTGACGCTCCAGGCGTCGGGTGTGTCTGCGGCAGGCTCATCTTCAGGGTAAAGAAAGGGGCGGCACACGAGGAGTCTGAGGGACTCTACTGGGCCTTGGAGACGTGGCTGAAGCGTCACGAGGGTGATGCCGGCTGTTTGTTAGGAGCCAACGGGGCCATCTACGCCATGCCGCGCCAATTATGGGAGTCCTGTCCGCCGGACACGATCATCGATGATTTTTTCATTCCCATGCGTCTGATGATGAAAGGGTGGAAGACCGTTTACGCTCCTGCCGCCATCGCGGAAGAAGACCTGCCACCAATGGCTGCGGATGAATTTGGACGCCGCATTAGAATCGGAGCGGGCAATTTCCAGGCGCTTACTCGCTGCCTGCCCATGTTGAACCCGTCCATGGGGCTGGCCGCCTGGGCGTTCTTCTCCCACAAGGTGCTGCGCTGGCTTGGGCCGTTTTTCATGATTTTCATTGCCGCAGGAACGCTGCTGTGGCTTCTGGTCGGCAGTCCCATGGCTTTGCCTCTGCTCTTCGCCCAGGCTGTTTTCTATGCCGCCGCGTGGGCTGGGTGGAGGTGGACCTCCATCAGCGGACCGCTGAGGAAGATCACCGGAACCGCCCACCACTTCACCGCCATGAACATTGCCCTGCTTCTGGGCTTTTTCCGCTGGCTGAAGGGTTCGCAAAAAGCAGCGTGGAACCGAACTCAAAGAAACTGAATCATGATCAAAGCCGCTGACAAATGGTTTCCAGGCTATCTGGCCTGGCTGGGAAAAAGGCCCCGCCAGCCGGTCACGGATTTGGTGCTCACGGTTTGTGATCACTTCGAGCCTTTTCATCACACAGACAAACAAGGGGCGCTGGTACGGATGCACCACTGGCAGTCCCGCCTCCCGGAGGTGATCGCCGGCCAGGAGGACGCCGATGGATGCCTCCCCAGGCACACCTTTTTTTATCCCATTGAGCAGTATGACCGTGAGATCATCGACAAGCTGGAGAAACTGGCCCGAATCACCGGAAACGAGGTCGAAGTTCACCTGCATCACCAAGGTGAAACAACAGAACAGTTGCGTGATGTGGTTGAAGAAGGATTGGTAAACTTAAAAAAACACGGCTTTCTACCCCGGGACAGCCACGGGCTGCACCGCTTTGCCTTCATTCATGGCAACTGGGCGCTGGATGACGCAAACCTGGACGGTCGAGGCTGCGGCGTCCGGGGTGAGCTGGAACTTTTGCGACGTTCGGGCTGCTATGCCGACCTGACCATGCCCTCAGCCCCGCATCCGACCCAGTGCCGCATGGTGAACCAAGTGTATTACGCGCAAAGCCACCCTCATGGCCGCTCCCATGACCGTGGCATAGCCCTGAGCGCCGACAGGAAAACGCGACGTGACGATCTGGACCATCTGCTCCTGATACAGGGGCCGTTAGGCATTGACCTGGGCAACCGCAAATGGGGAATGATTCCGCGCATCGAAAACGGAGACCTGACCAACAACAATCCGCCGTCAGTGCGTCGCGCCAAAGTCTGGCTCTCCCTGGCCCCGCGTGTTCAACGCCGCGCCGAATGGGCCTTCGTCAAACTGCACACCCATGGTGCCCTAGAGCGCAACCAAAGCGTCCTGCTCACACCACAGGCGCGACAATATCACCAAGCGCTGCGGACTTATGCCCATGAGGCTGGAATCCGCCTGCACTATGCGAGCGCCCGAGAGATGACAAACATCCTGCATGCCGCTGAAGATGGCAAAAGCGGTGACGCCGGACTCTGGCGCGACTACATTTACCAACGGCCGGATTTTCTTTCCTCAACATGAGGCTACTCCTTGTCACCAACCTCTTCCCGGACCAGTCAGAACCCTGGCGCGGACTTGACAACGCCACCCTTCTCGATGCCCTCCGCCGTGAACGGCCAGACTTGAATGTGCATGTGCTTGCCCTCAGACCCAGGCTCCTGCCCGGCGCTCTCCGTCTGATGCCACGCCCGGTGGATGAGTGGACGCAGCCCGAATATCTGGCGGTCCCTTACCTGCCCAAAGCTGGCGGCATGAATCATGTGCTGGCCTCGCTAACCCTGCGCCGATGGGCCGCCTCCCATTTCAACCAGACAAAGGATTACGACATCATTCTCACCCCCTGGCTCTTCCCAGATGCCTGCGCGGTCAGCAGCAGCGCACCCTTCCGGCGGATGAAGCAGCTCGCCATCGCGCAGGGATCGGATGTCCACCGGTACCTTGCGATGCCCATGCGGAGGAGGGCCATCCTCGGCATGGCAAGCCGCGTGGGTGGCATCGTGGTCAGAAGCCAGGACCTTGGATCAAGGCTTGTGAAAGAAGGCGTGCAAGCCCCCCTGGTCAGCCCGATTTACAACGGCGTTGACACCGATTGCTTCAAACCAGGATCAAAGTCAGATGCCAGGGTGAGATTTGGACTGCCCTCGGACAAACAATTGGCGCTCTTCGTGGGAAATTTTCTTCCTGTCAAAGGCATCGACGTTCTGATTCAAAGCATCGCCGCAATCAGGGAGCGAGGCACTGAACTTCATCTGGCATTGATCGGAAGCGGTCCGCTGGAAAAGAACCTGCGCGAACTTGCGAAACGCCTTGGAATCAGCGGCCAGTTGCACTGGCGGGGGCGAGTGCCACCGGCGGAGGTGGCGGAGCATATGCGGGCTGCCGACACCGTCTGCCTCAGCAGCCATAATGAAGGACTGCCCAATGTGGTGCTTGAAGCGCTGGCCTGCGGCCGCCCTTTCGTCAGCACCGATGTAGGCGGCATCCACGAGGTGCTGCGCGGGGAGAACACGCCTCACGCGCTGGTGGCAGGACGTGAAGTGTGTGAATACGCCTCGGCGCTGGCATATGTCCTGCAACGACCAGCGGATGAAAAGGCCATCGCCGACTTTGGCAGGACATTCTCCTGGAGCAACTGCGCTCGACAACACCTGCATATCATGGAACGCTTGATTTCATCCCCCACCCCAAACGCATGAGTTCACAAAGGACCCTCGCCCAACTGCGGAATCACTTTCTTGTCGAAAAAGAACTGGCCGACCGGCTGCGCACCGCCACACGCGCGGAGAGGCCCGCGCTTTACGCCACCTTGTACCAGGAGCTTTTTGAGAGGGTTCCAGACCATCCCCGCCTGACCCGGCGGGACACTGAGAGTGAATGCATCAAGGCCGTCAACGCGCGTCTTCGCTTCGTTGAGCGCTTCTTGACACCGGAAACGGATTTTTTAGAAATCGCGCCGGGAGACTGCCGTTTCGCCTTCGCGGTGGCGGCCAAGGCCAGAAAGGTGTTCGCCGCCGATATTTCCGACCAGTCGGGCACTCCGCACAAGTCGGCCAACTTCGAGCTTGTCATCTACGACGGCTGTCATCTGGCCTTGCCGCCTGCAAGCGCGGACCTGGCTTTCAGCTATCAGTTTCTGGAACACATTCACCCAGAAGAAGTCCCCGATCATTTCCACATGGTTTATGAGGCCCTCAGGCCTGGCGGTCGCTACGTTCTAGACACGCCGCACCGCTATTCAGGACCGCACGACATTTCCCGTTACTTTTCAAACACACCGGAAGGTTTTCATCTGAAAGAATGGACTCATGGAGAGCTGGCGCGGATCGCCATGAACGCGGGCTTCTCCCGGGTGGAGGTCGCACGTCACAGCATCGCCCGGCTCGGCAGACCTGGATGGCACATGCTCCTGCTTTTGGAGTCATTGCTGGCGGTGGTCCCACACAAGCTGCGGCGGGTCCTGTTTGGACGCGTTCTTTCGAGTGTGTCCCTCATCTGCACCAAGTAGCAACACTCCACCCCGGTTCTTCCGCCCCTGAATACGCGTTTCAATCGGGAGAGATCTGGGTCAGGTCATGGATGTGACCGCCCAGAAGGCCGATGCCTTCGACAATGGTGATTTGCCCCGTGTTAATCACCAAGTCAGGAGCCTCAGGCGACTCATAAGGAGAGTCGATGCCTGTGAACATTTTGATCTCTCCCAAACGTGCGCGCTTGTAGAGTCCCTTAACGTCCCGCTCCTCACACAGCGCCAATGGCGTGCTGATAAAAATTTCCGCAAATGGGATTCCGTCGGCCTCACAGACTGCTCGCAGGCGGCTCCTCTCGGCAGCGAAAGGAGAAATGAGCGCACAAATGGCGATGATGCCCGACTCAGCCATCAACTTGGCAGCCTCGCCAGCCCTGCGGACATTTTCAACACGATCGGCTTCGGAAAAGCCCAGATCTCCGCACAGGCCGTGCCTCAAGTTGTCTCCATCAAGGACGAAGCAATGCCTGCCACGCTGTTGCAGCCAATGCTCGACGCCAACGGCTAGGGTTGTCTTGCCCGCTCCAGA
>JBIKYB010000485.1:0-3235 GCA_044355475.1 Prosthecobacter sp.
CTGCGGCCTCAGCGCCTGTCAGAAGCACCTCGGCATCACCTTCTTTCGCGGCACCGAGCTGCGTGAGATGACGACGCTCTTCACGGGCGGCGAGGCGAACACGAGCATTCAAAGCATCCGCGTCACGAAGCGTGATCCACTCGACGCACAGGCCTTTCGCCGTCTGCTGCACGCGGCGGTGGCCCTGGATGCCGATGAATCCGCCAAACCACCGCCTGCCAGACCACGCGACGAGTGGCCGATGCCACCCGTGTTTGCCAAGGCGCTGAAAAAGGACAACAAAGCCGCCGCGTTCTTCGAATCGCTCAAACCAACCTATCAGCGCGAGTACAAAGTCTGGATCAGCACCGCGAAGCAGGAGGAAACCCTCCAGCGCCGCTTGAACGAAACCATCCGCGCCCTCGCCGCCGGGAAAAAATGGATTCAGCGACGCGAGGCGTGACCCGGTCGGTATCGTGCTCGTCGATCCCGCCACCGGCCAGCCTGATCATAAAGAGCGACTGCTTACCTTCGACCTCCAGTCCGCCGACGGTGCCAATCAACGTCTCTCCTGCCTCACGGTATCGCAGGACGATCAATGGCACAGCGTGCTCCTCGGCCGCAGGCAGGGACAGCTTGCCGCCAAAGTGACAGAGACTCCCGTCTCGTTGCAGAATGGCGGCCCCCCGGCTGGCATGAAAGGTTATTTCTGCTTCAAACTGCGTCCCAACGAAGGCGTCGAAATCCGCCACCTGCGCCTTCAGCAGGCCAAGGAATAAACCGGCTTCAACACACCCGGCGGACGTTGCATCCATGCACCACGTCACTCGGCACCATGGCCGCCGGACCCACATGCGGGAAGGGGACCTTCACCGCTGAAAGGACCGCTTTCTTGTGAGAGCACGCGTCTCTGCCGAACGCGACGCGCAATTCCTTGCCTTCGGATTCATCTCCGCGTTAAATCGGTAAAACCTTTACGCGACTGCCTACTACCACATGATCTGGACTGCTCCCTCTGAAAAAGACCTCGCCACCGATACCTTGGAGAAGCGCCTCTGGTCGGCGGCGAATCAGCTCTGGGCGGGGGCCGGGCTGAAGCAGTCGGACTACTCGGAGCCAATTCTGGGGCTCATCTTCCTGCGTTTTGCAGAGGTGCGGTTCATGGTGCGGCGGGCGGAGCTGGAAAAGACCAGCGCGTCGTCGCGTCGTGGGTCCAAGGTGGATGACCCGGCTTCCTACATTGAGCAAAATGTGCTCTACCTGCCAGCGGGTGCGCGCTTTGCGGAGCTGCTCCAGCTCCCGGAGGGCACGGACATTGGGAAGGCGCTCAATGAAGCCATGAAGGCCATCGAGCGGGACAATCCGCACATGGCGGGCGTGCTGCCGAAGGGCTTTCAAATCTTCGATTCCCTCCTGCTCAGCAACCTGCTCAAAACCCTCTCCACCATCCCCGCTGATCTGGAGGGCGACGCCTTCGGGAAGATTTATGAGTACTTCCTCGGCACCTTCGCCATGAGCGAAGGGCAGAAGGGCGGCGAGTTCTTCACGCCTACCTCCCAGGTGAAGCTCATCGTTGAGATCATTGAGCCCTTCCATGGCCGCATCCTCGACCGCGCCTGTGGATCGGGTGGGATGTTTGTGCAAAGCGCCCGTTTCGTCACGGCTCACAAAAAGAACCCGTCTGCCGAACTCAGCATCCACGGCCAGGAGCGTGTCGATGGGAACGTCCGCCTCGCTCGGATGAACTTGGCGGTGCACGGGCTCGAAGGCGACATCCGCCACGGCAACAGCTACTACGAAGACCCGCACCTCTTCGTGGGGAAGTTCGACTTCGTCTGTGCCAATCCGCCTTTCAATGTCAGCCAGGTGGACAAGGAACGCCTCAGCGCCGAGGTCGGCACCGGTCGCCGTTACCCCTTTGGCCTGCCGCGCACGGACAATGCGAACTACCTTTGGATTCAGGATTTCTATTCCGCGCTGAATGACCAAGGCCGCGCCGGATTCGTCATGGCGAATTCCGCCTCCGACGCCCGCTCCTCCGAGCAGGACATCCGCCAAAAGCTCATCGAGGCCCGCGCGGTCGATGTCATGGTCGCCGTCGGCCCGAACATGTTCTACACCGTCACGCTGCCCTGCACGCTGTGGTTCTTTGATAAGGGCAAAGCGAAGACGCCCCGCGCTGACACCGTCCTCTTCATCGACGCGCGGCACATCTACCGCCAGATCGACCGCGCCCACCGCGATTGGACCGACGCCCAGATCAGCTTCATGGCCAACCTCGTCCGCCTCTACCGCGGCGAAGCCCCCGACTTCACCCTCGGCGGCGAAGAGGCGAAAGCGAAGCTCGAAGAGCTGTTCCCAAGGAGTGGGGACATCCTGTCCCCATCATCCGGGAAAGCAGGGGGCAAGATACCCCCGCTCCTTGCCTACCGCGACATCCCCGGCCTCTGCAAAGCCGCCACGCTCGCCGAGATCGAAGCCCAAGGCTGGAGCCTCAACCCCGGCCGCTACGTCGGCGTCGCCCCTGGCGAGACCGTCAGTGATGAGGACTTCAAGACCCAGCTCGGCACCTGGAACGAAGAACTCGAAACCCTCAACGCCCAGGCCCGCGACCTGGAGCAAACCATCGCCCAAAACGTGGCGGAGATTCTGGAGGCATGAGCACCGAAGATTGGCCTTCAACCACGCTTGGAGCAATTGCCGTCCAAGTCGGAGGTCTGCTCCAAACTGGGCCGTTCGGCTCCCAGCTTCACGAATCCGATTACTCTGATGAAGGTGTTCCTGTCGTGATGCCAAAAGACATCATCGAAGGCAGGGTAGCAACGAACAGCATTGCGCACATTCTGCCGCATCATGTGGACCGTCTCTCAAGGCACAAACTCGCCGATGGTGACATCGTTTATGGTCGGCGGGGTGACATTGGAAGACAGGCGCTTATCAGAAAGACAGAACAAGGCTGGCTGTGTGGGACTGGCTGCCTGCGGATTAGTCTTGGCCGATCTGTGATCGAGCCAGAGTTCCTCCACTACTATTTGCGCCAGCCTTCAGTCATTGATTGGATCGCCAAGAAAGCTGTTGGGGCAACGATGCCCAACTTAAACACCGGTATCCTTCGCAGTATTCCAGTCCACGTCCCCCCGCTCCCCGTCCAGCGCCGCATCGCGGGCATCCTTTCGGCCTACGACGAGCTGATCGAGAACAGCCAGCGGCGCATCCGGCTGCTGGAGGACATGGCCCGCGCCCTCTACCGCGAGTG
>JBIKYB010000486.1:0-3231 GCA_044355475.1 Prosthecobacter sp.
CTTCGGCTCGTAGCGCATCGTTTCAGACCAGGTCGTGGCGCTTTTGGCCTCCAGCACGAGGCTGCCATCCGCCGCAGGCTCTGGCGTGGGGCCTTCTGGCGCTGGCACGAAGCTGACCTCCTCGATTTTCAAACCGGACTCCGCGCCGGTGGCGGCGATGTAGAGCACGAAGGGATAGGTGCCGGGCTTTTCGATGTACACCTCGCCATAAACCATCGTCTTCGGCAGGCTGGAGGCCGTGAGGTTCTTTTTCAGCGACTTTTCACCGAAGCGGAACTGCGAGCCGAGATTGGCATGCCGCAGGGTGTAAGTGAGACGCACCTCGTACTTGCCCCAGCGCTTCGCGGTGAACTTGGTGCAGTCGTACTGCTCCCAGTGCGCGGCAGTCATGTGCTGGAGGTCATTGGGACTCACCTTGATGACGCCGCGTGTCGGCTCGTTCGTGCGTGCGATGGGTTCGTCGCTGCCGAAGCCGTTGAGTTCGACGGGATCGACCGGGATCACCGGCTCCTGCGGTTTTTCCTGCGCTGCGACGGTCAGACTGAGGGCGAGCGCCAGCACAGTGGCGGCACGGGAGGAGGAGGCGGATTTCATGGTGGTCAGGGCCGCCATGATGCAGGCGACGGCGTGAACAACAACCGAAACGCACGGGAACTTTCGTCCCCGTGCGTTTCACACCTAAACCCAACTAACTTGACTCTGTCCTGAAACTTAGAAGCGGATGCACATGTCCACGGTCACGCGGTTGTTCGTCAGACCGTAAGGACGGATCATGGCGATCTCATAAGCGAAGCCGAGATCGACCTTGTCATGAACGCGGCTGCGGAAGCCGACACCGACCATGCCCTGGGTCACGCCGTTGGCATTGCCAGCGCCGAAGTTGATCACGTCGTAGCCGTTGCTGCGCAGACCGGCGATGTTGTTGCCGTCGTTGAGATTGGTCCAGAAGTTCACCGTGGCGAAGGGGATGAACCAGCGGCAGGTGTAATAATCGACCATCAGGCTGTAATTGGCCACCATGTTCTGTTCGTTGTTCGTGACGGGGATGCGCAGACCGACGTTCCCGGTGAAGTGCAGATCACCGAAGCCCTTCGCGAAGGAGACGAACGGACGGAACTCACCGCCACCACGGCCCTGGAAGATCTCGCGGTCACCCGTCGGGATGTGGAAGGTGAGGCCGGGAGTGAGGATGAACTGGTTCGCTGCGTCGTCGATCAGCGCGTATTTGAAGCCTGCGGCCAGGTCCATCCAGCCGTCCACATCGAGACCGGGAGAGTCGATGTCAAAGTGGCCGTCCTGCGTCGCGATGAAGGCGAGACGGTCCGTCAGCGCGTAGCGGATCTGCAGCGCGTAAAGTGTGGCATGACCGCCTGCGGTGATGAAGCTCTTGTCGATGGTGTGATAGACAAAGATCGGGCGGACTTCCGAACGGATCACCGGGTCTTCAAAGAAGATCGGGTTCGTCACTGGCGCGATGGTGTTCGCTTTCCAGTCGAAGGCATCCACGGGAGCGGGGTTCTTCGCGGCGACGGGAGTGCCGGCGGTAGCGGTTGAGAGTGACACGGCTGCGACTGCGCTGGCTCCGAGCGCAAGCAACCACCGGTTGGGGGAGTGTGGTTTGTGGTCCATGCGAGAACCAAAGCACGGGCGCCCCCGCTTTGATCCACGCATCTTGGCATCCATTGCACCACTTCTGCGCGGTTGAATCAGGACGCGTCTTTGCGTAACACTCGCGCCGCATGAAACTCACCACCTGGAACGTCAACGGCATCCGCGCCTCGCTCAACAAAGGCCTTCGTGAATACCTCGCTGAATGCGATGCCGATGTCATCTGCCTCCAGGAAACCAAGGCGCAGCAGGAGCAGGTCGATCTTTCCTGGTTCACCGGTTATGACGCCGTCTGGAGCAGCGCAGAGAAAAAAGGCTACTCCGGCACGCTCATTCTCAGCCGTGTGCCCTTTGAAACGACCACACTTGGCCTTGGCATCTCTGAGCACGACCGCGAGGGTCGCCTCATCACTGCCGAGTTCGCGGATTTTTATGTCGTGAACGTTTACACACCGAACTCGCAGGCCGAGCTCGCACGTCTCAGCTATCGCCTGGCTTGGGATGCGGCGTATCGCGCGCATTTGAAGAAGCTGGAGCAGAAAAAGCCCGTCCTCGCCTGCGGTGATCTCAACTGTGCGCATCAGGAGATCGACCTCGCCAATCCGAAGTCCAACCGGATGAATCCCGGCTTCAGCGACGAAGAACGCGCCAGTTTCACGCAGCATCTCGACGCCGGTTTTCTCGATGTGTTCCGCCAGTTCGATCCCAATCCCGGCCGCTACACCTGGTGGACGCAACGCACGCCAGATGCCCGCGCCAAGAACATCGGCTGGCGTCTCGATTACTGGCTCGCCTCCGAAAAAATGCGCCCCGCGCTCAAGTCATGCACCATTCGTGACGACGTGCATGGCAGTGATCACTGCCCGGTGGAGGTGGAGGTGGGGTTAGAGGTTAGAGGTTAGAGGTTAGAGGTGACCTCCTGTCGCAGTTCAACCTCGAACTTCTGACTTCTTACCTCTTCCTCGTTCCTGCCTCACAGATTCGCACTTCAAACACGGTCTCATCCTCGCGGGAGCTGAGCAGCCGCACTTCAGCGTCGTTCGCACGGGCGAGTTCGGTGGCGATGTTGAGTCCTAGGCCGAAACCGTCGGTCGCGCGCGTGTGGGCTTTGTCACCGCGGAAGAAGCGCTCGAAGAGGCGCGGCTGATTTTCTGCCAGGATGGCGGGGCCGGTGTTGGTGATGGTGAAGACGGCCTGCATGTCCTGATGCGCTAGCTGAAGCGCCACGCGGCCCTCGGGTCGGTTGTATTTGATGGCGTTGCTCAGGAGGTTCTGGAAGACCTGACGCAGCAGCGAGCGATCCGCGTGAATGGCGATGCCAGGCTGGATTTGATGCTCCAGCGTGAGTCCGGCCTGCTCGCAGAGGATTTCCGCGTCTTCAATGAGGCGTGAAAGATCAGCGCTGAGGTCGTAGGTGACGGGGTTGGTGGGCAGACGGCCCGCATCGGCTTGGGAGAGCAGCAGGAGGCTTTGGGTGATGTTTTTGAGCCGGTTCGCCTCTTCAAACAATGAAA
Source organism: Prosthecobacter sp. (assembly GCA_044355475.1). Taxonomy (GTDB): domain Bacteria; phylum Verrucomicrobiota; class Verrucomicrobiia; order Verrucomicrobiales; family Verrucomicrobiaceae; genus Prosthecobacter. Next base: position 3,123 of record JBIKYB010000486.1, read on the forward strand.
TGAAGCGGTCGTGCTCCGCGCTGCCGGGCGTGGCATGGCGCACGGCGTCGTCCAGGGTGGCGAGCATGACGGCGAGCGGAGTTTTGAGCTCGTGGGAGGCGTCGGCGGT
>JBIKYB010000487.1:0-3227 GCA_044355475.1 Prosthecobacter sp.
CCGGATTCAGTGACGGCGCAGATTGAGTTCGCGGATGGTTCTTCGGCGCAGATCGTTTATTCGGCGGAAGGCGACTCGGCATTTCCGAAGGAATCGTTTCGGGTGTTTGCCAACGGCTCTGTCATAGAGTGCGAGAATTTCATGCGGCTCTCCATTTTCCAAAAACGCAAACAGACGGTGAAGAAATTCGCGTCAAAGGGCCATGCGGAGGAAGTGGCGGCCTGGCTGGCCTTTTTGAAGGGCGATGCAAAACATCCGCTGCCCTATGAGCAGGCGCGGCAGAGCATGCGGCTGACGTTTGCAGTGCTGGAGTCGATCCGCGAGGGAAGAGGAGTCGCGTTGTGATGAAGATCGCGTGGTATGCTCAAAGACTGCGTGCGATGAGCGCGGGCGAGATCGTGCATCGCGTGAGAGAGCGCCTCGGCAGGCGCAACGAGGCCGCGAAGCTCAAAAACATCTCGCGCCGAGCGTGGGACGGCACGTTTGCCGATTTTCCGAAGCTGCCCTGGCGACAGCAGGTGCCGTCGGACTTGCGCAAGCAACTGGCCGCCGACGCGGAAAAGCTGGTGCGCGGCGAGTGGGAGCTGTTTGGCTGGAAGAGCGTCGAGGTTGGTGCGCCGCCCTGCTGGCATCGCGATGCGACGCTGGGCGTGGTCATTGATCCCGACATTCCATCGCAAAAACTGGATCACCGTCATCTGCCGCACGATGCGGACGCACGCGCGATCTGGGAGATCAATCGCTGGTCCGAAATGACGCGCATGGCGATGCACAGCGCGCTCAATGGCGACGTGCATGCCATTCGAGTCTCACAGCTCTGGCTCGAAGATTGGTGCGACCGCAATCCGCCCGGCCACGGCATCAACTGGACGAGTCCGCTCGAAGCAGGACTGCGTTTGATGAACTTTTGCTGGTTCGATGCGCTCGTGCGCGGCTGCAACGACCCCGAACTGGCACGCCGACAGGATGAGCTCACGTCTCGCATTGTCCCCGTTCACGCGTGGTGGGTGTGGCAGCGGAGATCGTTCGGCTCATCGGCCAACAACCATCTCATCGGTGAACTCAGCGCCCTGGTGATGGCGATCACGCGCTGGCCGTCACTGGCGCTCATGATCTGCCCGGTGCAACGCGTGTGGAAGCTGCTCGAGCACGAAATTTTGAGCCAGTTCTCCACGGATGGCGGCAACAAGGAGCAGGCGTTGCATTATCACCTCTTCGCCTGGGAAATGAGCTGGCATGCAGGTCTGGCAGCGGATGGTTTGCAAGGCGCGGTTCTCGAACGGCTGACGAAAGCGGCGCAGTACTTCGTGGATGTCGTTGAAGCACCCGAATGCTGGGATTTCGGCGACTCGGATGACGCGCAGGTGCTGCCGCTCGCGGTGAAGCGTTCCAACGCGGCCATTGAGTTTCGCGGCTGGCTGCTGGGCAGGGCTGACGGCGCGGCGTTGCGCTACTGGCTGGGCGAGCCACCGAAGGGCGTGAAAGCCTCCATGCGCAGCAAGTGGCTGGTGCAGCCGGAAAGCGGGCAGGCGGTCTGGCGTGATGCTCGCTGGACGGTGCGTGCCGATGCCTCACCGCTGGGTCTTGGCAGCATGGCGGCGCATGGGCACCTCGACGCGCTGCATGTGTCGCTGTGGTTTGAGCAGCATGCTCTCGTCATAGATCCAGGAACCGGCGCTTATTATGGCAACACCGCGTTGCGCTCTCGCCTCGCCTCATGGGAGGCGCACAACGGCCCCGTGCCGATCTCAGGCCGTCATACGCCGCGACGTTTGGGGCCATTTTTGTGGATGAATCATCACGCCACTCCGAAAGTGGAACTGTGCCAAGACATCTGCGTCATGAGCTTTGAATGTGACAACACTTTCGTGCAACGCGCCGTGAACGCCGCGCAGGGATATGTCGAGATTTGCGATGAGGTCGGCATGGAGGTGCCACACGTCGTGACGTGGCAGCTCGCACCCGGCTGGCGCGTCGAGCAGGAGCGCAAAGACGGCTTCGTCTGCCATCATGCCGAGTCGATTCCGGTGCATGCGACGTTCAACGGAACGGCCATTGAGTCTTGGGAGATCGTGGAGCGCGAGGCATCGCCGCATTTTCGGGAGCAAGTGACGACTCAGGCCGTGACCATCACCTTCAAAGGCACGCTAACGACCGTTTGGCGCAAAGCCGGGTGATTCAGCCATCCTTTTGAAGTAAAGCCGAGGCGCGGGAGATGATCCCGCGCCTTTTTCTTTTTCGGGCAGTGGCGCATCTTTCAAAGGCCACGAAAATTTGCCGGAGTTGTGGCCTTGAGCAAATCTGGGCGCTCGCCATAGAAAGCGGCTCCCAACCCACCCCAGCGACGATCATGCGACTCCAAGACCAAGTCATTCTCATCACCGGCAGCACCACCGGCATCGGCGAATTCATGGCGCGGCGTTTCGTCGCTGAAGGTGCCAAAGTCATCCTGCATGGCCGTGACGCCGCGCGTGGCGAGGCCTTGAGCAAAGAACTCGGCAGCGACAACGCCGCGTTTTGCCAGGGAAGTCTCGAAGACCCTGCTTATCCTGAAAAACTCGCCGCAGATGCCATCGCCGCCTTCGGTAAGGTCGATGCGCTGGTAAACAACGCCGCGCTAACCAGCCGCGGGCGCATCACCGAGACCGACGCGGCCTTTTTTGACCGCATGATGGCCGTGAACGCCCGTGCGCCGATGCTCCTCATCCGCGCGCTGTTGCCCGAGTTGAAGAAAAACGAGGGCGTCGTGCTGAACATCGGCTCTGTGCTGGCCCACTGCGGCCAAGCGAACATGCTGGCCTACTCCATGTCCAAAGGTGCGCTCATGACCATGACACGCAATCTGGCGGATTCGCTCGGCATGGACCGTGTGCGCGTGAACCAGCTCAACGTCGGCTGGACGCTCTCAGACAACGAATACCAGGTGAAGCTTGGCGACGGACTCGGCGAAGGCTGGCCAGAACGCCTGCCGCCGCAGGTTGTGCCAATGGGCCGTCTGTTGATGCCCGCAGATATCGCCGCAGCATGTGTTTATTGGGTAGGACGCGAGAGCTTCCCAGTCACCGGCACCGTGGCGGAACTGGAGCAGTATCCCATCATCGGCCGCTACGCGAACGCCGAGGGTGATGACAAAAAGTGACCAGCAACTCTCCCTACCCAGACCCTCACCACACACCTACAACTGAACCATGAAACTGATCCGCTTTGGCAACCCAGGAGAAGAAAAA
>JBIKYB010000488.1:0-3221 GCA_044355475.1 Prosthecobacter sp.
GAAGACGCGGTAGGTGGTGTCGCTGTTTTGTTGGATTTCGTAAATCAGCAAGCCTGCGCCGATGGCATGCACGCGCCCGCTGGGAATGAACAGGCAGTCGCCTGTGCGGGCCTCGATCACATGCACCACCTCAGCCACTGTGCCGTTTTGCAGCGCTGTTTCAAAATCCACTCGAGTCACATCAGGCTTCAGTCCGGCGTAAATCTTCGCCCCCGGATCTGCGTGCGCGATGAACCACATCTCTGTCTTCGGCTCGCCTTTCAGGGCCGTTGCCATGCTCGCGGGTGGGTGGACTTGGATCGAAAGATCATCGCAGGCGTCGAGAATTTTCATCAGCAGCGGAAACGCGGGGCTTGTGGAAGGCAGTAGCGCTTTGCCAAACACCTCCTCGCGATGGTTCGTCCAAAGTTCATGAAGCGACACACCGCCTGCCGTCACACTTTGCGCTTCGGGACGATCTGAAACAGTCCAGGCTTCGCCAAACGGGGTGGTGGCATCCGGCAGAGCGGCTCCCAGCAGGGTTTCCATGCGCCGGCCACCCCAGACACGGCTTTGATAGATCGGTGTGAAGCGGATGGGCTGGTTAAATTTCATAAGCATTGATTATGGGCCACTCGTTCTTCATCCGACAATTCAAAAAATGGGTGGATTGACAACCCGCCCTTCGCCATTCTGCGCACTGTGAACATCGTTGATTCCAGTTTCATTCAATCGCTCCAGGCAATCCTCAGCCCCGAACGCGTGCTGACCTCGCCGGAGGACATCGTGCCCTACAGCTTCGATGGCACCGCAGCTCTAAAGCAACGTCCCGGAGCCGTCGTCTTTCCTCTTACCGCTGAAGAAGTGGCCGAGTGCGTCAGGCTGGCCCGTAAACGCAGCGTGCCGGTGGTCACGCGTGGTTCCGGCACCGGTTTGAGTGGTGGCAGCGTGCCGCTGGACGGTTGTCTGGTGATCTGCCTCGTGAAGATGGACAAGCTCATCGAGGTGGATGAAAAGAACCTCACGCTGCGGGCGCAAAGCGGTGTGATCACGAAGGAGATCGACGACGCAGCGGCCAAGGTCGGCCTGTTTTATCCACCGGACCCCGGTTCGATGAAAATCTCCACCATCGGCGGCAACGTGGCCGAAAACTCCGGCGGTCTGCGCGGCCTCAAGTATGGCGTGACGCGTGATTATGTCATGGGCATCGAAGTTGTCCTGCCGGACGGCACGCTGACCTTCCTGGGCAACAAATGCGTCAAGGATGTGGCTGGTTACTCGATGAAAGACCTGTTCATCGGCAGCGAGGGCACACTCGGCATTATCACCGAGGTCATCTTGAAAGTGCTCCCGCGCCCAAAGGCGCGCAAAACGATGCTGGCGCTCTATGATTCGATGGATGCCGCTGCGAAGACAATCTCCGCCATCATCGCCGCCAAGATCATTCCGTGCACGCTGGAGTTCCTCGACCGCGTCACGGTGCAGTGCGTCGAAGACTACGCCAAGATCGGATTGCCAACCGATGTGGAGGCACTCGTGCTCATGGAGACCGACGGTCATCCCGTCGTCGTCGAAGAAGAAGCCGCGCAGATGATGGCGCTCGCCAAAGCCAATGGCGCCCGCGATGTTCGTGCCGCCGCCGATGAAGCGGAAGGTGCGAAACTCGCCGCCGCACGTCGCAACGCCTTCTCCGCGCTCGCTCGTGTGCGGCCCACCACGATTCTCGAAGACGTGACCGTGCCGCGCAGTGAGCTGGCCGCGATGGTCGCTTTCATCGACAGCGTTGCGAAGAAGCACAAGCTCCAGATCGGCACCTTCGGCCATCTTGGCGATGGCAACCTGCACCCCACCTTCCTCACCAACGAGCGTGATCATGAGGAGATGCACCGCATTGAAGTCGCGCTGGAGGAGATCGTCGAAGAAACCATTCGCCTCGGTGGCACTGTCACTGGCGAGCATGGCGTTGGTCTTGCCAAAAAAGCCTTCCTCAAGCGCCAGCTCGGCGAAGGCAGCTACGAACTCATGCGTAGCATCAAGCAGGCGCTTGATCCGCAAGGGCTGCTGAATCCGGGGAAGATTTTCGATTTAAGGAACTGATCATGTCCCAAGCCACGCTCCTCAAATCCCTCGATTACTCCGTGCTCCAGCAGTGCATGCACTGCGGGATGTGCCTGCCGACCTGTCCGACGTATGTGGAGACAAAAATGGAGAAGAACAGCCCGCGCGGGCGCATCTCGCTCATGCGTGCTGTGGCTGATGGCGATCTCGAAGTCTCCAGGGCGCTTTCGGACGAGATGTATTACTGCCTCGGCTGCCTCGCGTGCCAGACGGCCTGCCCGGCCGGTGTGAACTACGCGGAGCTGTTTGAAACCGCTCGTGCCGAGGTCGAGCAGGCCAATGTGAATGACGGCATGCAGCGCGGTTTTTGGCGCTGGCTCACGCTGAACGTCATTTTCATGCGCCCTTGGCTCCTGCGGCTGATCGGTCGTGTGCTGCGCGTTTACCAAAGCACCAGACTCGACAAGTTGATGCGCAAAGTCCGCTTTTTCGGCCTCATGCCACGATCATTGGCAAAGTTGGAGCCGCAGACACCGCAAATCGCGGCGGATTTCTCGGACGACGTCATCCTGCCTGTGGAATCGCCCAAGACGGGGCAGGGAAGCCGTGTCGGCCTGCTCACGGGCTGCATCCAGGATCTCGCGTTCTCAAATATTAATCGTGACACGGTCGATGTGTTGCTTGCTAATGGCTGTGAAGTCATCACGCCGCGCTCGCAGAACTGCTGCGGCTCCTTGCATGCGCACAATGGCGAACTCGAACTCGCCCGCGAACTCGCACGCAGGCAGATCGACAGCTTTGATCTCGATTCACTCGATGCCATTATCACCAACGCCGGTGGCTGCGGCTCGCACTTGAAGACCTATGGCCATCTGCTGCACGATGATCCGCTCTATGCCGACAAGGCGAAGGTTTGGGACAAAAAAGTAAAGGACATCCATGAATGGCTCGTGCAGATCCGCTTCCGCAAGCCGACCGCAGGTGCGGGCGTGAGTGAAGTGACCTATCACGAGAGTTGTCACCTCTGCCACGGCCAGAAAGTCGTCTCGCAGCCTCGGCAAGTGCTCGCCAGCATTCCCGGACTCGTGTTCAAGGAACTGCCCGAGTCGAACTGGTGCTGCGGCAGTGCCGGCATCTATAACATCACCCAGCCCGAGCAGAGTCAGAAGCTGCTGGATCGCAAA
>JBIKYB010000491.1:0-3208 GCA_044355475.1 Prosthecobacter sp.
CTGCCCGCAGGTGAGCCAGCCACGGTGGAGTCCACCTTCGATGGCAGCACGGTGCATTTCACCTTCGGCATCCCGCGTGGGAACGACGGCAGCAACGGTACGGACGGTGCCCAAGGACCGCCCGGTAGCGATGGTTCCCAAGGCTCACCCGGCAACGATGGTGCCCAGGGCCCGCCCTTTGCGCATGCGGTGGTGGATGCGGTGAACACGCTGCCTCCCGGTGATCAGGCCACGGTGGAGTCGAGCTTCGACGGCAACACGGTGCATCTGACCTTTGGCATCCCTCAAGGCCCGGAGGGCGGCATTGGCGCGGACGGCCCGCCCTTTGCGCAGGCGGTGGTGGACGCGGTGAACACGCTTCCTCCCGGTGAGCAGGCCACGGTGGAGTCGAGCTTTGACGGCAACACGGTGCATCTGACCTTTGGCATTCCAGCGGGCCTCAATGGCAGCGACGGTGAGCAGGGCATTCAAGGCGAGCCTGGCATGCCTGGGATGCCTGGAGCGCCAGGAGAGGTCTCGTTCCAGCAACTGGCGGATGCCATCGCCACCACCAGCAGCACGAGCAACGGGGTGGACACGCTGGGGCTGGCGGTGAGCGATCCGCCGACGCAGGCGGAGGTGCAGCAGATCGTGAACAAGCTGGATGAGCTGATCAATGCGCTGAGGCGGTAGGGCGCGTTGTCCTCAACGCGCCGAAGAACCCGGCGGCTGGGAGTGCTCCCGGAACCGGCTAAAGCCGGGACTACAGTGCGAAGAGGAACTGATCCATGCGCTGAGAAGGTAGGACTTATGGAGGGCCGACGAGTCGTCGGCTTTGAGGTGGGATGGCGACGAATCGTCGCCACTCCCGAGGCGGCGCGGGGGCTTGCAGTAGGGCAGTCCCGGCTTGAGGCCGGTCTGGTAACGCTCCTGGAGCCGCCTATCCATTCTCCGTTCCATTCTCCGTAGCTTTACCGCGAAGGATGAAAGCTTTACTGCGAAGGATGAAAAGGCGGGACTACATTCGAAGAGGCATGATCACCGCGCTGAGAAGGTAGGAAGGCCATGCTGCCTGGCTTCGCCATCCCGCCGGGCAGCCTGCGGCTGGCGATTTGCCTGCGGCGGTCTTCGACCCGCTTCGCTCCGGTTCCTGCATGGCCGACTTCGGCGATCTCCCCAGTTCCTGAGCCGTCCTCAATGCTCGGAGCGCTGAGCCAGCCAGACCTGGGATGGTGGCTCCACTTTGAATGGAAACTGGTCCACCAGCGTTGCAGAGGCACGCAATACCGGTGGCTCGGCCAAAGTCATTCTCCAACACCTGACCCGGCGCGCACAGGCTTGATCCAAGTCACGAGGTAACTGGACGAGCAAAACGCGCCACCAACCAAGCGGCGGCGCAGATCATCAGCATCGTCAGCGCAAACCAGTCGCCGAAGCGGGCATAAAGCGTCAGCTTGCCAGAACGTGGGACGCTTACCTCACCGGGCAGCACGCCTTCGAGAAACGAGGTGCCGGTCTCAGGATCGTTCAGGCGGGAGGTGATGCGGCCGTGCGTGTCGATGAAGCAGGTGACGCCGCTGTTCGTGGCGCGGACCATGGGACGACGCAGTTCGATGGCACGGAACAGCGCATTGGCCAGATGCACTTCCGTTTCGATGCTGTTGAGGAACCAGCCGTCGTTGCTGAGGTTCACGATCATCTGCGGCGCTTCGCGCACAAATTTCCGCGCCACGCGGCCCACCGTGTCTTCAAAGCAGATGAGCGGGATGAGTTGCACCTCGGGTTTGATGAGCTGCAGCGGCTCGGTGCTATCGCCAGGAGTGAAGTCGCCCGGCAGCACGCCACGCAGGAAGGAAAACGGCGGGATGTCGCGCAGCGGCAGGTATTCGCCGAACGGAACGAGGTGAACCTTGTGATGCTCCTGTCGGTTCGCGGCATGACCGTGAAACAGCACGGCGGACACATGGCTCTTGCCATCGTCACGCAGGATCTCGGTGCCGGTGAGAAGGCTGAACTCGCCGCTGTGCAGCAGGTCGTCAAAGTAGCGTGTGTGCCAGCCTTCTGGCAGTTGCTCAAATTTGTCATGCAGGTTCACCGGCAGGGCGCTCTCCGGCCAGATGACGAGATCGACCGGGCTTTTGCCATCACGCGCCGCAGCATACATGCGGGTGAACTTGTTCAGCCGCTCGTAAATTTGCGGTCCCAGCCTGCCGGTCCAAGCGTCCACCTGCGCCACAAACGGCTGCACCAGCACCGTGCGCACTTTGAGGTCGTCTTTGCGGATTTCCGTCAGTTTCAGAATGCCGTAGCCTGCCGTGGCGAGCATGAGCACCAACGCCACGGTGAAATCGAGCCGCGTCTTGCACGTCCCTTCCCCGCGATACGCAAAAACGAGGCGCGTGATCGTGTTCCAGGCCGTGCTGGCCGCGAACACGGGCAGGAACGACAACCCCATCACGCCCACGAGATCCGCCGCCTGGATGAGCACCAGATTGCGATGCATCGCCGTGCCGAGGCCGTTCCAGCCGAAGCCGGTGAAGACCGTGGTGCTGCGCAGCCACTCACACGCCACCCAGGCTGCCGCCGCAAGAAACGCGCACTTCAACGAATGCATCACACTCACCTGCCACAGATCCTGGGTGAGCGTCTTCACATTCGGCCTTGCAAACCGATGCGTAAACCAGGCCCACAGGCCGAAATACAACGCGCAATAGCCTGACAGACCGATCACCGCGCCAAATCCCATCAACTCCGGCCCCCAGCCCACCCACGAGTCATCCACCGCGCCGCCGATCACGCGCGAGGAGTGTCTTATCCAGAACAGATTCGGCAAAAAGAACGCCAGACCGGCCAGATACCCGCGCCAAAACGGCCGCACCTTCACACCCTCCGCATCCCGCCACGGCCACAGCACCGCCAGCAGCGGAAAGAGCCAGACCCACACGGCCAGATCGGAGTTCCATCCCGGAAACGCAAAGACCAAAATGATCCCGCTGAGCAGCGGGGCGAGGCACAGAAACAGGCGCAGTTTTTTCGAGTCGGTCACGGGCCGATGATGACTTCAAACAGGCGTTTGCAAAATGATAAGCGGTGAAATCGCCGCCCCTGTTCGGAGTTCGTTCGGAGTCCCGCCTTCAGGCGGCAAAGCGTGGCCAACACGACGCCTGTGACGATTCAACCCGCCACACCTTCACGGCAGCCCTTCCGCCCAAAGGTGGGACTCCAAACA
>JBIKYB010000492.1:0-3202 GCA_044355475.1 Prosthecobacter sp.
AGTGATCCTCGTGGAACTAGCGCGAAATTTCGGTGAACACGCGGCGGTTCTGGAGGCCTACCGCCGCTCTCGTGGCCGATTGGTGGTGAACCTGGATGATGACCTGCAAAACCCGGTGGCCGAGGCGCTGAAGCTGCTCGCTCATCTGCGCGAGTCAGACGCGGAGGTGGTTTATTCTTACTATCGGGAGAAAAAGCACCACTGGCTGCGCAATCTGACCAGCCTCGCGGCCAATCGCTGCGCCACATTTCTGCTGGGCAAGCCGCGAGACCTCTATCTCTCCAGCTTCCGGGCGCTGCGACGTGAGCTGATTGAGCGCATCATTTCTTATCGCGGCCCTTACCCTTACATCGACGGACTGATTCTGGGCGCGACGAACCGTATCTCCCGGCTGGAGGTGGCGCACGCGGAACGCACGGTCGGCACGAGCGGTTACACAGTGCGCAAGCTGGTGCGGCTGGCCATGAGTCTGCTGTTTGATTTCAGCGTGATGCCGCTGCGACTGGCGAGTGTGCTCGGCGTGGTCTTGTGCGCCCTGGGAGCAGCCATCCTGGCCGAGGTGGTGCTTGAGACGTTATTTGTGGGCCAGCGGCAGCTCGGCTGGGGTTCGCTGATGGGAGCGCTGGCCGTTTTCAGCGGCGCCCAGCTTCTCATGCTCGGCATCATTGGCGAATATGTTGGGCGGGCGTTCCTGACCGTCTCTGGGAAGCCGCAGTCCCTGGTGCGCACGCTGATCTGCCATGAAGGGAGGCCCGCATGATCCACGAGACTGTCAGCGAGACCTGCTCGGTGCGCGGAGTTAGGCTCTACGAGATGCGCCATGTGGTGGATCAGACGCGCGGCAATCTGACGGCGGCGGAGTACGGCAAAGAGCTGCCGTTCATGCCGAAGCGCTGCTTTTTGACCTATGCGATCCCGAGCCAGCAGACGCGGGGTGAGCATGCGCACCGCCAGTGCGCCCAGTTTCTCGTCTGCGCACATGGCGAGTGCCATCTGTGCGTGGATGACGGTGAAAACCGTGAGGAATTCTGCCTGAACCGCCCGACTTTCGGCGTGCTGGTGCCGCCGATGGTGTGGGCCTCCGAGCACCTGCACTCTGCGGATTCAGTCTTGTTGGTTCTGGCCTCGCGCGTGTATGAACCGGAGGATTACATCCGGGATTACCGTGAGTTTTTGACTATCGTGGGTACCCGAGGAGACAGAGCATGAACACCGAATACCCAGACGTTTTTTCCCGACCAGAGACCGAGCCGAGGCCACGCAGTCTCTGGTCCGTGGTGACGCTCGTCATGCGCCGCCAGCCGTGGTGGGTGGCGGTGCTGCCGCCCACTCTACTGACCCTGCTCATGGGCTGGCTGGACGACGCGACGGGCTGGGAGGTGAGCCTGTTTATCTTCTATGCCGTGCCGATTGTCATGGCGGTGTGGTGGATCGGCGTCAGGTCAGGCCTGTTCATCACGGCGCTGGCCGGTGTGGCTTGGTGGTACGCCAACCTAGACACCCATCCCTATGAAACGATGCTGGGCTACTCCTGGGCGCTGGTGAACCGTGAATTCTATTTCTGTGTCGTGGTCTTTGCCGTGATGGCCGTACGCAACCAGCAGGAGGCCGATGACGCGCGCATTCACATGCTGGAGGAGCGCCGCCAGTTGGAGGAGGACATCGTCAGCGTCAGCGAGCACGAACAACAGCGTATTGGGCGCGATCTACATGATGGGTTATGCCAGCACTTGGCGGCCATTGGCTGCGCAGCGCGCGTGCTGGCGGATGATTTGCAAGCGCAATCCGTGCCGGAGGCGCGTGACGCCGTCATGATTGAGGAATCCATCCGGCAGGCCGTCCTAGAGGCGCGCAATTTGGCCCATGGCATCTTCCCCGTTCATGTGGACCGCAATGGCCTCTGCGCCGCCCTTTCTGACTTGGCACGGGAAACAAGCCGCCTAACCGGTGTGACCATCCGTATCGATGAGGCCTCGGAGGTCTATCTCGACAATCCCGAGCACTCCATGCATCTCTACCGCATCGCCCAGGAAGCGGTAGGCAACGCGGTGCGCCACGGCCAGGCCAAAGAGATCGTCATTGTCCTGCATCCGACCCCGGGCTATCTGGAACTGCGGATCGACGACGACGGCATCGGCATTTTTAACAACAAAAAGAAACACGCTGCGGGCATGGGGCTGCGCACCATGCGTTACCGCGCCCAGATTCTGAACTCCCGGCTGGAAATCCAACCCCGTGCGAGCGGCGGCACCTCAGTGACATGCCGCCTGCCCGTCGCATCTCAAACCCAAGAAAAAAAAACATGAACTCGAGCGACACCCATCACAGCGGCAGCCCGTGCACGATCCTCCTCGTCGAAGACCACCCCATGTTCCGCGAGCACCTGGGACAGCTCATCAATCGCGAGCTTGGCATGTCCGTCTGCGGCGAGGCCGACAACATCCGCGACGCCATGCGGCTCGTCCATGAGACACGCCCGGACATCGCCATCGTGGACATCACCCTGCGCGGCTCCAGCGGCCTGGAACTCATCAAAGACATTAAGGCCCAGGAACTGAAAGTGAACGTGCTCGTCCTTTCCATGCACGACGAGGAGCTCTACGCCGAACGTGCGCTACGCGCCGGGGCCAAAGGCTACATCACCAAAAACGAGGCCTCCGCCGAAGTCGCCCGCGCGATCCGCTGCGTGATGAACGGCGAGGTCTATGCTAGCAAGCAGATGACCGCCAAGCTGCTGGAGCGCAAGACGCAAAAGCGTTCCTCACCCGAGATCAATGGCCTGGAAACGCTCGCCGACCGCGAGCTGGAGGTCTTCCAAATGCTCGGGCGCGGCAAAAGCACGCGGGAGATTGCCCAGACGCTCAGCCTGGGCGAGTCCACAGTGGAAACCTACCGCGCCCGCATCAAGGAGAAGCTGCAACTGCGCAGCGCGGCGGAACTCTACCTCCGCGCTGGGCAGTGGGTGAGGGACCATGGCGCGTGACAGTTCATGAAGGAGCGGAGCTGTGGCGGCAACGATGACAGCCCTTGTCATTTGCCGATACAACGCAGTTTCAGGCAACATGCGGAAATAAATCCCCCGCAAATCATGTCGAGACGCCACCGTAAAACTTCCCAGCCAAAGCCTGCCCCCCCCGCAAACGCCGTCGAGGACTCCCCGGTCATCCCAGAGCAACACATGGGTTTGACCGCCGCATCTCCC
>JBIKYB010000453.1:0-3590 GCA_044355475.1 Prosthecobacter sp.
GATGGGCACGCGGCTGCCGATGCGGATGAACTCGATGTGCTTGATCGCCCGCAGCCGCGTAAGCAGCGCGTCGAGCTTGGCATCGGAGAAGAGCAGGGGATCACCGCCGGAAAGCAGCACGTCACGAACTTCCGTGTGGCGTTCCAGGTAACGGAAGGCAGCCTCAAACTCGGTGTGAAGTTCCTGCTCTCCCACGCCGGAGACGACGCGGCTCCGCGTGCAGTAGCGGCAGTAGCTGGCGCAGCGGTCCGTCACGAGGAACAATACGCGGTCCGGGTAGCGATGCACTAGGCCCGGCACTGGCATGTGGCTGTCTTCGCCGCAGGGATCTCTCATTTCATCGGGATCTTCCCAGGTTTCCTCAATGCGCGGGATGACCTGACGGCGGATGGGGCAGCCGGGGTCGGCGGCATCCATCAGATTGAAATAATGCGGTGTGATCGCCATCGCCAGCTTGTTGCCGGAGAGCAGCACGCCCGCTCGCTCTTCCTCGGATAGCGTCAGGTGCTGCTCCAGTTGCTTCAGTGTCGTGATCCGGTTTCTGAGCTGCCAGGCGGCATTGTTCCAGTCAGCGGGGGCGATGTTTTGATCAAACCAATAGCCAGGAGCGTGGGAGTGAAACTCCTTCTCAGGCAGCGTGGGGGTGTCGTGCATGTACTGCGGGTCGGTGAACGGCGCTGAGGTTAGGCGAGGTGGACTCCTGATGTCAAACGTCCCCTGCGGTTGTTTGGGCGCAACTACCGCCTTTGATCCTGAGTCTGGCTCCATCACGCCCTTCTGGCTTTTTGGCACTACAGCAGCCGCTTGCGTTTGAAGAACCAAATCGGAACGATGGCTGAGAGCACGATGATGAGCATGACCATCACGAAGGCCCAGCCCTGGTGCTGCGAGGGCAGACCGACATTCATGCCGTAGATGCTGGCGATGAGCGTGGGCGGCATGAAGAGCACGCTGGCTACGGTGAAGATCTTGATGATCTGGTTCTGCTGGATGTTGATGAGGCCCAGGGTCGATTCCAGTAGGAAGGTCATCTCCTGCATCTGCTGCCCGGTGTATTCGTCCAGGCTTTTGATGTCGCGCATCACACTGCGGAACTGCGCGGCCAGATCACCACGCATCCAGGTGGCCGCGTTGTTGAGGAAGTATTGCAGCATGCGGCTGAGGCTGAGCAGGCTCTCGCGCAGGTTCGCCACGAGGGCGCTGCGCCGACCGAGCAGCTTCACCACATCACTGAGATCCTTTTCCACCGCGGCATGTGCCTTGTGTGGGTCGAGGCTGAAAATGTCGCGGCAGATTTTTTTCATGTCGCCCTCCACACCTTGGAGTGCGTCGGCGATGCGGGCCACGATGAGTTCCAGCAGCAGCAGGAACACGGCGTCGCTGCTGAGCGGCATGCTGCATTGGCGTTTGGCCTGATCCACGAGCACCCGGAAGGCCATGGGGTCCGCGTAGCGCACGGTGGTGAGGCAGTCAGGCGCGATGACGAAGGAAATCGCCGTGCTGTCAGGATCTGGCGTGTCCAGCCCCACAGGAAGCCACGCGGTCATGTAAAGCGCGCCTTTTTCCATGTAGAGCCGACTGGACTCCTCAATCTCCTGCATTTCCTCACGCGTGGGGAGCTGGTATTCGAGCCATTTTTCCGCTTCGAGCTCTTCGGCACGGCCTGGATTGAGCAGATCGAGGAAAACCAGATTGTCCGGGAACGGATGCGATTTCTCGTCGTTCCAGTCGATGAGTTGACCTTGCTGGGTGAGGAGTCGAACCATGCTGCGTGAGAAGGGGGGAATGAAAAACTAGCCGCGCTTGTTCTTCCACGCCAGGAGCAGAGCCGTCAAACGGGCGTTTCAATAACGCGGCGTTTCAGGATCGACCAGATCGGCCCACGCGTCGATGCCGCCGCGCATGCTCTGCGCTCGGGTGAAGCCGTGCTCACGCAGCCAGTTCGCCACGCGCAGGCTGCGCATGCCATGATGGCAGTAGATGACGAGATGCTCCTGCGTGTTCGTGAAGACCTGTGTCGCCAACTCGCCAAAGCGGGACATTGGCACGAGCTGGGCGTCAGGTAGGCGGCAGATCTGCCACTCGTTTTCCTCACGGCAGTCGATGATGCGGAAGTCTCGCGCTCCTGGGCGTCCGAGGAGGTAGCTCACATCCGTGGGACTGATCTCGATTGCCGTGTCTGGAAGCATGGGGGGGGCGATGGTAGTTGAATCAGGGCCGCACCGTGACCGGTGTGCCGATGGCGACATTGTGGTAAAACGTGGCAGCCATGTGGCCGGGCATGCGCACGCAACCGTGGGAGGCCGGGTAGCCGGGCAGAAAGCCCTCGTGCATGCCGATGCCACCGACGAATCTCATGAAGTGGTGCATCTTGGAGCCTTCAAAGCGCGTGCCGGCCGGTGGCTTGTCTTTAGTGACGTCGATGTTCGCCATCACGACCGTCCCGGACGCGTCCACAAAGTCCCCATAGAGGTTGGATTTGTGCCACTGGTCCTTCTGGATGATTTTGAAGGTGCCGGTCTTGGTTGCGTGTTTTTCATCGCCCGTGGAGAGTGCCGAGACCCCCGCCAGCGTGCCGCCTTTGTAGAAGTAGGCCTTTTGATCGCTCAGGTCGATGGTGATGCTCGGGCTGCCGCTGAGGCCGTCGCCATCCCAGTAGGACACCTGATCGGCGTTGTACATGGAGGAATTCGGCAGGCTGGCCGGGTTGAAGGCTTCGAGATACTGCGTCTGCCCGCGTGAGCCGCCGCTCTGGCACGAGGCCAGCAGGGCGATGACGGGAAGAAGGGCGAGTCGGATGATTTTGAAGGTCTCCAGATGGCTCATGCGTGGGATACGGGGCGCTTTTCGCCGCGATGTATCCGCTGCCTCGGGGCATCTGTCCAGCTTCAATCAATGCACGCCCTTGTCGGCAAGGTAGCGCTCGGCCTCCAGGGCGGCGGCGCAGCCTTGGCCGGCGGCGGTGATGGCCTGACGATAGACGTGGTCGGCCACGTCGCCAGCGGCGAAGAGGCCCTCGGTTTTGGTGCGCGTGCCCTGGGTTTGCAGGATGTAGCCGCTTTCGTCGGTATCAACGAGATCGCCGAGGAAGGCGCCGTTCGGCACATGGCCGATGGCGACGAAGACGCACTTGAGCTCCAGCTCGCTCTTTTCACCCGTGACGAGGTTTTCGAGCATCACGGCGCGCATCTCGCCTTTTTCATCGGTGAGGTACTCGCAGACGGTGCTGTTCCAGACGGGTTTGATCTTCGGATTCGCCAAAGCGCGGTCGGCCATGATCTTCGAGGCGCGCAGGGTGTCGCGGCGGTGGATCAAATAGACCGTGCTGGCAAATTTGGTGAGGAAACCGGCCTCTTCACAGGCGGAATCACCACCGCCGATGACGCAGACGGGCACGTTGCGGTAGAAAGCACCGTCGCAGGTGGCGCAGCTCGTCAAACCGTGACCAATGAGGGATTTTTCGTTCGGCAAGCCGAGGTGTTTCGGCGAGGCACCGGTGGCGACGATGACGCTATGGGTCTCACGCACGGTGCCATCCTCGGTCACGACCTCAAAATGGCCTGCGGCGGTCTTTTTCACGCTGCTGACGA
>JBIKYB010000336.1:0-5498 GCA_044355475.1 Prosthecobacter sp.
ATATTGCCGCAAATGAGGCCGAAGTGCAGGCGGCGGTCGCGCTCGCCGCTCGGCGGGACCCCCATCTTGAGGTAGTTCATCCAAGCGCCGCCGCGTTTCGCGTCACGCGGATGCCAGTCGGCGTAGAAGGAGCCGATGTGGACGCCCTTCTCGTTGCGCACCTCGTAGAATTTCACTTCCGGGTGCCAGACTTCAACAGGACCGGCCTTCCCAGGCTGCGCGCTGATGTTTTCAGGCGCGTCTTTGCCCGGCTCGACGTAAACGCCCTCGCGTGGCGTGATGCGCAGGTCGAAAACCTTCTCGGCGAGCTGAAACATGCCGCCGAGCACGCGGTCGAGCGGGAAGTAAGGGCGCAGTTCCTCCTCGTCGAAGTCGTACTTCGATTTGCGCTGTTTTTCGCTCCAGAAGGAGACCTCCCAAGGCTGAAACAGATCGGCGGTCTGATGCGCGGTGTCGGCGCGGAATTCCTGCAGCTCAATGGTCTCGCGCTTGAAAGCTTCGTTCACGCGTGAATAAAGATCCTCGACGAAGCGCAATGCACTGCGGCCTGTCTTGGCCATGCGGTGGGCCAACACATGGTCGGCAAAGTGGGCCTTGCCCATGATCTGCGCTTTTTCATGACGTAGGCGGAGGATGTTGAAGACATTGTCCGTGTTGTCATGCTCGCTGCCACGTCCGATGGAGCAGGCACCTTCCCAGACCTGACGGCGGATGCTCTCGTCTTCGAGGTATTCCATGACCGGGATCATGGAGGGAGCCTTCAAGGTGAGGCGGTACAAAGGCTGTTCTGGCGTGCCGAGTCCCTTCGCGGCGGCATCAGCCCGGGCGGCTTCGATGGCAGAGGGTGGCAGACCTTTGAGGCGGTCCACATCGTCGATGACCAGCTCCCACTTGTTGGTGGAGTCGAGCACGTTTTCCGAGTACTTCTGAGTGATCTTGGAGAGCTCCGACTCGATCTCCTCGACACGTTTTTTCTTCTCCGGTGGCAGATCCGCCCCGGCCTGGATGAAGCCTTCCATGGACTCATCCAGCGCCCGTTTGCTCACAGGCGTGAGTTTTTTCGCTTCCTCGGTCTTGCTATAGGTGACGAGCAGGTCCCAGAGATGCTCGTTGAGCGGAATTTTAGCGAAGAAGGCGCTGACCTCCGCCAACATCTTGTTGTGCGCCTCACGCAGGGCTGGGGAATTGCACAGGGAGTCGAGATGCGTCACGAGGCCCCAGGCTTCGTTCAGTTCGCGGGTCGTTTCGTCGAGACCGAGCACGACGGTGTCGAAGTTCATTTTGCCGCGATCCTGATCGATGAGCGCGTCGAGATTCGCCTGTGCCTTTTCCAAGGCAGCGCGAATATCGGCTTCGATGTGGTCTGGGGTCAGTGTTGACCAGCGGATGTGAAAGTCCTGAGTGAGAAAGGGGGCTGCCATGGTGGGGGTTTTGGCGGATTCGAAGTATGAAGGGGCGCTAAGGTTTGTGCAAACGACATCATTCGTCCCTGGCTGCCATTTGAGCGCATGAATTGACAAAAGGGCGGTGCTTCACACCATGCGCGGACGATGTCTGACTCATCTCCGCTCCGCCGCACCCCTCTGCACGCTTTGCATGTCGAAATGGGGGCGCGCATGGTGCCCTTCGCAGGCTGGGACATGCCGGTGCAGTACACGGGCATCGTCGAGGAGCACAAGGCCGTGCGGCAAAGCGTGGGCGTGTTCGACATCTCGCACATGGGCCAGTTCATCGTGAGCGGCAAGGGCGCGGAAGCCTTCCTGAATCGCGTACTCACCAACAACATCGCCGAACTTCAGCCGGGCCAGGGCCAATACACACTGCTTCTGAACGGACGCGGCGGCGTGATCGACGACCTGATCGCCTACCGCACCAGCGAGCGTGAGTTTTTCCTCGTCGTGAACGCCTCGCGCATCGACGCGGACTGGGACCATCTCGAATCCCAGCTCACGAAAGACGATGACGTGATGATGGCGAACGCGAGCGACTTCACCGCCGGACTCGCCATCCAGGGACCGAAAGCACGCGAGGTGGCTGCGACGGTTTTTGGCAATGCGGGTTCCTTTCCTGAGCACAACACGATCTTCGTCACGATGACCAACGATGGCCCGATGTGGCTCTGCGGCACCGGCTACACCGGCGAGGAAGGTTTTGAGTTCTTCATGCCTGCGGAAACAGCCGCAGAGTGGCTACGCAAAATGGTTGATGCCGTGAAAGCCGCAGGCGGCATCCCCTGTGGACTCGGTGCCCGTGACACGCTGCGCCTTGAAATGGGCTATCCGCTCAATGGCAACGATCTCTCTGAAGACCGCACGCCCTTGCAAGCGGGTCTTGGCTTCTTTGTGGATCTCGAAAAAGGTGATTTCACCGGCCGCGAGGCTTTGGTGGCGCAAAAAGCCGCCGGATTGCCGGACAAGCTCGCCGCCTTCCGCATGACGGGAACCGCCCCGCCGCCGCGTCCGCATTATCCCGTGGCTTATGAAGGTCAAATCGTTGGCGAGGTGTGCAGCGGCACGCAATCCCCCAGTCTTTCTGTTGGCATCGGCATGGCGTATCTGCCTTTGAGCGCCACAGCCATCGGCACTGCGATTGAAATCGAGATTCGCGGCCGCCGCTTTTCTGCGGAAGTGGTGAAGAAGCCGTTTTATCGCAAACCCGCCGCCTAGATTTTCCACACCATCCCCCACATGAGCAACGTTCCCGACAACCTCCGCTACCGCGAATCCCATGAATGGATCGACCCGATGCAAAATCCTTCGCCGGTCGGCATCACTGATCACGCACAGGCCGAACTGACCGATGTGGTCTTCGTCGATCCGCCGAAACTGGGCACACAGGTCAGCGCTGGGCAGCAGGTCTGCGTGATCGAGTCCGTGAAGGCTGCGAGCGACATCTATGCGCCGGTTTCCGGTGAGATCGTCGAGGTCAATGAGACGCTCAGCAATGACCCCGGCCTGCTCAATCGTGATCCTTTCCTGGGCGGCTGGATTTTCAAGATCAAGTCCTCGAATCCTGCCGAGGCGGACGCCTTGATGGACGCCGAGGCTTATCGCAAGCACATTGGCTAATCCGCTGGCGCTGGTGCCCAAAATTAGGGCGCATTTTTTGGCTGCATTGAGTGACAAATTCGTTACTCATGACGGACTCTTGAACCATGCCCTCAGAAGCATCTTTTCCTGTCCCCACCTTTCCAGCCGGCTTTGAACCCAAGCCAGCAGACGCCTACCATCGCCGCCACCGCACTTTTCCAGCCAAGGGACTGCTGGAGCGCATCACTAACCGGCTCCAGGACATCATTGAGGCTGTCATTGCCCACTGCTCGATCCATGGCGATCCGCCGATCTATGACTCACGGCATTTCCCCTGGGTGAATGACGTCGAGGCACAATGGCCGAAGGTCAGGGCCGAACTCGACGCGGTGATGCAATACCGCGACGCGATGCCCAGCTTCCAGGACATCGTCAAGGAAGTCGGCATGATCCAGGGCGACGACCAGTGGAAAACGTTCTTCCTCAAAGGTGTTGGCATGGACTGCCAGGAAAACGCCCTTCACTGCCCGGAGACGATGAAGGTGCTCGACATGATCCCCGGCTGCACGACCGGCTTCTTCTCGATCCTTTCACCGCGGAAGCATATTCCGCATCATCGCGGCCCTTGGGCCGGTGTTTTACGCATGCACCTTGGCCTCATGGTGCCGGAGCCTCGCCATGAGTGCCGCATCCGCATCGCCGACCAGCTTCATGCCTGGCAGGAGGGCAAGGCGGTCATCTTTGACGACACCTACAACCACGAGGTCTGGAATGACACGGACGGCTACCGTGTCGTGTTGTTTGTCGATTTTGCCCGGCCGCTGCGCTTCCCACTGAACCTGTTCAATCACTGGATCATGAACCTTGCCGCCTTGGCTCCCTTTTTGCGCGAGGCCAAAGGTAAACAAAAAGCGTCAGAGAAAAAATTCTGGGACCGGTTTGGCAAGTGACACCGGCCTGCGGCTGGCTAGTCTCAGTACTTCCATCCGCTCCCCCAGATGCCCACAAATTTCTCTCGCCGTCACATTGGCCCCTCCGCCGCTGAGGCGGAGAGCATGCTGCAAACGCTTGGTTTCAAAACGCTTGATGATCTGATCGACCAAGTGGTGCCGGAAGGCATCCGAGTGCGCGAAGCCCTGACTCTGCCGCCACCGCTGAGCGAGGAGCAGGCGCTGCGCTGCATGCGCCAGATCATGAGCCGGAACAAGCTGCTGCGCTCCTTCATTGGCCTCGGGTATCATGACACCTTCACGCCGCCGGTCATTCAGCGGAACATCCTCGAAAATCCCGGCTGGTACACCGCTTACACGCCTTATCAGGCCGAGATCGCGCAAGGCCGCCTGGAGGCGCTCATCAATTTTCAGACGATGATCCGCGATCTGACGGCGCTGGATGTCGCGAACGCATCGCTGCTCGATGAAGGCACCGCCTGTGCCGAGGCGCTGGGTCTTGCCGTGGCGCAGGCTGCGGGTGCTTCACGCGTTTTCATCTCAGACAAATGCCATCCGCACTGCATCGAAGTCGTGCGCACCCGCATGGACGCGCTCGGCATCCGTGTGGAGGTGGGCGATGCGCTCGCATGGAAGCATGACGGCACCAAAGGCCTCGCCGCCGTGCTCGTGCAGTATCCCGACACGCTTGGCGTCATTCACGACTACGCCGAACTGGCCGCCGAGGTGCATGAAGCAGGTGCTTTGCTCATCGTCAGCGCCGATTTGCTCGCGCTCACCGTCTTGCGTCCTCCGGGAGAATTTGGTGCGGACATTTGTGTGGGTAACAGCCAGCGTTTTGGCGTGCCGCTTGGCTTTGGTGGCCCGCATGCGGCCTTCATGGCTGTCAAAGACGCGTTGAAGCGTCGTCTGCCAGGAAGATTGATCGGCGTCTCGAAAGATGCCTCTGGCAAAACGGCCTACCGCTTGTCTTTGCAGACACGGGAGCAGCACATCCGTCGCGAAAAAGCCACCAGCAACATCTGCACCGCGCAGGTGCTGCTTGCCGTCATGGCGTCGATGTACGCGGTCTATCATGGCCCACAGGGCCTCAAGGCCATCGCGCAACGCGTGCATGGTGCTGCCGTGTGGTTGGCTGGCGAACTGCTGCGTGGCGGCATCGACGTACTGAGCGACGATTTCTTCGACACGATCAGTGTGCGCGTGCCGAACGCCGACGACTTACTCAAGCGCGCTCTGCTCTTCGGAATCAATCTGCGCAAAATCGACGCGACCACGGTCGGCGTCGCGCTGGATGAGCGTGTGCGTGAGGACGAGCTGCTCAATCTGCTCACCGCCTTCGGCATTTCCAAACCCCAGCAGCCACCGGTGCTTGATGACGAGCAGCCGCTGCACTGCTCGTCATTGCACCATCGTTCGTCGGTCTATCTGACGCATCTGGTCTTCAATTCCTACCATTCCGAAACGGAGATGATGCGCTACCTGCATCGTTTGGAGTCGAAGGACATCGCGCTGAACC
>JBIKYB010000493.1:0-3190 GCA_044355475.1 Prosthecobacter sp.
TTCACTTTGCCAGATCACACCGTGCTCTGCCCCGGCCACGGCCCGCTGACCACTGTCGGAGAGGAAAAGGCTCACAATCCGTTTTATCCCGAGTTCAAGAGTCCAGCTTGACCCTTTTGACAGGCTTGACCGCTCTGCCCCTCACTCATCACCCATCACTATCTTCCATCTCATGTCCCAAACCGTTGCATTCGTCGGAGTCGGCAAAATGGGGGCCAACATGGCCCGTCGTCTCAAAGAAGTCGGCTACAGCGTCACCGCTGTGCTCGATGTCAACACGCAGGCCGCCGCTGATCTGGCCGCCGAACTCGGCTGCAAAGCCTGCTCGAAGTTGGCCGATGTCACCGCAGCGGCAGATGTCATTTTTACCGTCGTGACCAATGACGCCTCCATGCGCGGCATTTTCTTCGGCAGCAGCGACAGTTTGCTCATCAACGCCAAGGGCAAGATCTTCATCAACTGCGCCACACTCTCTCCTGCGATCCATCGCGAGGTCTATGCCGCTGCTGAAAAAGCCGGAGCGCACAGCCTGGAAGCCTGCATGGCCTCCAGCATCAGCCATGCGCGTGAAGGCAAGCTCTACCTCATGCTGGCCGGTGACGAGGCGATCTACCAGCAGGTACAGCCGATGATCGAGCAGATGAGCGTGAACCGCCGCTTTATCGGCGGTCCGGGCCGGGCAGCGGAAGTGAAAGCGCTGGTGAACATGGTCATGAACATCAATACCGCCGGTCTGGCCGAAGGTCTGGGCCTCGCCGACGCTCTCGGCCACGATTTGAACATGATCCGCGAGGTCTTCAGCCAAACGGGCGCGAATTCCCGCGTGCTGGAAACCGACGGCGGCGACATGGTGGCCCGCGAGCACGACTGCTGGTTCTCCGCCGAGCACGCCGCCAAGGACAGCGGCATCGCCGCCGATGTGGCGAAGACCGTCGGTCTGAATTTGCCGCTGAACGACGCCACGAAGGCGCAGTATGAAAAAATGGTCACGCTAGGCCTCGGTGGGCTCGATAAAAGCGGCATCGCGGAGCTGACCTTCAAAGGGCGGCATGGCTGAAGGCGCGATGCGATGCGCCGCAGGATTGCCCTGCTTGCGCTCGCATTCGAGGGGCTACTCTGAGACACGCAACTCCCCAAACTCGGCCCAGCACGGTTTGGTCGGTGCCCAGGACTTGTCTCCGCCGCCGTGGAAAGTTTCAAAGTAAATGCCGTCCACACCGAAGCTGTCCACCGAACGCCATTCCATGTCGGATCGCTCGACGAGAAGCTTTTCGTCGATCCACACACGCAGCGCACCGTCTCGTTTGCCGGGCGTGTTCATGCTCACAATGAGGCGCACCTTGACCGGTGTGTCAGTGGGAAAGCGGAAGTCGGCCGGAAAGGCGAAGCTGTCGCCATAATCGCCCTTTTGATTCTTGTGATAGACATAGGCCTCGCCGCGACCGTCCTTGCGCCACATGAGGCGAGCGGAGAAGCCGTTCATGCCGTTCGCAGGCCGTCCGCCACTCACGTTTTCCGGCCCGCCGCAGAGTCCGGGCAGCTTGCCGCCTTTGACGAAGTCGAAGTCCTTGCTGAAGCGCAGCGTGTAGCTCATCTCTGCCCTCTCATGCTTTCCAAAAGGCATGCGCCAACCCGCGCCGCCCTCCTCAGGGCCGATCTTGCTAAGAGCGAAGTTCACGCGCAGCCTTTGGCCCTCCGTCACCATGACCCGTCCTTCCTTGATCCCGCCTTCAAACTCGCAACCCGGCCAGTCAGCCTTCCAGTGTTCCTTCGTGTAAGGCCCGACCTCACCCGAAATCGTGACGCTCAATGGCAAATCGGCGGCGCTGGCGAGATGAATTGAAGCAAAGAAGATGAAAGCCCAAAAACGCATGCGCTGGAGCTAGCACAGGGAAGGAACGACGACATGTAGTTTTCAGAACGAAAGCCGCACTTTCGGCGGCCCTGCATGAAAGCGCAGGAACTGGCAAAGTTTATGCCCCTGCGTCTAAAAGTTTCACCGTGAGAGGCAAAACGCGCTTGCACGATGGGCAGGGACGGCTATTACTCGCGCCCTTCACCGACCCTGTCATTCAAGTGACAGCGAATGCCTCCGTAGCTCAGTTGGTAGAGCAGTTGACTCTTAATCAATTTGTCGTAGGTTCGAATCCTACCGGGGGTACCACTTCGCCAAGCGAAGATGGGCGCGTTAAAAAGCCATTTTGTATTTCAGCACCGGCATATTACCGGCTAGCCTGCGGTTCATGAGCGATCGCAAACCCACGCCCCACCAGATTTTGCGCCACCGGCTCGTGGCGGCGTGGCGTGGGGTCGCGGACGGCCCGTTGATGGACCTGCCCACGCTCAGCGTGGCCGATCTGGCCCCGAAAATCGTCGCGCAATGCGGTTTGGCGAACCGCGTGAAGCTGGAGGATGTGCTTGAGGCTTGGGAGGAGATCGTTGGCCTTTTCTTGTTCAAACTCTCGCGCCCGGACTCCATCGAACGCGGCATGCTGACCGTGCGCCTCATGCAGCCCACCGCTCATCACGCGCTGATGCTCGAAAAAGGCAAAATCCTCAAGCGCCTGCAAGCCAAACTGCCCGACGCCAAGATCCGCGACATCCGCTTCCGCCATGGCTGACGTAGCCAAGTTTCTTTTCTCAACTCTTTGCCCTTTGCCCTGTGCCCTCTTCTTCGCATTCCAACGCCGCTCTCATCATCGTCGGTCATGGTTCCACCGTGAACCCGGACTCCAGCGCCCCGACACACCTGCACGCCGATGCCATCCGGCAGCGCGGCATTTTTCGCGAAGTCGCCTGCTGCTTCTGGAAGGAGGAGCCGAACATGCGCGAGGTTTACGAAATGGTGGACAGCAATGTCATCTACATCGTGCCGAACTTCATCAGTGAAGGCTACTTCTGCCAGCAGGTGCTGCCGCGTGAACTGCGTCTCGACGGTCCGGTCACCCACCGCGATGGCAAAACGATCTATTATTGCGATCCCGTGGGCATTCACCCAAACATGACGCGTCTCATTTTGCAGCGTGCGGATGAAGTCGCCCCTGGCGTGCCGCGTGAACGCACGAGCCTCGTCATCGTCGGTCACGGCACCAGCCTGAACGAAAACTCCACCAAGGCCATCCAGGACCAGGTCTCACTCATCCGTGAAGGTCACTATGGTTTTGCCGAGGTCATTGACACCTACATGGAG
>JBIKYB010000494.1:0-3187 GCA_044355475.1 Prosthecobacter sp.
CACCTCAAATAGTCCGTCCTTGTACGAGGTGGTGCCAAACAGGTTCGCACGCTGCTTCAAACGCAGGGCACTCGGCACGTCCTCGACGATCTCCGTCTCAAATCCCTCCTGCCCCAGCTTCTCCCGGAGCGCCCGGCGGTCATTTTTAAGCGTGTTCACGCGCATGAACACGTCCGCAGGAACGTTCAGCGACTCACGCAGCGCCGGCCAGGCGCTGCCGAGTTCCTTTTGACCGCGCTGCTCCAGCCAGTCGGGAATCGCCGCACGAATCGCTGGCGCGGCACCGTCCTTCGCCCGTTTCAAAATATCGGCCGGCCGCACCTGCGGCGCGGTTTCATCCACCGGCAGATCGCGGCCGTTGATGATCCAGTAGGCCGCCCAGACCCGCCACAGGCGCTCCGGGGTGATTTCCTCCGGCTGCGTGTGCTCAGCATCGGGCAGTCCGGCCAGATACCAGTACCAGCGCCACCAGCGCACACATTCGTAAATTGACTCCGCGAAGATGCGCCGGTCCCGGCTGCCCCATTTGCGATGCCGCTTGAAGGTGAACTCGATCACCTTGTCCGCATACCTGCGTCCGACAAAGACATCCCCCAGGGCGACAATGATTTCATCCAGCAGATGCGGCGGCAGTTTCATGAGCTGCCGATACGCGGAGCACACCCCGCATGCAAGCCATCAACACACCTCTGTAGCACAGCCTGCAATCTCCTCGGCGAGGCCGGGGATCTGCGCGAAGGTTTTGGCTGGGGTGTCACGCAAGGCGGGCACGCGAAGGCCTTCCGTGGGCAGATTTTTCAGCAGACGGTCCAAAGCGTGGCCGAAGGCGGTCACGGCAGCGCCTTCTTCCTCGGCGTCATGACGCAGGCCATTGAGCAAGGCCACATGCTCATAGCGCGACAACCATTCATGCGCCCGCGAACGATAACGCTCGATGATCAGGCTCATGAAGCTCTCCGCCGAGCGCGGTTCCGACTCCCGCAGCACCTGGAAGGCCAGACAACGCGCCACGTCGGCGGCGGCGGTGATCAGGCCCGGCTCATTCACGCCCACCTCCTCGTGCGAGAGGCTGCGATGCCGGTGCTCGAAATGGAAACCGAGATCCACCTGACACTGATGCTCTCCGGGCAGATGACGAAATGCCTCGCACAGCAAAGCGATCTCCAAGCCCCAGCCACCGGGCAGGCTGAAATCCTGAAGCGCGTCCATGTCGGCGGCAAACTCGCCGGAAAGCGGGTAGCGATAGCTATCGAGCTGTTCAATGAGTGGCTTCCCCCCCAGCACATCACGACAGGCCTGGATCAGCGGAAAGATCAGCAGGCGGGTGACGCGGCCAAACAGACGATCTGAAACGCGGCTGTAGTAGCCTTTGGCAAAGCGGTACCTCATGCCTGGATGCAGCAGCGGGTAGCAAAGCCGCCACAACAAATCGCGGCTGTAGTTCAAGATGTCTGTGTCATGACTAACCACCACGCCCTTGAACCCACGCGCCTTCAGCCAGGCGATGCCCATCCAGATGTTCGACCCCTTCCCCGCATGCGCCCCAGGCAGCCCGGCATCTGCCATGCGCTGATAAACCTGGCTCAGACGCGGTCCGTCATTCCACAAGATGTGCGCCCGCTTGCCCTTGAGGTTTTGACGGCAAAACAGCAGCGCCCGATCGTGCTCGGCGGCGTTCATGCCATTCATGCTCAGCACGACTTCGCTGATGTGACAGGCCTGCGAGACTTCCTCCAGGATGCGCGGCAGGGCCGGGCGTTCGCATTCGGCGTAGAGCGCAGGCAGCAGCAGCGCCACCGGCTTTTTTTCCGCCCAAGCCAGCATTTCCTGCTCACGCGCGGCGCTGTCCGCGTGGGCGAGGTGGTGGAGGGTGGGCACGCGCGCGTGCTGATAAAAATCTGCCATGAGGTCGGTGGAGACGCTCACTTACGCATGCCAAGTGATTGTGAAACGATTTTGTTCAAATCTGCGCAGCAGGATCGACGTTGCGCGGCAGGGGGCGCGGCTCTTCTTCGCCATTGAGCGCCAGCGTCTCCATATCGGGGTCCAGTTCGATGGATTCTGCCTCGATCTCGATCTCCTGCCGCCACTGGCGGGAAATCCATGGCCGCGCCAGGCCGTACAGCAAGTAACTCACAAAAATGACCGAAGGCATCCAGTGCCAGTTCATCACCGTGAAGGCAATGACCACGATGGTGATGAGCACCCAGTGGAACGAACGCTTGGTGCGCCAGTTCACCGCCTTAAAGCTCGGATACTCCAGATTGCTCACCATCAGATACGAAAGCAGCGCCATCAGACCGGCCAGCGCGAACTTCCAGTTGCCGATCTCGCGCTCATTGCTGTCCAACCAGATGATCAGCAGTGTCAGAGACGAAATCACACCCGCCGCCGCCGGGATCGGACAGCCGCGGAAGCTCTTGCTGCTGCTTTTCACATCCGCCGCCGCGAGGCAGTTAAAACGCGCCAGCCGCATCGCCCCGCAGACGAGATACACGCACGAGATCAGCCAGCCGAGGCCTTTTGGCGTGTCGATCTCCTTCAAAACGATGTCATGTACCAGGAGTGCCGGCGCCACGCCAAAACTCACAATGTCCGCCAACGAGTCGAGTTCTCGCCCAAAAGGACTCTCCGTGCCTCCCATGCGCGCCACGCGTCCGTCCAACGCGTCAAACAAGCAGGCCAGCAGGATGAACACGATCGCGTAGTGGTAATGCGTGTTCACCTCAAAATGCCGCCCGTCAAAGATTTGCAGGATGGCGACGAAACCACAGAGAATATTGCCCGCTGTCATCAAAGTTGGCAGCACCGGGATGCGGGGTTCGTGAGCGGAAGACATGGCCGGAAAGGTGAATGCAGAATGAGGAATGTCGAGCCGAGAGAATCGAGACAGACTGCCGCAGGCAGCCCGCAGGGAAGCGCAGCGCATCAATGACGAATGAGACCACGAACCAGGACGCCCTGACGGCTTGCATTGCCTGGTTTTGCCGTTATGGCAGAACTCCGGCATTTAGAATCATTCAAAAAGCCCCCGCCACGCTTCCAGCCATTCGACATTCGTCATTTCCCCCATGCCTTCCGAACTTCCACCACTGAACGGTGACATGACCATGAGCCAGGTGCTCCAGGCCTATCCTGGGGCGCAGCGGGCGTTGTTCGCGCGCTATCACATCGGCGGCTGCCGCAG
>JBIKYB010000014.1:0-34667 GCA_044355475.1 Prosthecobacter sp.
ACTGCCGCTGGACGATCTCCGCTTCATTCACGAGGGAAAAACGGCCGCGCTTCTGACCACGAGCGTGAAACTCGGCGCCATGAGCGCGAACGCGAGCGCGGCGCAGATGCAGGCGCTGCATGATTTTGGCATGGCGACGGGTCTGGCCTTCCAAATCATTGATGACATCCTCGACGTGACGCAGACGAGTGAAAAACTCGGCAAAAGCGCCGGGAAAGACATCGCCGCTGAAAAGAGCACCTATCCGGCGCTGATGGGCCTGGAAGCCTCGCGGGCTGAGGCGCATCGCCTTACCGAGGTTTCACATCGAGCGCTGGATGTGTTTGGCGATGCCTCCACACGGCTGCGACAGCTTTCGGATTACCTGCTGAACCGGGATTATTGAGCTTCGACTCGAAACAGCTTCTCCACATCCGCGCCCGGTTTCTCCGGCGGGCCGAAGTTCATGAGCAGCATGGAGCCATCGCCCTGCACGATGCGAAAACCGAGGAGGCGCTTGCCGCCCGGTTCGATCTGCATGTCGAGCTGTTTGAGGTATTTCTTGATGAGCAGCGGTCGCGGGATCATCGCGACGGTGACGAAGGTCTTTTCCTGCTGCGTGACTTTGAGCGTGAAGTTCTTCGTGAGCGATTCGGCGTCCATTTCCCGACCGCTGAGAAATTTCATCCACATGCGCACGCGGCTGTCGTCGGGCTTCAAAGTCTGCCAGGGGCCTGCGGCGCCTTCTTTGAGGCGCACGGTTTCCTGGTCAAAGATGAGGATCATCGTGGCGGGGTTTCCAAGCTCCCAGCGGAAGCGACCATCCGCCATCCGCCAGAACTGGCCGCTTGAGGCCACGGCCTCTTTGAGCGCGGGCGTGGTGCGCGTCTGCTTGAAGGAGACCCGCATGCTGCCAGCGTCCTTTTGCGCGGCCATCCAATCTCGAAATACCGGAGGAATCGCCGACGCTTCCGGCGCTGCTTGAGCCGGGAGTAAAAGACAGGCGGCGAGCGCGATGAAAAGAAATGAATGAGCCACGAGTGCACGCAGACACCAGAATCTACGAAGTCTCAAGTGCAGTGGCAAAGGTCGTTGCCATGTTTTCCCTTGCCCCTCCGTGCAAACCGTGTTCTCTCAACTTTCAAATCAACCCACCAATTCACATACAATGAGCGAGCGTCGCGTCGTCATCACCGGCATGGGAGTCGTCTCCCCGAACGGCAATACCAAGGAGGAGTTCTGGAAGAACCTCGTGGCCGGCAAGAGCGGAATCCGCCGCCTCCAGTCGATGGACACGGAGAAGTACGACTGCAAGATCGGCGGTGAGGTGGTGGACTTTGACCCCACCAAGTTTTTCAATAACCACAAAGACGCGCGGCGCGCTGACCGCTATTTCCAGTTTGCCATGGCTGCCTCGAAAATGGCCGCAAAGGACGCCGGATTGAACCCGGACAGCCTCGACCCGCACCGCGTTGGCGTCATGGTCGGCAGTGGCATCGGTGGTCTGAGCACCATTGAGGCGCAGTATGAGATTTTGCTGACGAAATCGCCCTCCCGCGTGTCGCCGTTCCTCATCCCGATGATGATCACCAATATCGCCAGCGGCATGATCGCGGCGGAATACGGCTTCATGGGACCGAACATGGTCATTGTGACCGCCTGTGCGACCTCGAACAACAACATCGGCGAAGCTTGGCGCATCATTAAGTTTGGCGATGCCGACGCGATGATCTGCGGCGGTGCCGAGGCCTCCATCCGCCCATGCGGTCTTGCGGGATTTGCCAACATGAAGGCCCTCAGCCTGCGCAATGACGAGCCTGAGCGTGCTTCCCGTCCTTGGGACAAGGATCGTGATGGCTTCGTCATGGGTGAAGGTGCTGGCGTAGTAGTCATTGAGGAGCTGGAGCACGCCAAGAAACGTGGCGCGACGATTTATGCCGAACTGGCCGGTTACGGTGCCACCGCGGATGCCTATCACCTCACCTCTCCGCATCCCGAAGGTCTGGGAGCCGCGAAGTGCATGGAAATGGCCCTGCGTCATGCCAAGTTGAACACCACGGACGTGCAATACATCAACGCACACGCCACCTCGACCCCGGTCGGTGATTTGTGCGAACTGCGCGCCATCAAGCGCGTCTTTGGCGACTACGCGAAGAGCGGTAACGGACTGCTCGTCTCGGGCACCAAATCGATGACCGGACACCTACTCGGTGCCGCTGGTGGCATTGAGCTCGTCGCCTGCATTCAAGCCATCCAGGATCAGATCGTGCCGCCCACCATCAACGTCGAAAACCTTGATCCTGAAGTCGATGTGGACGTCGTGCCGAACACCGCGCGTCCTGCCAAGGTGAACGCCGCTCTGAGCAACTCCTTCGGCTTCGGCGGTCACAACGCCGCGCTGTTGATCAAGAAGTTCGAGGGTTGATCATTGGAGCAGCTCCCAGCTCAGGTTAAAGCGCTTCAAATATTTCTTCAACCGGTCCGCATCATTCATCTTCGACCGATTCGTCCGCGAAACGGCAAAGAGCTTTCGCCCTGCGTCCGAAAGCGTCTTCGACTCTCGGCACGTCTTGATCACAAACTCGAGCTGCACGCGATCAAACGGGTCGAGTTCGCCCGTCACCACGTCTGACGTCTCACTTCTCACCCCTGACCGCCAACTTTTCCTCAACCGCTCGACCTCCGCCTCCACGCACTCGACGGTGATTCTCCCCTTCGGTGCCAGCGTCGCCATGCGAGTGACCGCAGCATTCAAGTCGCGAAAATTCGCGCTCCACTTCGCCTCCGGGCCTTTCGCGAACTTCAAAAAAGTCTCCCGCGCTTCCTTGTTCATGCGCACCTGACGGCGATGGGACTTCGCATAGCGTTCCAGCTCGAAATCGAGGTTCGCCGCGATGTCTTCGCGTCTTTCCGCGAGGCTTGGCAGCGTGAAGGTCCACAGATTGATGCGAGCGAGCAAATCATCGCGGAATTTGCCCGCCGCGACTTGGGCTCGCAGATCGCGATTCGTGCCCGCGATGAGCTGAAAGTCACTCTGCACGGCCTTGTCGCTGCCCAGCGGCAGGAAGGTTTTGTCTTCGAGAGCCCTCAGCAGCATCGCCTGCTCGTCGAGGCCGAGTTCGCCGATCTCATCGAGGAAAATGAGACCTTTGTCGGCTTCTTTGAGCAAACCCGGACGATCCGACTGTGCTCCGGTGAAGGAGCCACGTTTGTGGCCAAAGAGCGCCGACATTGCCTGATCGCCACGCAACGTGGCGCAGTTCACTTCGACGAATCGACCACTCAGTCCGGCTCGCGAGCGTCGCAGGTCGTAGATGCGGCCTGCGAGCATCGATTTGCCCGCGCCGGTCGGTCCCATGATGAGGATCGGCGCTTTGGAGTTCACCGCGACGAGTTCGATCTGCTCGATGAGCTTGTTGAAGCCCTTGCTCTTCGTCGCGATGCCGCTTTTCAGAAAGTCCAGCGTGCGCTCCTGCTCCTGTGCAAAGCGGGTGGAGAGCCGGTCATACTTCGACAAATCGATGTCGATGATCTCGTAGCGCCCCGAGGCCTTCGCATCGCGTCCGCCCTCGCGTGACGGCGAGGTTTGCAGTAACCGCGCCGGGATGAAGTTCGCCTCATTGAGCAAGAACCAGCAAATCTGCGCCACATGCGTGCCGGTGGTCAGGTGGATGAGGTAGTCCTCCTTTTCCGGCTGGAAGTCGTAGCCGCGCACGAAGTCATAGAGGCGCTCATACACCTCTTGAAAGTCCCACGGGTCCTTCAGCGCGAACTCATGCACCACCACCTCCGTCTCCGGTGAAACCTTCGCAATGTCCGCGACCACGCTCTTCGCCAGATCCGCAAACTTCGGCTCCACGAGCAACTCCAGCCGCGAAACGAGCAAATCCTCCTGCTGACACATCGCCACCGTTGGCCTCCACTTCGACCACCGCTCCGCGCCCTGAGCGCGGTCCAAAGTGGAGCCAAGGAAGCCGAAAGTGATGATGGGTTTCATGACAGCACGGCCTCCAGGATGGTTTTCATCCGTCCAAACGGCTCAATCGGAATCACATCAATCGGAATGATATGCCCGCCCGAGCGGATCATGTTCGACGGCTTCACATCGAACAGCGCCAGATTGCACTGGAGATGATACCAAATGCCTGCCGTGATCATTTGGAAACCATTCCGCGCCATCCAGGCCGCAATGTCCTCCACCGTCGTCTGCACTTCATCATGCGGAAACCACGGCTGGGAGGTGATGATGGAGAATTGATCGTCAAGAATCATGCTGCCTTCCAGGCGGTTCATTTCGATGCCCTTCATGCCATCGAGCGAGGCTGACCACCGGTTCAGCAGCTCCAGCCGCATGAGGTATTGGTGCGGAGTGCCTTTGCCAAGTTTGAGTTGATCAACAGGATCACCGGTCGCCCGACCTGAGCACGAAGGATAGACACCAAACCTCATCTTCTTCGTCGCTTTGAACACTCGACTTTGTTCCTGACGCACATGGTGCTCGCCCATTCCGAGGCTCATATCCCACACCCCCCACTCGGGTGATTCAAGCCAGCAGCCGTCCTTCTTTGCCCAGTCTTCGAGGATGTCTATCTCCCGACTTTGAGCCTCACTGTAGTCAGCGGTGCCCCAATGCTCTTCTCCACGGCGGCGAAGAACTCTTTCGAGGACGAACTTTGCGGAGGCGAGTCTTCCGTCTGCTCCTTCGCAGGACGCGGCACTTTCACCTTCGAAATCGGCGCGGGAATCAGGCTCGGCGGGCATGGGATGGAGATGGCAGGCATGATGGTTGGATTGTGCCTCTTGGCTCAGAAAGTAGCAAGAACCCTTTCAGGTGTTAGACTCCCAGCCTCATATCCTTCCAATGAGATAAAGCAATAGCCTTTGGGCTAGTTTTGGGGCGGCGTTAGGCCCGATCCGCCACTCGCCCAGATACGCCCGAAAAATTTTCTTCCCCTGTATTTACAAGGCTTCCAGCGTCATCCGACCCCTCCGTGCCAGGTTTTGGCACGGCACTAGCAATAGAGATTGGCACACGGGATCAACCACCCGAAACCAACATGGCTAACAAAACTCTCTTCCAAACCATCGCCGGAGCCCTGGCTCCGAAGGCTGACAGCTTCAATGAAGCCGGAGGCCGGGCTTACACTCTCGCGCCGCGTCAGGCTCTGGCGCAGTTTGCGGCCACGGGTTGCCTGAACCGCACCTACTACGCCACGGCGGAGGACCAGCTCCAGCAGGTGCTGAAGCTGTGTGAGAAGGTCCCGACCGATTTCATCGCCCGCACGGCGCTTCACTGCCGCCAGAAGGGCTTCATGAAGGATGTGCCAGCGCTGCTTTGCGCCGTGCTGGCTGCCCGGGATGCCGAGCGCCTGGAGCTGATCTTTGATCGCGTGATCGACGACGCCAAGATGCTGCGGAATTTCGTCCAGATCCTCCGTTCCGGCGTGACGGGTCGGAAGTCCCTCGGTTCGCTGCCAAAGCGCCTCGTGCGCCGCTGGTTCGAGACCCGCTCGGATGAGGCGATCTTCCGCGCAGACGTGGGTCAGTCGCCATCGCTGGCGGACATCGTGAAAATGGTGCACCCGCGTCCAGCGACGAAGACCCGCGAGGCGCTCTACGGTTATCTCATCGGGCGAAAGCACGAGGCGTCGGCGCTGCCGCATGTCGTGCGCGAGTTCGAGGACTGGAAGGCCGATCCGGCGGGAAATCCGCCTGAGGTGCCCTTCCAGATGCTCACCGCGCTGCCTTTGACGGCGGAGCAGTGGCAGGCCATCGCCCGTCGTGCCCCATGGCAGATGACGCGCATGAACCTGAACACCTTTGCCCGTCATGGCGTGTTCTCCGTGAAGGAAATCACCCGCCTCATCGCCAGCCGTCTGCGCAGCGAGGAGCAGGTTCGTCGTGCCAAAGTGTTCCCGTATCAGCTCATGGCGGCCTATCACAACGTCGGCGCGGAAGTCCCGCACGAGGTGAAGGAAGCGCTGCAGGATGCGATGGAGATCGCCGTCTCCAATGTGCCTGTGGTGGCCGGGAAAGTGATCGTGGCTCCAGACGTGTCCGGCTCCATGCACTCACCTGTGACTGGTGTCCGCAAGGGCGCCACGAGCAAGGTGCGCTGCATTGATGTCGCCGCGCTCGTCGCCGCCGCCTTCCTGCGCCAGAACCGCGATGCCGACGTGCTGCCGTTTGAGACGAATGTCGTTCGTGTGAAGCTGAATCCGCGTGATTCCGTGATGACGAACGCGCAAAAGCTCGCGTCTCTGCCTTGCGGTGGGACGAACTGCAGCGCCGTGCTCATCGATCTGAATGCCCGCAAGGTGCAGGCCGATCTGGTGATCTACGTCTCCGACAACGAGTCGTGGATGGACACGCCTCAGCATGGCCGCTTCGGTGGCTCCGCGACGCGCACGATGAGCGAATGGATGAAGTTCAAGCAGCGGAATCCTAAAGCCCGTCTCGTGTGCCTCGACATCCAGCCATACGCCTCCACGCAGGCCCAGGAGCGCGAGGACATCCTCAACATCGGCGGTTTCTCCGATTCCGTGTTTCAGGTGATTGCCGCTTTCGCGAGCGGTGAACTCACCGGCGCTCACTGGGTCGGCGAGATCGACAAAACTCCACTTTAACAACCCCTTTGGAGCCTGGTGAATGCTGGAGCGGACTACATTCCAAACTGTCACGTCTCTCCAATCCTTGTCACCAGGCTCCATCTCTCACCCATTTCTCAAATGATGGCGAATGCCCTGAGGAACTACATGTACTCAACTGGTCGCAGGTTCGATCCCTGCCTGCTTCGGCAGTAGCTCAGTCGGTAGAGCAATTGAAACGTTTCTCGATCCCCTTGTCGCCATCACCACTTTCAAATCATCACCCTCAATCCTGGCGAATGCCGGAGCGGACTACATCTGGTAACCAGCGAGTTCAAATCTCGCCCCGCAGCCATGCGGCGAAGTCTCTCCACCCTTGTCGCCACCTTCTTTTCAAAAACCAATCACCTCAAATGGTGACGAATGCCGATGGAACTACATGCTTACGGAGCCTCAGGTCGGGGGTTCGAATCCCTCCGGTCCCACCTTTTCACTTTCTTCGGGACCGTAGCTCAGCGGTAGAGCGGAGTAACACGTTTCATCAATCCTTGTCGTCACCGCCTTTTCTCCAAAGCCATGAACAAAAAAATCCAAGCCAATCCAACCACGCGAATTTTCGACTCTGAAGAGTTTTCACATGCTTTTCGGAAGAGGACTCTATGCCTACCATTCGAGCGGCTAACGTTGTCGGGTCCAGAGGGCAGTTTTGAAGCCGAAGGCGTTCTTGTTAACCGAGGAGACAACTTGTTTTTAGAGTGCTCTCCGAAGCAAGGATCGACTGTGCCGTCTTCTGCTAAGACCGGTCACTGTATCACCTATGGACCGGGGGATTTCTGGACAGCAAGCGGCCGCACACACTATGGGCTGAATTTGACACTCACAGACATCACTCCGCCGTTCTGGGATGCCAAAACGTTTATGCGCCAGAACGGCACCTTCCATTGTTATGAGCTGAAAATCCGAAATGTGAGGGTTTTTGAAGATCCAGTGTCCGAGGAGGCCAAAGCCCAACTTCAAAACACATTTCGACTGCTCCGTGCCCGATCAAAGAATAGCGGTGAAGAATCGGCTGCGCCCAGAGTTGTTGATGCACGTCTTCGCGCCTGCATTCCGCACACGAAGCTTGAGCTATTCAACTGCGGAGTTAAGAAGACCGAACAACACCCATTTTACGAAGGTCCATCTGAATCTCATGATTCCAGATGTTTCATGGGGGATCTGGACCAATGGGAGTTTTGTTTCTCTCAGGAAGAGGAGGATGTCTTTCTATATACTCGAACCAAGGAAGGTTATAGCTCGCCATCTGCCGAGCATGACCTAGAAATATTAAACTCATTGCTTTCAGCTTTCGCGTTCATGCACGGAATGGTTGTAGTGCCATGGCGCATTCGTCACAAAAGAGGCGATGGTTACTTGAGTGATGATTTTGTGGTCGATTTCACCAGTGAGACAAAGGGTCCGACACCAATTGGTGGCAGCAAAACGTATGACTTGCGAGGCGAGAATAGTTTGCCCAAGAAAATGATGGCGACGTTGGCCAAATACTTCTGCTCAACGGACGAAACAGTTGGCTTGATGAAAAGCTACCACTGGCAGCATATCGAAGCAGCACGAGGGAAGTCCATCAGGCTTTACCAATGCCTTCATCTATGCGCACTTTTGGAAGGGATGTCCAAGCAGCTCCTGATGAAGCGTTTTGGGTGGTCGAAACGACGATGGGAGCGGGCAACCGCTGAGGAACGCATTAAGTCTGTGGTTCAAGAGTTGAAAATACCTTGGTCGGGTAGTTTCGAAAACATCTACACGGAATGGAAGGGAATGCGCAATTCTCTGGCTCATGGTGATTTTTTCGGCCCAGAAGGTGCCTGGGAAGGAGACTTTTTCTCACTCAGCCGACTCGTCAGCGGTGGAATTATGGCCCTGATTCTCGCTGACGCTGGCTGGGATGTTCCGTTGGACTTCTATGTCCTTAGCCAAACAAAATACCTGTATTACTGACTATGTATTCCGAGATCGGGCGGAAGCTCGGCGGCTTCTTTTGCGCGGCTTTCATCGCGGCGGCATCCTCAAATCTTCGAGCCGCTCCGGCAGCCTCTCATAGGCCTTCACAGCCAAAATCACCGCCACAGGCTTCCCGCGTCGAGTCACAATCTCAGGCTCCAAAGTCATCGTTTTCATCTTCCGCAAACTAACCGCACCAAATCATCAATCAAAAGTCATAAATCATAAATGAACTCCCCCTTCCACATCACCGGCGAAGCCGAAGCCATCCTCCCCGCCCGCAACAACGCCGGTAAACCCATCACCGTCATCGGGACGGAAGCGATCCGCGCGGGCTTCGATCCATCCTGCATCGAGCAGGCGCTGAACTCGCGCTCGGCTCCGGGCGTGACCGATCTCGTGCTCAATCCTGATGCGCACAGCGGTTACGGAGCGCCGGTGGGCTGCGTGATGGTCTCGCCGACGCACATTTATCCAGGACCCGTCGGCGTGGACATCAAGTGCTCCATGTCCCTGCTCCAGATGGACATCCCCGCCGATGAGATCATCGACAAAACCATCCGCCGACGCCTCATCGACGCCATCATCGAGCGCACGCCGACCGGCGCGGGCCGGGGTCAGCGCGAGGCGAAAAAGTCCCGCCGCGTGTCCGCCGATCTCGGCGTGCAGGTTTGCACTGAAGGCGCGAGCCGCAGCGTGTGCGAAGCCCTCGGCATCCCGCCCGAATGGGCGCAGCGTTGCGAAGACAGCGCCCACCTCGGCCACGATGGAAACGTCTCCACGCTCCACGAGCGCCTCGACAAAATGCGTGCCTTCAACGGCTTCCCCGGCTTTGAAAACAAAATGACCCAGCTCGGCTCCTACGGTGGTGGAAACCACTTCGGTGAGTGCGAGGTCGTGCAGCTCGCCGACGACGCCGACATGCGCCGCACCGCCGAGGTCTTCGGCCTGCGGGACAATCATGTCGCGTTCCTCAGCCACTGCGGATCTCGCGGATTCGGGAACATCCTCGCCCAGCGCCAATTCAAGGCCCTGGAAGGCTTCTTCCGCACCTGGGGCCTCGCATTCCCAGCCGAGGACAAACAGCTCGTCTATGCCCCGCTCGGCACACCCGAGGCCGACGCCTATCTCGATGACATGGCGCTCGGCGCGAACTTTGCCACCGTGAACCATATGCTCATCAATGCGCTCGTGCTGGAAGCCTTCCAAGAAGTGCTTCCCGGCACGAAAGGGCAGCTCGTGTACTTCATCAGCCACAACATCGCCCGTCAGGAAGTCGTGAACGACCAACTCGCCTGGGTCCACCGCAAAGGCGCCACGCGAGCCTTCCCCGGCGGCCACCATGCGCTCAAAGACACGCCTTTCGCCACCACCGGTCACCCGATCCTGCTGCCCGGAAATCCGCGCGATGGCTCCGTCGTCATGGTCGCCAAGCCCGATGCCGTGAAAAGCTGCTACAGCGTCAATCACGGCGCCGGCCGCTGCATGGGCCGCAAAGCCGCCGCCCGAAACCTCAACCAACAGGAGGTCAACGCCGACTTCGAAACCCACGACATCCTCTACAACGCTCGCCAATACCCCATCGACGAAGCCCCCAACGCCTACAAAGACTTCAAAGAAGTCCTCCACAGCGTCGAAGCCGCCGGTCTGGCCCAGCAGGTCTGCAAACTGAAGGCCCGCTTCGTCATCAAAGACGCGGCGGAGGCGGATGATTGAGGAAAACCAAGCTGACAGAAAAATGGGGGTAGCAAATTTCAGAAGCTAAAACTCTTCCATTTTTCTGCCCCCATTTGCTGTCAGCCAATCCCCACAGCGACATGACCACTCCCGATCATCAAACACCTGCAACTGCCGAGCGAATCGCTTGGGCACGCCCTGGCGACTATCGCGAAGAGGACTCCAATCTCATCATCGGCAACCGTGAGGGGTTGATTGCCCTTCGAGAAGCCATTGATGTCGCTTTGAACAAAGGAGAGGCCTTTGTCGAGGAGTCGGATGTCGAGTTCAGCCACATCAAAGTCAGTGAAGAGGCTCGACCCGATTATGGAGAGGCGGGCAAAAGCGGAATCCTGGCTGTGGTTGCCTGTTTGGTCTTGTTTGGTGGCGTGGCGGTCATTTTCCTGATCGGCTGCATTGCAGTTCTTCGATTTATTTTCTGATCCAATGAGCAAAACCAACACCTCCATCCTCTCCATCTCCGGCGAATCCGGCGGCGGGCAGTTGCTGCGGTCTTCGTTGTCGCTGGCGCTGGTCACGGGGCGGGCGTTTCGGATGACGAACATCCGTGGGAAGCGTCCGAAGCCGGGGCTGATGCGTCAGCACCTCACTTGCGTGAAAGCGGCGGCGGAAGTTTGCGGCGCGGAGGTCGAAGGGGCCGATCTCGGCTCCACGGAACTCGTTTTCCGGCCTGGGAAGGTCTCGGCGGGCGATTACGCGTTCGCCATCGGCTCCGGCGGCAGCACGACGCTTGTTTTGCAGACGCTGCTGCCTGCGCTGCTTCATGCCGAGGCCTCCAGCACGCTGCGCATCGAAGGCGGCACGCACAATCCGATGGCTCCACCGTTCGAGTTCATCGAGCAATGCTTCCTGCCGGTGATTCAGAGCATGGGCGTGGCTGCCACGGTGATGCTGGAACGTCCCGGCTTCATGCAGGCCGGAGGCGGTGTGCTCACGGCAGAAATCTGGCCGATCAAAAAGTGGAAAAAGCTCAAGCTCACTGACTGCGGTGAGCCCGTGGCGACCTTTGGCCGCGTGCTGCACGCGCATCTGCCCGGCGAGATCGCCAAACGCGAAATCGTGACCGCCTCCAAGATCCTCGAATGGCCCGAAAACCACATCGACCTCCGCTACGCGAACGACAGCACCGGCCCCGGCAATGCCATCCTGCTTGGAGCCCGCTTTGCGAACTTGTGCGAGATCAGCACCGGCATCGCCCAGCTCGGCAAATCCGCCGAAGCCGTCGCCACTGGTGCGGCGAAGGGTCTGCGTGGCTATTTGGCCTCGACGGCACCGGTCGGCGTGCATCTCGCGGATCAACTCTTGCTGCCGATGGCCCTCGCGGGTGGCGGTGTGTTTCACACGCTGTCGATCACCGACCACACACGGACGAACATGGCGCTCATCGAGCAGTTTCTGCCGGTGAAGTTCAGCGTGGAGGAAGTCGGGCCGGGCGTGAAGGCGGTGCGATGCTACCGAGAGACCTGAAGATCCAAGCTCTTGTTGTCCCCGCTCAATTCGAGGCTCCAGTCGCCTGCGCCGGGCTTTTGCTCTTTGGTCGTGACCGTTCCATCCGCGCTTTCGAGGCCGGGGACATCGGCGGCGCTGTAGCTGACGGTAAGTTTGACCTTGCCGAGGATGGGGCCGGTTTTTTCGTCGAGCTTGAAGTTGCCGCGCATCACACGGGCGCAGGCAACGGGTGCGGAAGAATCTTCGGGCGTGAAGATGACACTACCCCAGCTCACAGGTGTGCCGTTGATGGTGAGCTTGCCGCTGATGGCGGTGCGTTTCATCGGCTTGAGGAAGCCTTGATTGCGCAGCCAGTCGCGCAGGTGGCCGCTCCAGGTGCCGAGCACGGGATCACCGAGGTAAAGGCCGACGCCATGCGGGCCGGGCTGGTAGATGTGCAATTCGGCGGGCACCTTGTGTTTGCGGCAGGCGAGATAGAAGGCCACGGCGTTTTCGGCAGGCACAACGGTGTCTTCGTCGGTCTGGAAGATGAATGTCGGCGGAGTGCTGGCGGTCACGCGAGTTTCGGTGCTGACATGCTTCGCCAGCTCGTCGCTGTCATTCGGGCCGAGCAGGTTTTTGCGTGAGCCTTTGTGACCGAAGTCCTGGATCATGGAAATCACCGGATACGTCGGCGCTGCGACATCAGGACGGGCGCTGACTTGATCGACAGCATCGTTCGTCATGCCTGCGGGCTTTTCATCGAACATGGTGGCCGCCATCGAGGTGAGATGACCGCCGGCGCTGAAGCCGATGATGCCGATGCGGTTTGGAGCAATGCCGTACTGCTTCGCATTCGCCCGCACATGCCTGATGGCCCGCTGCACGTCGATGAGCTGGGTCGGAAAATGATAGCCAGCGGAGCCAAGTCGGTAATGCAGCACGAAGGCGGAGACACCGAGGCCGTTGAACCACTTGGCGACCTGAATGCCTTCATGATCCGCCGCCAGACCACCATAGCCGCCGCCGGGACACACCACAAAGGCCGCTCCGTTGGCTTTGTCCTTCGCCGCAGGCCAGACATTGATGAAGGGCTGATCTTTGTCCGTGTCGCCCTTCGCGCCAGGAGCGCCTTCCGGCCAGAGGCGCACCTTGGCAGGCTCGGCGTGCGCTAGGGTGGCTAAAAAGAGGGCTGTGCTGATAAGAGAAAGCTTGTTCATGAGGTTGGAAGTCTGTTAATCCTGTGATTCCAACTCGTTCTTTCACCCGCCATGATCTCACGTCGTCATTTTCTCTCCACCAGCCTCGGTGCGCTCACCGTCACCTCGCTTCCGGCCATTGAGCCGATCAAGCGCCCTGGCAAAAGCCGCATGCAACTCGGCGTCGCGGCCTATAGCTTCCGCGAGTACTTCCAGTGGATGCGTGACAAGGAGCAGAAGCCGAAAGGCGACCGTCCGCATTGGAGCATCCTCGATTTCATCGACTGGTGCGGCGACAACAACGTACCGGGAGCCGAGGTGACGAGCTACTTCTTCCCGCCGGAGGTAGATGAAGCCTTCCTACTCGAAGTGAAGCGCCGCGCCTACCTGCGTGGCGTGCAGCTTGCCGGAACAGCGGTCGGAAACAACTTCGCGCTGCCCAAAGGTGAGAAGCTGCGCGAACAGATCGCCTACACCAAGAAGTGGATCGACCACTCTGCGGTGATGGGAGCGCCGCACATCCGTGTCTTTGCTGGTGCGAAGCCAAAAGACCTCACGGATGAGGAAGCCGTCGCCAATTGTCAGGAAGCGTATCAAGAGTGTCTCGACTACGCGGGCAAGAAGGGCGTCTTCCTCGGTCTCGAAAATCACGGCGGCATCGTCGCCCTGCCGGACAACCTCATCAAAATGGTGCAGGCCGCGAAAAGCCCCTGGGCAGGAATCAACCTCGACAGTGGCAACTTCCACACCGCCGATCCGTATGCCGACCTCGCCAAGATCGCGCCCTACGCGGTCAATGTGCAGCTCAAGATGGAGATCAAACGTGAAGGCGCCAAGGAAGCCGAGGCAAGTGACGTGAAACGCGTCATCCAGATCATGCGCGATGCCAACTACCAGGGCTGGTTCACGCTCGAATTCGAGACGAAGGAAGATCCGTTTGTGAAGGTGCCGGAGATTTGCGACATGCTAAGGCCTTTGCTGGGATGAGCTGAGGCGCATAAGTCGGGATTTTTTGCGTTTCTTGCGGCGTTTTGCGGCTATTCATGCGGGGTCATGTCCGCCACCCACGCCCCCACCGTTGTCATTGAAAATTTTTATCCCTGCCTGGAAGGCGGACGTCATCCCATCAAGCGGGTCATTAACGAGCCGTTGGATGTCTGGTGTGACATCTTCAAGGACGGTCACGATGTGATGACGGCAGTGCTGCGCTGGCGACTGGCGGGCACACGCCGCTGGTTTGAGGCGCCGATGAAGTCGCTGGAGAATGATCGCTGGCAGGGAAAGTGCTGTTTTGAAAAAGCCGGGCGCTGGGAGTATGTGGTCGAGGCTTGGGGCGACACGTTCCGCTCGTGGAAGAAGACCTTCGCCGTGCGGGTGCAGGCCAAAGATCCCGATGTGCCGATTGAGGCTCAGGAAGGGGCGAGATTGCTGCGCGAGGCAGGCAAACGTGCCCGTGCCGCCGGAGTTGCCGTGGCGGCGACGCAGCTCGAAGACTGCGCGGATCTGCTCACCTCGGTGAAGCCAGGCGACATCATGGACGTACTGCTGTCCGACGAGATGCAGAGCCTGATGGATCAGTATCCTGACCGCGATCAGTCCACCACCTCCGATACGCTGCGTGTGATCGTCGAGCGTGAACGCGCTCGGTTCTCGGCGTGGTATGAATTCTTCCCGCGTGGCTCTGAAGGTCGCGCAGACAAGCATTCGACCTTTCGCGACTGCCTGGGCCGCCTCGATCATGCGGCGCACATGGGTTTCGATGTGATTTACTTCCCGCCGATTCATCCGATCGGCATCACGGCCCGCAAAGGCAAAAACAACACCCTCACCGCCCAGTCCGGCGATGTCGGCAGCCCATGGGCCATTGGTGGCCCGGCGGGTGGACATCGCGCCATCGAACCGGCGCTCGGCACGGACAAGGATTTCGTGTGGTTGATCAAGGAGGCGAAGAAACGCGGCCTCGAAATCGCCCTCGACTTCGCCATCAACTGCTCGCCGGATCATCCTTACGTCAAAGAGCACCCCGAGTGGTTCTACAAGCGCCCCGACGGCAGCATCCGCTACGCGGAGAACCCGCCGAAGAAATACCAGGACATCTACCCGATCAATTTCCACTGCGATGACTGGCGCGCGTTATGGAAGGAGCTGATCGACGTGGTGCAGCACTGGGTTGATCTCGGCGTGAAGATCTTCCGTGTTGATAATCCGCACACGAAACCCGTCGCGTTCTGGGAGGAACTCATCGCCACCATCCAACGCAAAGATCCTGACGTGCTGTTCCTCGCGGAAGCCTTCACGAAGCCGAAAATGATGCAGGTGCTTGGCAAAATCGGCTTCACGCAAAGCTACACCTACTTCACCTGGCGGGAGGACCGCCACGCGCTCACCGAATACGCCACCGAACTCACGCGCAGTGACATGCGCTGGTATTACCGCGCGAATTTCTGGCCCAACACGCCGGACATCCTGCCCGGGCATCTGCAAAATGCGGGACCGCAGATGTTCCGAATCCGCGCGGCGCTCGCTGCCACCATGTCATCGACCTGGGGCATGTATTCGGGCTACGAGCTGTGCGAAAACGATCCGTATCCCGGCAAGGAGGAATACAACAACAGCGAGAAGTACGAACTCAAGCAGCGCGACTACAACAAGCCCGGCAACATTACGGCCTTCATCCGCATCCTGAACCTGATCCGTCGGGACAACCCGGCGCTGCATCTCTACGACAACCTCAGCTTCCACGGTTCCGATCACGACCAGATCCTCTGCTACAGCAAAGCCATGCCCGACTTCAGCAACCGCATCCTGTGCGTGATCAGCCATGACCCGCATCATCCCGCCAGTGGCATGGTGCATCTCGATCTCGCTGCGCTGGGCCTGGATGGCAGCCGTCCTTATAAAGTCACCGATCTCCTGCACAACCAGAGCTACGAA
This sequence comes from Prosthecobacter sp., assembly GCA_044355475.1. GTDB lineage: Bacteria > Verrucomicrobiota > Verrucomicrobiia > Verrucomicrobiales > Verrucomicrobiaceae > Prosthecobacter. Next base: position 15,866 of record JBIKYB010000014.1, read on the forward strand.
TGGAAAGGCGCGGACAATTACGTCGGCCTCAATCCGCACGGCACCTCAATGCATATCTTCAAGGTGGAGCAGTGACGCGCCATGAAACCGCTTCTTTTGCTCCTTTCGCTGATCGGTTCGGCGCATGCGCAAACGTGGCGGCTAGAATCATCCTCCAAGGCCGCTCCAGTCGGTCATGGAGCGATTTATGTCGTCAAACAGGTCGTAGGGCCTGCCAAGGCTGAGATCAGGCTCGTCGTCTTCGATGAGACGCAATGCCAGATGCGTGTGGTCGCCAATGCGGAGAGCAAATCCGCACGAACACTTGATGCCTTCGGTCTCACGGAAAATGCGTTGGCCGTCTGCAATGGGGGGTATTTCCACGCCGGGGGCGACTTTGGCCCAGCCGGGCTGGAAATCGCCAAAGGAGTGCGAACTGATAAGTTTACAAATGGCCAGTGGGTTGGCGGGTTGATGGTGAAACAAGGGAAGGCTTCGCTGGTGTGGAGCGAAGAGTTTCGTGACTCGCCTGAAATCACTGAGTTTGTCCAATGCAGCCCGTGGTTGGTCAGCGATGGCCGTGTCTGGCCTGTGCCATCGCCAAAGGAGCCGGAACAACGCAACCACCGTACGTTCATCATGACTGACACCGAAGGACGTTGGGCCATTGGCCTCTGCAAGCGCGCGGGCTTGCTCGAACTCGCGCATATCCTCGTAACGCCAGGAATCATCAGTGAGATGAAGGTCAAACGCGCGCTGAATCTCGACGGTGGCCCTTCAACCGGCCTGTGGTGTCGAAACGAAGCGGGTGCCGTGCAGTTTGAGAAGCCGGGCTGGGCTGTGCGCAACGCTATCGTGGTGTTACCACGAGATTCCAAGTGAGATGCGGTCGATGGTGTGCGTTCGGAAAGAATGCGCCCAACCATGCTCTGCCTGCTCGCCTTCGGACTGATTCAACACGCCCACGCCCAGGAGCTGAAGTGGTTCAGGGGCAACACGCACACGCATTCGCTGTGGAGCGACGGGAATGATTTCCCGGAGATGATCACGGATTGGTACAAGCAAAAGGGCTATGACTTTTTGGCGATCTCCGATCACAACGTGCTTCAGGCGAAAGAGGTGTGGATGGGCGTTCCGGCGGTCGAAAAGAGGCGCAAGGCACTGGGCAAGACGACGATGGACAAATACCGCGCCCGGTTTGGCAATGAATGGGTGACGACACGCGAAAAGGAAGGCGTGACCGAGGTGCGGCTGAAGAAACTGGAGGAATACCGGCCCAAGTTTGAGGAGCCGGGGAAGTTTTTGATCGTCCAGGCGGAGGAGATCAGTGCGGGGTTGGGCAAGGCACCGGTCCACATGAACGCGGTGAATCTGAGAGAAGAGATCAAGCCGATCAAAGACCTGGGCAGCATCCAGGAGGTGCTGCGGGCGAATTTCAAGATGGTGAACGAGCAGTCGCAACGGCTGGGCGTGCCGATGTTCACTCACATCAATCATCCGAACTTCCGTTGGGCCTTCACGGCTGAGGACATGGCGGCGGTGCTGGAGGAAAACTTCTGGGAGATCTACAACGGCCACCCGGGCATCAACTGGCTGGGCGATGAGACGCGCGTGGGACACGAGAAGCTGTGGGACATCGCGAACACGCTGCGCATCGCGGAGTTCAAGGCAGCGCCGCTGTATGGCGTGGGCACGGACGACTCGCATCACTACCATGGTGAGGAAAGCAGCCCAGGACGCGGCTGGGTGATGGTGCGGGCGGCGAAGCTGGATGCCGATGAGATCGTGAAGGCGATGAAGGCGGGCGATTTTTATGCGTCTTCCGGCGTCACGCTGGATGACGTGAGCTTCACAGACGGCCTGCTACGCATTCGGATTCATGCGGAACCGGGCGTGAAATACACCACGGAGATTCGCGGCACCTTGCAGGGCTATGACAAGGCCACGAGAGAGGTGCAAACGCCTGCGGGCGACACCTATCCGACGCGGAAACTTTACTCCGACGACGTGGGCAAGACGCTGGCGACGCTGGAAGGCACGGAGATAACCTGGAAGCCGACGGGCAAGGAGTTGTATTTCCGCGCGTCAATTGTGTCATCGAAACCGCACCCGAATCCGTCCTTTGAGGGGCAGACGGAGACCGCGTGGACGCAGCCGATGGGTTGGAAAAAGTAGCCTTGTTGCTGTGCAACAAGCGGCTGTCCAGTTGCGCAGCAACTGGGCTACTTACCGTATCCGCATGCCCTGCATGCGGCCCTGCATGCCTTCGAGCATGGGGGCCATTTCGAGTTTCATGGAGAGCGGCGCTTCTTTGAAGAAGGTGCCCATGTCCTGGGTGAAGGTCTTTTCAAAGCTGGCGGCGTCCTGGTCGAGGAGAAGCTGCATCTCGGGGTTGTCGGCGGCCTTTTTCTTCATCTCTCGATGAATGCCGCCGATGATGCGTCGGCGGTCTTCCGCAGGCAGCTTTTCGAGGCCTTTCATCACGGCTTTGAAGTTTTCTTCGACGGTGCGGTTGATGTACGCGCCCTTTTCCTCGTCGGTGAGGGATTTGAAGAAGCGGTCCATGATCTCCATGCCGTCTTCGCGCATGGTGCTGCGCTGGTTGAAGTCGAGCCGGATGACGGAGGTGATGACTTTGTCGAGATGCTGCTGGCGCTGCTTTGAATCCAGGCCCGCATCTTCAAACCAGGGCGCCTGCTCCATCAGCGCCAGCGTCTTTTCCTGCGAGAAAACGGAATCCTCGGTGATCCACATGACGGCGGCTACCCCAACCCAGACGAGGGCGAGGAAGGCGGCGACTTGGAGCCAGAGACGTTGAACCGGCATGCGGTGCTATCTTTTGCCAAATCGGCGCCCAAGCAACGACAGGAATTCGCCGGATTCCTCGACCTTGAGCTTTTTCGTGACGGCAAAGTAGGCGATGGCGGCGATGCCGATGCTCACGCCGAGCGTGGCGCAACGCAGCAGGAAATTCAGGTGCGTCCAATCAGCCATGATCGTGAATTTGGCGGCCAGACAGATGCCGGACATCGCGGCGATACCGATGATGAGCTTGATGAGTGCCTGCATGAGCGAACGCGTTTCAAGGCCGGAGGCGAATTTGCGCATGCAGAGGTAGAGCGTGAAGAAATTGAGCGCCAAACCGACCGCCGTGGCCCAGGCGAGCGCGGTGTGGTCCCATTCCAGGACGAAGACGGTGATTGAATTCACCGTCGCGGTGAAGGCGATGATGCCCAAGCTTACCATCATCGGAATGAAGCGGCGGTCGATGGTGTAGAACGCGGGCTGGAGCACCTTGATGGCAGCGTAGAAGATGAGGCCGAATGCGTAGGCTTGCAGTGGCGCGGCGGTGTTAGCGACATCGTGCGCGGTGAATTTGCCGTGCTCGAAGATGACTGAGATGATCTCATGCGAGAGCAGCGAGAGGCCGACGGCGCAGGGTAGCGTGAGGAAGAGCACGAGGCGCAAGCCTTTGGCCAAAGCGCCGCGAAACGCGGGTGTCATGCCCTCGGTGGCGAGGCGGGAGAGCATCGGCAGCGTGACCGTGGCGACAGCGACACCAAACAGGCCGAGCGGAAGCTGCTGGAGGCGCTGCGCGTTTGCCAGCCAAGCGAGAGACGATTCTTTGCCAGCGGTGTAGGAGGCGAAGATGGAATTGAGCAGCACGGCGACCTGCGTGCCACTGGCGGCCAGCATCGAGGGCCACATGAGGTGCAGGACTTCCTTCACGGCAGGGTCTTTGCAGCCGAAGTCGAAGCGGAAACGAAAGCCGACACGACGAAGCGAAGGCAGTTGAACAGCGAGTTGCAGCAAACCGCCGATCAGAGTGCCGATCGCGAAGCCGGTGAGGCCTTTTTCACTGACGTTGCCGTGGCGGAAGCCAGGGTCGATGATCCAGGCGAGCACCACGCCGCCGACGATGCAGCCGAGATTGAAGAAGGCGGAGGCGACAGCGGGAATGAAGAAGACTTTCTTCGAGTTCAGCATGCCCATGACGAGCGCCGTGACGGACACGAGCGCGATGAAGGGATACATGATCTGCGCGAGCCAGGTGCCGAGAACTTTGGCCTCCTCACTGAGTCCGGGTGTGAGAATGCGGAACAAAATCGGAGCCAGTGCCACACCGGCGATGGCGACGAGGGTCATGAACCACATCGAGAGCGAGATCATCTTCCGCCCGAGCGCCCAGGCGGCCTCGTCACCTTCGGTCTTCATCTTTTTCGAGAACGTGGTAACGAAAGCGGTCGAAAGGGCGCCTTCGGCAAAGAGATCACGCAGCATGTTCGGCGTGCGGAAGGCGGCGGTGAAGATACCGGTGAAGGCGGAGCCGAAGAAGCCGTTCAGCATCTGATCACGCACGAGTCCGAGGACACGGCTGCAGAGGATGGCGATGGAGACGATCCCGGTGGACCGGGCCGTAGTGCTAGCCTCTGGCTTGCCCTCTGTTGTCCGGTCTGCTGTGGTGCTCATGTTACTTTGATGCGGGATTCGACGTGCGGCACATGCAGGCCAGCCTGACGTGGATTGTCCACTATGTATTTGGCGAAATGCCAGAGGGAGTCTGGATCACGCACAATGTGATCGTACGACTCGTGCTGCCAAACATCTCCCTGTCGCACTGCCTGTTTGTTAATCTCGTGAGCACTGAAGGACTTCCATGAGTGAAGAATCTTTCCAAGAGCAAAGCCGGAGCGAGGCGTCAGGAGCGCATGAACGTGGTTTGGCATCACCACCCAGGCGACGAGGTCATAGCGTTCTGCATCGAAGTGGCGCAGGGCGTCCGCTACAATTTTCGCAGGCGCAGGGTCTTTGAGAAGGCATGAACCGTAACCGACATCCAGCCATTGCTGCACTTTTTCTGAGAACAGCTCATGGTATTCCAGGCTTTGTGCGGCTGACCAAGGTTCAGGGTTGGTGTCTAGCCATTCAGCGCGGTTTTTTCTCAGCGCTTCGATTTTTTCCTGCGGCAGGGAATCGTGGGGGCGGAAGGTGACGAAATAGGTGCGGCCTTCCTGCTGCCAGTGTGGCAGATTGCGTCGTGAGACATCCACATCCGCACGCGGATCAAAGTAGGTGAAGTCATCGAAGATGTTGAGGCTGGGCTTTTGCAAGCAGGAAGGTTTTGCGGTTGGCGGAAAAGGCTGCAACCGGGACGGTTGCACTACAGGCGGACGCTGGCACGCCGCAGTTTGTCCATCATAGCGATGCCCATGCCGTGTTCATGCAACGGTTCTGCAATGATTTCATCGACGCCGAGCTTGTCGAGCGCACGCAGGACGTAAAAGAAACGCACCGCGGCCTCGGGAAGCTTGCCGTTGCCTGGGCTGAGCATCATGACTTCTTCCCAATCGGTGAGATTGAGGTAGCCGTCTTTTTCCTCGCCACGGTAGCTCATGAGGGCGTAGCGTTTACCCTCCTCGGCAATGAAGTCGGACGGGCGTTCCAGCAGGCGCAGCGGGGTCTTGGGGGCGTAATGCGAGGCGAGCTGGCCGGGTGCGTCGGACGGGCCGTCAATGACGCTGTGGATGGCGACTTTCACCTTGCCGTAGAGTTTCAAATCGTCCGGCGTGATGGGACCGGGACGCACGATGGTGATGAGCGGCTTGGGTGAGCCGGGTTCGATCTTGATGATGGTCGATTCGAGGCCGTAGAGGCTGGCACCGGCATCGACGATGAGATGAATGCGGCCGTCGAGCTCGGATAGCACGGCGCTGGCGCTGGTGGGGCTGATGGAACCGAAGCGGTTCGCGCTCGGTGCGGCGAGCGGTTTGTCGAGAGCGCTGATGACGCGCTTGAAGATGCCGTTGGAGCTGACGCGCACGGCCACGGTGGGCAGTCCGGCGGTGACGATGTCGGGAACGATGGGCTTTTTCGGCAGCAGGATCGTCAGAGGGCCGGGCCAGAAGCGCTCGACGAGTTTTTTCAACGTCGGGGCGATGCCTTCGGGCACCTCGGCGACGAGATCGAGCTGATCCTTGTTCGCCAGGTGGACGATGAGCGGATCGAAAGTCGGGCGCTCCTTGGCCTCGAATATTTTCGTGACTGCAGCGGGATCGAGCGCGTTGGCTGCGAGGCCATAAACGGTTTCTGTCGGCAGAGCGACGACTTCGCCCTCGCGCAGGAGACGCACGGCCTCCTCGACGGCCTGATGCATCAGATTGGGCTCATCGGTGCGGAGAACGGCGGTGACGTGGGTCATGAAGGAGTGGTGTGGCTCTCAATCACCGCCCAGGCGTTGTGATTGTGGATGGATTCGTAGTTTTCAGCTTCGACGCGGAACCAGGTGATGCGCGGATGCGCCTTGGTCTTCACGGCGACGTTGCGCACGAGGTCTTCGACGAAGACCGGATTGTCGTAGGCGGCTTCGGTGACGAATTTTTCGTCGGGACGCTTCAAAATGCTGTACAGCTCGCTGCTGGCGCTGGATTCGACGAGTTCGATGAGATCCTCGATCCACACCGGTTCAGTGAAGCGCACGGCGAGTGTGACGGTGCCGCGTTGATTGTGGGCACCACGGGCGCTGATGGCCTTGGAGCACGGACAAAGCGTGGCGACGGGCACTTCGACGGTGAGCACGAAGTCGGTCTTGCCCGCGTCCGCGTTCACCTCAAAGATGACGCCATAGTCGAGCAGGCCTTCCGCGCCTGAAACGGGGGCTTTTTTGGCGCGGAAGTAAGGGAAGCGCATCTCGACATGCGCTTTGTCGGCATGGAGCTTTTTCATCAGCTCACGCGGCATGGCGACGATGTTGGAAACGGTGAGTTCGGTGCCGTGAGCGTGCAGGATCTCGACGAAGCGGCTCATGTGCGTGCCCTTGAATTGATGCGGGAGATCAACGGCAAGGGAAACGGTGGCGACGGTGTGCTGCACGGCGGCATCACGGTCGCGGATGCGCATGGGGAAGCGCAGGCTGCGGACGCCGACCCGGTCGATGGGCAGACGGCGGTCATCAAGCTCGCTTTGCGTGTCTTGGAGGGCGGACATGGCTGGAAATAAAACTTCCCACTGCCGCGTGCTGCAACAGTGGGAAGTGGATCAAAAGGAACCCTTCACGGGTGGTCTGCGGATCAAGGCAGGAGATTCACAGCGCGGGAGCGCTTGATCTCACGAACAACTTTGCGGTGCAGCCAAGCAGGAAGACCGGTGATGCGGCGGGGGATGAGCTTGCCGGATTCGGTGGTGAAACGGGAAAGGATCTCGGGATTGGTGTAAACGATCTTTTCCACGGGGATGTCCACCCGGCGGCGCGGCATCTTGCGATTGGCGCGGCGGAAGTTGGACATGCGTTCTTTGGTCTTCGGTTGCATGGCGGTCTGGGTAAAAAATTAGCGGGTTTCGCGGTGAAGGGTGCGCTTTTTCATGAAGTGATTGAACTTCACCTTCTCAAGACGGCCCGGCGTGCGGACGCTTTTCTTGTTACGTGTGGTCACATAACGTGAAGGGGGCATTCCTGCGGCCTTCGCTTCAGTGCATTCAAGGGTGATGATTTCTCGCGGCATAAATTTGGGGCGCGGAGGCTAGGTCACTCCTTGGAGAAGTCAAGTGATTCGCCGGAGTTGTTATTATTCGAGGCTGGCGCGGCGTCATCTTCATCCTTGTCGTCGTCTGCGGCGTCGTCCGCGTTGTCGAGGCCGAAGAGGGAGTGGACGGGGCGGCTCCAGCGACCGCTCATCTGGCTGCGCTCGATTTTTTCCTGATAAGTCACGGAGTAACGAGCGAAGGGCATGGCTTCGAGGCGTTCCTCGGGAATTTGAACTCCGGTGCCTTCGCAGAGGCCGTAGGTGCCGGTTTCGATGCGCTTGAGCGCCTCGTTGATCTCGTAAAGGGCGTCCTGCTCTTTGCCGAGGAGGCTGAGGGCGAAGTCACGGTCATAGGCGTCGCTGCCAGCGTCGGCCTGATGCATGCCGAAGGCGGAGGAGTCGCCGCCTTCATTGCGGATGGTTTCGCTGGCGACACCTTCGATGGAGTTCAGGTAGGCGTCACGCAGCTCGACGAGGCGCTGCTTCTGCTTTTTGAGGAAAGGGGTCATTTTCACCGGACCCTTGGCGATTTCGATGGTGATGCCTTCTTCTTCGCGGTTGGCACGACCGCGAGGGGTGCCAGTGGTGGAAATGGAGGTGCGTCCTTTCGCCGCGAGTGGCGGCGGGGTGGATTTGGAAGACTTGGACGGAGCAGCGGCAGGCTTGGTGACCACGGCTTTCACAGGAGCCGGGGCTGGGGCAGGCGCTGGTGCGGCAGGTTTGGCCGCAGGTTTCACGGCTTTCGCAGGTGCGCTGGCTTTCTTGGCCGGAGCGGGGGCGGGAGTCTTTTTGGCGGAGGCGGTTTTGGCGGCGGGCTTTTTAACGGCGGCGGCAGGTTTCTTAGCGGGAGCTTTCTGGGGAGCGGTTTTCTTCACAGGTTTGGGGGAGGGTTTCTTGGGCGCGGGCTTTGTTGGCGCGGCTTTTTTGGGAAGGGGCTTGCTCTTCGACTTTACCGCCGGTTTGGCCACCTTTTTGACAGGAGCGTTCTTCGCGGGTTTGGCGGCAGGCTTCTTAGCTGCGGGCTTTTTTGATTTCGCAGGCATGACTTTTCAGTGTTTGGGTTGTCGATGAGCTTCTCGAATGATCGCACCTGGCCACAGGGCGGAAAAAGAGGCGCGGATTCTGGCTGTGGTTCTCAGGACGCGCAACCAGTATTCCGAGGACTGTTTTGGCCGGTTGCCAGAGGGGAGCGCACCGCGTACTCTGGGCCGCATGAACACCGATCAATCCCCTGGTTCCGTGCTTTCAAGCCTGTGGCAGCAGATTCGCGCTGTGCTCGACTTGGTGCTGGACCTTTCCTTCAAGCGTCTCGTGACTCCACGCTTGGTCAGAACGCTGTACGTCCTGAATTTGCTCGGAGCGGTGCTGTATGGACTCCAACTGCTGTTCAGCGGCTTCTGGGGGCTAGTGACGGCTCCAGTGGCCTTTTTGCTCTATCTGATTGTTTCGCGGGTGATGGTGGAGCTAATCCTGACCTTTTTCCGCATCGCGGATAAACTGGCACCGCTGACCGACGAATCGGCGGCCAAGTCGGTGCAAAATCCATTGCCATGATCGCGCGGAGCGGACTTTGTGAAATTTTTCACAAAATCGGGTTGCCGCCCCTGCTGAGGGCCGGATAATCGCCGCGCCGATGTCCACTCCCCTTCTTGCCACCTTCGATCTCATTGCGCTCGCCGCCTCGGTGGGGAAGATCGTCTTCCTTTCCTTTATCGTCATCCTGCCGCTGGTCTCGATCTCGGTTTACTTCGAGCGACGCATCTCCGCGGTGATCCAGGACCGCGTGGGGCCGAATCGCGTGGGCGTGCCGCTCACCCTGCTCGGATTCAAGAAAGACTGGCAGCCCTTTGGCATCGGCGGTCTGGCGCAGGCGGCGGCGGACGGTCTGAAATTCATTTTGAAGGAGGACTTTGTCCCAGCGCATGTGCGCACCTTCTACTACTGGCTGGCTCCCTGCCTGACGATGGTGCCCGCGCTCCTGACCTGCTGCGTGATCCCCTTCGGCAGCGAGTTGGACCTGTCTTTCTTTGGTCTGGCCGAGCCGATCAAGCTGGTCATCGCCGACCTGAGCGTCGGGCCGCTTTTCACCTTCGCCATCGCCTCGCTCGGTGTATACGGCATCGTGCTGGCAGGCTGGGCCTCCAATTCCAAATACCCCTTCCTCGGTGGCGTGCGTGCCAGTGCGCAGATGATCTCTTATGAGATCTCGCTGGGCCTCTCGATCGTTCCGGTGCTCATGATTTTTGGTGAGTTGAACCTCACCAAGATGTCCGCCTTCCAGGACGCCAACGGCTGGCTCCTGCTGCCGCTTTGGGGCGAGGGGCTGAGCTTTTCGCGCTGGGTGCTGCTGGTTCCGATCTTCATCTCGTTCTGCATCTTCACCGTCTCGATGTTTGCGGAGACGAACCGCCTTCCCTTCGACCTCGCCGAGTGCGAGACAGAACTGGTGGCAGGTTATCACACCGAGTACAGCTCAATGAAGTTCGCGCTGTTTTTCCTCGGTGAATATGCCGCGATGATCATCGGTTCGGGTCTCGCGGTGACGCTGTTCCTCGGCGGCTGGAGCATCCCCTTCGCACCGTATCTGGGCCTCGACTACCAAGCGGGAGCCACGCCTTGGTGGCTCGGTCTGCTGCACATCGGCTGCTTCTTTGCGAAGGTGTTCTGCTTCATCGTTTTCTTCATCGTGATCCGCTGGACGCTGCCGCGTTTCCGCTTCGACCAGCTCATGGCACTGGGTTGGAAGGTGTTCTTCGAGCTCGCCCTCGCGAACGTCTTCCTCACCGCCCTGCTGATGTGGTGGTTCCCGCTGAAGTGAGCCATTTCTCGGCTCTAATTCGTCGGGACAGGTTCAGGGGGACACGATTCTGCCAAGTTTTCGGCATTAAAGAGGCTACTTTAGCTTATCAAGGGCTTGCTCTGCGAGTTTCCGGGCCTTCGGCTGGTTGAATTTGGTGCTCGTCGCTGCGGTGAAATCGGCCTTGGCCTCTTTGGTGTTACCGAGGGCGAGATGAGCGCGGGCGCGGTTGTACAGGATGTAGGAATCATCGGGCGAGAGCGGCTGCGCGGCATTGTAGGAGTCGAGCGCTTCGTCGGCGCGCCCGAGGAGTAATAACGCGTCGCCAAGTCGATTCAGAGCTTTGGCTGTGAAGGGGGCTTTCTTTTCGTGATCAGGGGGAAGACAGTCGCGCAGGGCTTCAAGCACGAGCGTGCAGGTGGCGGCTGCGGTTTCGACCTTCGGCGCTGCCACGGTGGCATCCTTGAGATCGTCCTTAACCCGCTCCAGCAAGGTTTCGAGTGGTGCTACAGCGTAATCACCAGCGCCGTTGGCTTGCGCATACTTTTTCAATGCATCAACACACTCTTTCGTTTTGCCTGCGGCGGCCAGTTGAACGACGCCTTCGAGTGTGATTGGCAAAGGAGCGGGTGGCATCGCTGGCGCTGCTGCTGCTGCTGGACCGGCGAGAAAAACATCCTCGCCGACAAGACGTGAGTATTCGGCGGGGATTTGACTGCCTTCCGAGCGTTCCAACACTCCTGCGCGGGTGCGTTTGAAGACTTGCTCAATCGTCAGGCCGGGCGTTCGTAGGTGTCTAAGCAGTTCCTCAGTGTAGAGGCCGTTTACGCCATCACCATCGAGTGCGGTTTCCCCGGCATCCGTAGCGAAGGCGATGAGAGAGCCTGCGGGCGGTTTCATCTCAGCCAATCCGCCCGGGCTTGCGACATCCCGCGTGCGGCCGGTGCGCGCGATCGCGGTGGTGCGGCAGGCGTCGAGGATGACGAGATTGCAGTGTGCGCCAGAGCTTTTCATGTCTGCTACGGCCTGTTCCACATTGAAGAGCTTCGTTTCAGCTAGCATGCGCAGTGTCACCTCATCGGCACCCTCGGGGCTATAGCCAGACTTGACCGGCAGCAGGTAATTTGAACCTGCCACGGAGATTCCGTGGCCGGCATAGTAAAACAGGCCGACCTCGGCGTCGGCGAGTGTTTTGCGGAACTCCAACACCGCCTTCAGTAGTTCATCTCGCGTGACGTTTTGCTTTTCGAGCACGGAGAAACCAATCTCGCGCAGAGTTTTGGCGACTGCCTTGGCATCATTGATCGTGTTGCGCAGCGGACCGATGGCAGTTTCGTATTTTGCGTTCCCGATGACCAGCGCGGTGCGCGGGCTGGTCTTTGACTGCGCCAATGCAAAGCATGGCAGCAGGCTGAACACGAACGGGAGGAGTTTCATGGCTGGGAACTTTGGACTAGTCGAACAAAACGAAAGAAGAAAAAGAGCCAGTTGGAAGGGCACTTTTTCCTTTTGCCATTCTATTTGGCCCGCCATCATCGCGAAAATGAACCGCCTGCCTTTGATTTTTCTTCTCTGCGCCGTGAGTTGTGTTTCCCCGAACAAAACGGTTCAGGAAGCGCCGCAGATGATCCCTGGCGATCCTTCAGCACCCTCCCAGGTCACGCCGAACGAGGCGATGGACATCGCGCAGCGCTACGCTAGCCATTCGTGGCGTCCGTTTTCGCGCAACATCCTGCATGGCAAGGATAACGCGGGTATTCTGGTTAACACGCCAGATGTCAGCCATGAGTCCCAGCACGAGCGGCGTGGCTGGTGGATTCCAGGCGTGGCCAACCACGGCATTCCATACAAATGGGGTGGTTTTGATGATCCTGATTCTTTTGATGCCGCCATCTCAAATGGCAGCGCCGGAGGGGATGTCTCCTCACCTGAGAAACGACGCGCGGACAATGCTGGAGTCAGCCGACAAGCGGCTGGCGTGGACTGTTCAGGCTTTGTTTCGCGTTGTTTGAAGCTGCCGCGTGTGCATGACACCTCGCAACTCCCCACCGTCTGCACCGAGCTTCCAAGCGCTCAGGATTTACATCCGGGTGATTTGCTGAACATCCCGCGTCGTCATGTGATCCTGTGCGCCGGATGGTTCGATCAGCAGCACACCTGGATTTACTACTATGAAACCGGCGGAGCGCCTGATTACTGGAAGCCCGGCCTCAAGCAAGCCCCGCTGGATGCTCTGCTCGCGCTCGGCTACAAACCGCTGCGCTACAAAGGCATGGCCTACGAGCCGGTGCCCAGCGGTAAACAACCACGAGAAGTTCTGACCAGAGCCGCCAAGACCAAAGCCGCCGTGGTTCTGCATCCAAAGATCGGGGAACCGTGAGGCATGAATACTCAGGCGGTCTTCTGCAGCGTGTGGCTCATCCATTTTTCGACCCCGAGCGCGATGAAGGCTCCGATGAAGCCGCCGGTCATGTCGGCGAGCCAGTCCCACACATCACCTCCGCTGCGGCCTGGGGTGAAGGTTTGATGCCACTCGTCTAAACCACCCACGGTGGCGCAGAACAGCACGGTCAGAACGATTGCGGTGGGCGTCTTGCGTGCTAACCCCGCCAGACGCAGACCGAGCAGAAAACAGGCACCTCCAGCGGCGAAATAGACGGCATGCTGGACTTTGTCGATCCCCTCAAACTTGGCGGGTGAGGGCAGGTGGCTCTGTTCTGAGAGCCAGTAGAGCAGGGTGGCCCAGGCGATGACGAGCGCGTGCCACAAGGCGGGGGAAGAGATGAAACGAGGAAGCTGCATTCAGCGGCGTGTATCGCCCGTTTCACAAAATCGCAAGCGCCAATGCCATGGCCGCCAAAGCGATAGACAATCCCGCGCCCTCGCGTTACACCTCGCCCGTCCAACCCAATCCATCCATGAAACTGTCCCACACCCTTGCCGCCTTGTTTGCTGTTGTCTCGTTTGCGAACGCGGACGAAAAAGAAATCTTCAACGGCAAGGATCTGACCGGCTGGGAGGGCAACAAAGACCTCTGGAGCGTGAAGGACGGTGCCATCACCGGTATCACGCCGCCTGACCCGGCTGATCCGAAGAAAGGCATCATCAAGCACAACACCTTCCTCGTTTGGAAGGGCGGGATGGTGGGCGATTTCGACCTGACCTTCCAATACCGCATCGAAAAGGGAAACTCTGGCGTGCAGTATCGCAGCAAGGAACTTACCCCCGGCGAATTCGGCCCCATCATCAGCGGCTACCAGGCTGATTTCGAGGCCGGGGACAAATACAGCGGCATTCTCTATGAGGAGCGCGGTCGTGGCATCCTGGCCCTGCGTGGCGAGAAAAACACCATCAAGCCCGGCGCTGACGGCAAGAAGCCTGAGATCGCCAAAAATGGCCTCGTCGGCGACAACGCCGCCATCCAGGCCGCCATCAAGAAAGAAGACTGGAACGAGTACCGCATCGTGGCGAAGGGCAACCATGTGCAGCACTTCATCAACGGCATGCAGACCATCGACGTGACCGACGAGGACACCGCGAACGCACCGAAAGAGGGCCTGCTGGCCCTGCAAATCCACCAGGGACCGCCGATGGTGGTGCAGTTCAAGAACTTCAAGCTCGTCGAGTCGAAGTAGCCGTGCTTTGTTGTCGCCGTCATGAACCGACTGTTTTTCTCCGCGATTTTTCTCCTCACCTGTGGCTTGGCCTCCCAAGCCGCCGCCGACACTGAGTACCTCATCGTCAGCGGCGGGCCTGCCGTGCGAAAGTTTGAAGACCTCCGTGGACCTGGGGAGCAGCATGACCGCTGGTGGGGAAATTTCATCCGCACCGCTCGTGTGCGCATGCAGGAGATTCACAAGACAGCCCCTGCCGGCACACGCATCACCTGGCTGGTTTACCGGGATGGTTATGTGCGCCGTGCGGCGGACGAGCACCAGCCGCTGACGCAAAACATCGAGTCGGTGCCGAAGGCTTACCCCTTCATCAATCTGGTGTGGTTCCGCAGCGCGGACGAGCTCATTCGCTACATCAACAACGGCCCGGGTCGCCGCAGCATGAAGATCTCCGGCTTCGAGTACTTCGGCCACTCGAACAAGTACAGCTTCATGTTCGACTACAGCTCCGACACCTACGCCACCTCCACGGCCTGGCTGCATGAGAAGGAGCTAGGCAAGATCAGCGGCAGTGCTTTTGCCCGCAAAGCCTACTGCCAAAGCTGGGGCTGCCACACGGCGGAGAGCTTCAGCAAAGCATGGAAGAGAAAGACCGGCTCCTGGATGGTCGGTGCGGTCGGAAAAACCGACTACTCCTACATGCACGAGCGCAACTGGCAGGTGGGCCTCTCTCCAGGCTCCCGCTGGGTGCGGTAATCAATTTCCGCCCCACACAAACGTCACCGGTTTGTCGATGTCCGGGTGAACGCTGTGATGCACCGGGCAGCCGAGTGCGGTGGCCTCCAGCAGCTTGCGGTCAGGATGATCGGCAGGCAGTGGGACTTCGATGGTGATCGGCAGGCGCACGATGCGGCGCGGGCTGTCCGCGCTCATGTGTTTTTCCACACTGACCTTCATGCCGGGCAGGTCATAGCCTTTTTGCTGAGCCTTGATCCCAATCACCGTGGCCATGCAGGTCGCCAGCGCTGTGGCGACCAAGTCGGTGGGGCTGAAAGACTCGCCCTTACCGTGGTTGTCCACCGGCGCGTCGGTGATGAATTGGCTTTGCGAAGGACCGTGAGTGGTCCGGCAGCGCAGGCCGCCCTCGTAATCGACGCTGATGGAGACGGCCATGGCTGGGGATCTTGAAAGAGTTATTGGACGGTGATGGTGCCGTTCATGATGGCTCCGTGGCCGGGGAACGTGCAGATGTAGTTGTACTCACCAGCGGCGGGCAGCGTGAACTCGATCGTTTCGGTCTGGCCGGGCTGCAGCAGCTTCGTGTTGGCCAGGATGTCGGCGGATTCAGGGATGTAGCCTTTGTCCACGAGAGTCATGGCGGCCATGGCGATGCCCATCATCTTGCCTTTGTCCACGCCCAGCTTGCCCAGCACAAAATTGTGCGGCTGCGGCAGAGTGGGGTGGTTGTTGTTGAAGGTCAGTTTCACTTTCTGGCCAGCCTTGGCGCTGATGGACTTCGTGTCGTAGGCCAGTGGGTTGGCGGAGTCAGGCTTGATCGTGATTTCGAGTGCCGGAATGTCTGCGGCAGGAGCTGCAGCGGCAGCGCTGGCAGGCGCAGCAGCAGCCACTGCGGATGGATCAGCCTTCGGTGCGGGAATAAGAGAGCCGAGTCCTTTCACCACAAAGGCCAGCACCCAGAGCAGCACGACGCCGCCGATGGCGAGGCCGATCACCATATTGATAACAGACCAGATGGAGGATTTTTCAGAGGAGGAATGCGCGGACATGAGTTTGAGGCGGGGGAGGGAGGTTTGGTCCGGCATCAGAGCACAGCCAGGCCTGAAAGCAACCGGCGTTCTGGTCTCCGCCTGCCGCCCATCCGCGCTCTTGTCATTCATTCTGCCTGCCCTATAAATTCGCCGATGAACCCGCTCCACGAGACCCGCCTTAAGATTCGTCGTGAACTTGAGGCACCGCCCGCGCTAAGAAAATTCGGCAGCGGCTGGATCAGCGGCGTGCTCGGCATGATGTTCGGCCTCGCAGCTTTGGGCACGGTGATCATGATGCGCTTCCCCGGCGTTTTCACCATGAAGGAAAACGCCGGAGTGATCGGGCATCCCGCGTTTCGCACCGGCATGTTCGTGCTCATGGTTCTGGCCTTCGTTTTTTCGCTGCTGAACCTCGTTCTGCGCCCCAGCAAGGCACTCGGCATGACGGGAATGATCGCCACGCTGCTGGCGGTGACCTTTGGCGGCACGTCGGCTTCGGCAGTGGCTCCAGATCTCACGCCAGTCTATTTCGGCCTCGATTTTTTCGTGCTGCGCCTGCCTTCACCGGTTTCCTCTTTATCCCACTCGAAACGCTGTTCCCGAATCGTGCCGACCAAGGCATCTTCCGTTACGAATGGCGCGAGGACCTGTTTTACTACCTCATCAGCAGCATGCTGGTGCAGGTGCTCACTTGGCTGAGCTTCATGCCCGCGCAGACGCTCTTCCAACTGACGTCATGGACGGAGTTTCGCGCCTGGGTCGCCGCGCTGCCCTTCCTCGTGCAACTCGTCGCCATCATGTTCTTCACGGACTTGGTTCAATACTGGGTGCATCGCCTGTTTCATCGCATTCCGGCGCTGTGGCGCTTCCATGCCGTGCATCACTCCGCGCAGCACATGGACTGGATGGCCGGGGCGCGGATGCATTTCCTCGAAATCCTCATCCTTCGTGGCACCACGGTCTTCCCGATGATTCTGCTCGGCTTCAGCCAGACCGCCGTGAACGCCTATGTCCTCGTCGTTTATCTGTTCGCCACCTTCGCGCACTCGAACCTGGGCTGGCGGCTCGGTTTCATGGAAAAGTTCTTCGTCACGCCGCGCTTTCACCACTGGCATCACGGCATCGAAAAAGAAGCCATCGACGTGAATTTCTCCATCCACTTCCCGCTTTTCGACAAGCTCTTCGGCACCCACCACATGCCCGAAAACAACCGCTGGCCCTCCGGCTACGGCATCGGCGGTCATCCCGTGCCGAAAGGCTACTGGCAGCAGTTTCTCTATCCGTTCCGGCGGAAGAAATAATCACTCATACTTCAACTGCGCCGTCGCTGTGCAGGCCGTGCTTGCGGTCACACGCATCCACCGTGCCTGCAACGCAGGTTCGAAGCTGAGGCTCGTCGCTTCGCCGGGAGAGACTTCGCGGCGCTGATACGTCACCCAGAGGCCAGTGCCGGTAAGATCGAGTTCGATGTGAAAGCTCACCGGCTCGTTTTGATCGTGGCTGAGCGTCAGTGTGCGCTGGCCGTAGGCCCACATCAGGTAAGGATCGCTCTTTTGGTCGGCTTTGACTTCCGTGTCCTTCCACGGGCCGCCTTCACCGCGTGGTTTGCCGAGTTTCCAGAGGTCGTCGATGGCACCGGCCCACAGCGCGGCTTTGCCGTCGTCGCTGCGGAGGATGTGGTCGCTGGCTTTGGCATCGGGGGAGATGCCGCTCATCAAAAAGAGACCGCGGTAGCCGCCGAAGTCGGTCACGCGCAGATCGTGCGAGCAGATGGGCCGAATTTTCGCGAAGCCGTCGGCGTTTTCGGCAGGCAGCTCGAAGAAGGTGCCGCAGGCGCTTAGCATGTCGCGCTCCGTGGCGACCTCGCGGCAAATGCGCAGCTCACCTGCGTTCGTGGCGGCATCGAAGGCGCTGGACGCACGCGGCAGACGCCAGCGGCGGCCGCGATCATCGACAACGAGCACGCTCGCCGCGTCGAGCGTGATGACGTTCTTCGGGATGGCGACGGCTTTTTCGACAAAAGCCTTCGCAGCAGCGTCATCGACACGTTTGAGGGCCAGATCGGCTCCCATCTCGTAGTAGCCGTCTTTCGTCGCGAAACTCAGCGTGCGCTTGTTTTCACCACGAGGCCGGAAAAGGCCGGTTTGGGCGTTTTCATCGCCGATTCGAGCGATGCCGTCAAAAATCGCGTCCGGCGTCGTGTCGCGAGCATCACCATTCGTCAGTGTGATGACGGCACTCACATCCTTCCCTACTTTCTCAGCCTTCACACGCAGCCATTCGTCGTCCGTCACATCCAGGCGCTTCGATTCACCTGAAACGTGATCCACCAACCACAGGCTGCGGTGCTTCCACCCGGCGACGAGAAACGGATCGGCCTCATCGCCCGCTTTCACGCTGTCATGCAGCCAAACCGCGCCGCTGGCGTGTGCGGGGCCGAGTTTGTCCGGCGTGTCCGGGCTGGTGAACCACAGATTGCTCTGGGATTGGCCTACGCTGTCGATGCCGCCTTTGACTTGGCGTTTGTTGAGGAACTCCGACTTCGCCGAATCATCGCAGCCGAAAACGAGCCTGTCGTTCCATCTGGTGAAGTCGCCGATGACCTTCATGTAGGCGCTGCGCACGCGGATGCCGCTGGTGTTGGCAGATGAAAAGCTCTTCGGGAAGCTCCAGAACGCGCCGTGCATGGTCATGAGCAGGTTATCCTTGTCCTCGCCGATGTTGCCGACGTCGCGGATGCGCGGCCATTCAGTGTTCCAGCCGTGCGCACCGTCGTAGCTGTGGCTGACTTTGGGCAGGCGGAAGGACTGCCATTTGCCACCATCGAGCAGCATGAGGATGAGTGATTTCGCGTCCCAGCCGACGCTCCACACCGGCGCGTTCGCGTCGCTGCCGCTGATGCCGCCGGGGCCGGTGACCTCAGTGAATTGATTGCGCCGCACGAGCTGCCAATCGCCGCTGCCGGTCCATTCGCCGAGGGCACCGCTGGGTGTCGTCGGATCGGTGAGCACACGCTTGTCGCGGTCGCCGTTGTTGGCGTAAATGAGGCGCCCCTGGCTCGAATACAGACCTTTGCCGTGATAGCCGGGCAGTTCGGAGTTCAGCTTCGAAAGCGGCGTTTCG
>JBIKYB010000495.1:0-3185 GCA_044355475.1 Prosthecobacter sp.
GACCTATGGTTCTCAGCCCGTACCCATTGCGTTTGCAAGCCCTTCGCAAAATTAGCTAGGCAAAACGCTTTTTTGATCGTTTCCTAGGTCACTGCCATGACCCACCGCCTTCTTCTCGCCCTTGCTGTGCTCACGAGCACGGCCTCCGCCGTCGATTACCGGACCCAGATCGCCCCGATCTTCCGCAACAAATGCTACGCCTGCCACAGCGTGACCAAAAAGGTCAAAGGCAAGCTGGCACTGGATGACAACAAGATCACCGAGCAGATCGGCGCTGGAAAACACATCATTCCCGGAGAGCCGATGAAAAGCACGCTCTTCATCAGTTGCACCCTGCCGGATGATGACACCGACGTCATGCCCCCGGATGGCAAAAACCGCCTCACCGACGCTGAAGTAACCACGCTTAAGACTTGGATCACCGAAGGAGCCGCCCTCGCCGCAGGTGCTGCTGCCCCGGCCGCTTCTCCCACAGCCGCCGCCCCCGCTGCAGGTGGCGACGGTCCGCTGCTGAAGTGGACCACCAGCGACGGCAGAACCAAGGATGCCCACTTCATGGGCCTGCAAGGCGACAGCGTCCTGCTGAAATTCCCCGACACAGGAACCACGCACATTTTCCCGCTCGCCAAGCTCTCCGCTGAAAGTCAGGCGCAGGCCAAATCAGCGACGAAGTAAGCCCTCACGACATCGTTTTTCTCAAGCCGCCATCCGGTTGAAACCGGGTGGCGGTTTTGTTTTACCCCAGCACAAACGCCGACTCCGCCACGCGCTGACCGTTGATCTGCAACTCAACACGATGCCTGCCGGGATGATGCTTCCGCGTGGTGAAATCACGAATGACCTGACTCTTGCTCAACTCAAGAGTGCCGTGTGCTGGCAGGTCGGCCTCGGTCCATTTGAAGACCTTCTCAGCGCTCACGCCACGCGCCTTCATGTAATGAACGACGTAATCTACAGCCAGCCGTTGTGCTTTGCGACTGGTGGAGGTGATCACTGCCGTGAGCGTCAGCCTATCACCGAGGGCAAGACGTTGTGGAGCAGCTTTCAGTGAGGCTGTGGCTTCGGCTTGTTTGCCAAACCCGAACAGCTTCAGCGCCTGTGGATGCCCGCGCTTGATCAGCGTGCGGCAGGCGTGTTTGGCGATCCAGCGCAAGTGCTCGCGTTCCAGATCCCAGGCTTCGAGAAGCTGCAAAACGAACTCAGGATGATCTTTCGTGATGTCGTTGAGGTGATTCGCCACCGAGCGCCGCACAAACAGTGAATGGTCGTCCTTCAACGCCTCAAGAATTGCGCTCGTGGGTGCTGGATCACGCACCAGCGCCTGCAACCGCATGCCCCACGGCAAACGTGGCCGCGAACCCTCGCTGGCGAGGCGGCGGACTTTCTCATCGGGGTCCGCAGCCCACACCCGCAGCGTTTTGAAAGCACGCTCCTGATCGGCGAGGATGAACGGCCTAACCGCGAACTCGGCGGAACCGAACACAGTGAAAAACCGCAGCGACTCCATGGAGAAGTCGAAATCATCGCGTCCAAACGTGGCAACGAAGTCGCAGAGGAAAATGGAGAGAAACTCATGCCCGAGCTTCGGTGCGAGCTTTTGCAGCACACGCACCTTCTGCTGAAACGAACCCGGCAGTGCCGCATCCACTGCGACGGCGCATTGATGCAGGCGTTGCATCAACGAACGCTCCGACAAGCCGCCAAGCACGAGCTTTAGAAAGACTTTCTCATCAAACTTCGGCACGAGAGCGGCGAGTTCGCGGCCGATGGCCCGAAAGCGAGCCTCATCGAACCAGTCTTTGAGTTGTGGGGGATGGGTTTCGTCGGACATGTCAGAAAGAGTCACTTCATCTTCGCAAACGCCGCGCGTATTTGCTCCAGGTGACCGATCATGAGCACGACCTCGTATTCAAACACGAGTCCTGGCTTGAGTGAGAATGTCTGGATCGGCGCGAGATAGCTGCAATCGCCCTGGTTGCCGTTTCGCACGCGGTAGCAGGTGATTTGTGACGTGTGCGGCATGAACAGGCCGATGCCATGCCCCTTTGAATCCACCCACGCGCACCACGGCTCGCGTACCTTAAAATATTCGTTCGGAAAACCGGGTTGTTTGCGTGTGAGCTTCGTGTCGGCGTCCATAAACACCAGCGCGTCGAGTTTGGGCGTCACAAACAACGCGGGAAGCTCCTGGTGCCTCGGCTTGTGCTCTTGCGTGCCCGTGTAAGTCATCTTGAACTTCAATCGTGCCAGTCCGCCATCCAGTCGCAGCCATTCCTCCATGATGCACTCGGGCGTGAAGGCTCCGGTGGCCCAGTGTCGCGGTTTGGTCTTCGCGTAGAAGCTCGTAGCTTCAGCTTGGGTCTCCACGACCTCCGCAGGCTCGTTTTTCCAACTCCCGCCCTGCACCGGATTGTAGCGCCACGGCTTGCCGTTCCAGTCGCTGCCGTCCTCATCGCCATAATACGACTGCTGCACATAGCGGCCCAAGTCATAAGCGTTGAGCAGGTTCTCCTGCGTACCCGATTTCGAAAACCAACCGATGCAGGCGCCCGCATTCAGATTCACGCCAAGCCGTACTTCGCCGTTGTCGAGGTAGTGCCAGCTTTCGGCGGCCATGAGTGGATGGCTGAGCAGCAAGATGAAGAGGCAGAGGGATGGAAGAGGCATGAAAGGTTCAGTCCGGCACATGAATGATCTCAATCTTCGCGTACGCGCCGGAAATGGCGCAGCGAGCGGTGAAGACGTCGCCCTGGCTTACTGCGGTGCCGTAGGCGAGTCCGTTGGTGACGAAGTAATCTTTTTCACTGAAAGGCTTGCCTTGATTGATCTCGACGATCTGGTCAAACGGCAGGTCTTCCTTGTGCCAGCCGCTGGTCAGAGCAGAGGAGTCTCTCTGAAAGGTGACCTTCCGACCGTAGGCGTAAAGGCGGAAGTCGTAGTTGGCGTTGGCGTTGGCGCTTGTGGTGGTGGTTGATGACAAAACGCGCCCGCCGCGCCGGAGGTCGAAAGTGCCGTTCGTGTTGCTGAAGTAAGCCTCGCCCGCCATGGTGCCGTCACCCTCCAGACGGGGATCCCCACGCTTGGTCTGGAGCACCCAGCGGATGCCGATGGTGTCCAGCTTTTCGAGACTCAGATCCTTTAGAAAGACCTTCGGCCCGTTTCGGCGCTGGAAAAGAGACTGCTGC
>JBIKYB010000580.1:0-2500 GCA_044355475.1 Prosthecobacter sp.
ATGGCAGCGGAAACTGAATGGATGATGCCACTTTCGCGGATGGGCCTTTCCGGCCTCGGTTGTCTTCGAGGGAAACGTTCCACCAAAGAAAGGGTTGTTCTTTCATGCCAGGCTCGTGCTAACTTCGTGCCTGTCCTCTCATCATGAAAACACTTCTCACCGTCATCACTTTGCTGGTCACCGCCTCATTGCATGCGCAAACTGCCCCTGGCCAGAACACCACCGGCCAGGGAGGGCAGCAGCAACAGCAAGGCCAGGCAGACGAGCCGACGCGTGACGGGCTGTGGGACGGGCGGTTCAATGGCGGCAATTACATCGTGCGCTGCAACTCGATCATCGCGCTGTCCAAACACGAGTACATATCCGACGGCGTGGCGCGGGTGGTGGAGGTCAACCTGACGCTCAACTCGGCGCAGGTGGTGCGGTTTTACTTCCTGGAGGCTTACAAGCCGGAAACCGGCAGCAGCACGGTAGGTGCGGGCACGGCGGCACTGGAGCGGGCGAAGGGCATGTTTGAGCAGGCTGCCGGTCGTGTCTCGCCGGAGCTCATAACTCCGAAGGTAGTGAAAAATTACCCAGCCTCGACGCACTCGCATACGGTGGAGTTTGTGCTCAAGGAGGAAGCGCGGCTGAACGCGATGTTCCAGAGCCTGGAGCGTGGTTTCCGCACCGGGCAGGGACGTATTTGGAAGGAATAGTGGGACGGGCGATGGCGTCCGCAATTGTGCTGATTACACGTTGAAACGCCATTCGACGACGTCGCCGTCCTTCATAACGTATTCTTTGCCTTCGATGCGGAGCTTGCCCTTCTCGCGGCACTTGGCATAGGAGCCGAGTTCGACGAGATCGTGGTAGGGGACGATTTCACCGGCGATGAATCCGCGCTCGAAGTCACCATGAATGACGCCAGCGGCTTGCGGAGCCTTCATGCCCTTCGTGATGGTCCAGGCGCGAGTTTCCTTCTCGCCCGTGGTCAGGTAGGTCTGAAGACCGAGGAGATCATAGACGCCTTTGATGAGGCGGGAGACGCCGCTGTCGGTCACGCCGATGTCGGCGAGATAGGCTTTGGCTTCTTCGTCGCTGAGATCGGTCAGCTCGCTCTCGATGGCGGCGCTGACGACGACGGCGCTGGCTTCGTGCGCGTGCTTCACATACTCACGCACCTTGCCGACGAAGGGATGGTTGTCGGGATCGTTTGAAGCGGCGGCGAGGTCGTTTTCGGCGACGTTGCAGGCAAAGATGCAGGGCTTGGAGCTGAGCAGGAAGAACGATTTCACCAGCTTGCGCTCGTCATCGGTCATTTCGAGCGTCACGGCGGGTTTTCCGGCGTCGAAATGCGGGATCAGCCTCTCGCAGATGGCGACTTCGGCCTTCGCTTCTTTTTCGCCTCTTTTGGCATTCTTTTCGGCCTTGTCCTTGCGGCGCTGGATGGCGTCCATGTCGGCGAGGATGAGCTCGGTGTTGATGACCTCAATGTCGGCGACCGGATCGATGCTGCCGCTGACGTGGGTGATGTCGCCATTTTCAAAGCAGCGCACGACATGCACGATGGCATCCACTTCGCGGATGTGGCTGAGGAATTTGTTGCCGAGACCCTCGCCCTGGCTCGCGCCTTTCACGAGGCCAGCGATGTCCACGAATTCAATCGCCGCCGGGATCAGCTTCGAGGAGCCGGAAATCTTCGAGAGCACGGCGAGGCGCTCGTCCGGCACGGTGACGACGCCGGTGTTCGGCTCGATGGTGCAGAAGGGATAGTTCGCAGCCTCCGCCTTGCGGGTGCGGGTGACTGCGTTAAAAAGGGTGGATTTGCCAACATTCGGAAGGCCAACGATACCGGCTCTGAGCATAAGGGCGGCGAGAGTAGGGCGGATTGAGAAATGAGCAAGCGTTGAGCACAGTTCAATCCTGCGCCGAGTTGAAAGTTGTTCGCCCTCCGTGCCTTTCCTCTTCCATGGCCACCGTTTCCCGCACCGAAGACCCCACGCCGCAAAGCCGCTGCCGTTTCGCTTTGAAGTGGTGCGACATCACACCGCCGGCGGACATTTACCACCGCATGTGGGGCGCGGCGAAACATGAGCGGGCCACCGGCGTGCATCGGCCGCTCCGGGCCACCGTGACCGTCTTTGCGCCGATGGAAGGCAGCGAGCGGCAGATCCTGCTCGAGCTCGATCATTGCGTGATGGGAGCGACGGAACATGCGAATCTCGTCGCTCAAGCGGCGGAGATCGGTGGTGTGGCGAAGGAGGAGATTCTCGTCGTCTTCTCGCACACGCATGGCGCGGGCTTGATGGGCATGGATCGGGCGAATCTACCCGGCGGCGAACTGATTCCGCCGTATTTGCAGTCGCTCGGCGAGAAAGCAGGCGCTTTGATCCGCGATGCCATCGCCTCGCTTCAGCCTGCGGGCATCGTTTATGGCCGTGGCCGGTGCTCGCTGGCCACGCATCGCGATTTTTGGGACGGAAAGCAGTTCGTCTGCGGCCACAATCCCGGCGTGCCT
>JBIKYB010000211.1:0-8870 GCA_044355475.1 Prosthecobacter sp.
GGCCAAAGGCTCGCCAGCATCGTGAACTACGCCTGCCATCCCACCACGCTCGCGTGGGAAAACACGCTCATCAGCCCCGACTACATCGGTGCCATGCGCGAACTCGTCGAACGCGACACCGGCGCTCCGTGTTTGTTCCTCCAAGGTGCCAGCGGCGAACTCGGCCCGCGCGAAGGCTTTGTCGGCGACACCGCAGTGGCGGATCGAAACGGCCGCGAACTCGGTTACGCTGCTTTATCGGCCCTCACCGCCCTTCCCGCCGCAGGGACGACCTTTGTGTATGCCGGCCCCGTCGTCTCAGGTGCCACGCTAGGCTCGTGGAAACATCAAAGCATCGATCTCGCCGATAAAGCCGCGTGGAAGCTCCAGCGCTGGCAGGAGCCGCTGCGCTATCGTCCCGGCCAGCCCACACTCGAGCAAACCCAGGTCGAGCTGGATCAATTCAAAGCCGACGAAGCCGCCGCCCGCGCCGCAGGCGATGAAACCCACGCAGCCGACTGCCGAGCCCTGGCCGAGCGTAAAACCCGTCTCCTCCATCGCCTCCACCAGCTCCCACGCGGCGAAACTTACCCTCTCCAAGTCGTCCTCTGGCATCTCGGTGATGCCATCTGGCTCGGCGTCCAAGGCGAAAGCTACTCCCTCCTCCAAACCGAACTCCGCCGCCGCTTCCCCGACAAAATCATCCTCATCGCCACCATCGCCGCCGACTGGGGTGCCTCGTATCTCCCACCCCGTGAGCTTTACGACACCGGCATTTACCAAGAAACCATCGCCGTCGTCGCAGCGGGGAGCCATGAACAACTCATCGAATCGATAGCAGATCACATCCAAACCGCGAACTGAGAACAGTGAACTTCCAAACAGCCTTACTCATAAAAATCACCGCCATCGAAACGCTCGTCTGCCATGCTTGGATGCGAAACGGGGTCTTTGTCAAAGTCGTCACCTGCCAGCCTGGCCTCATCGGCTGGGGAAAGCCCCTGCCACTGGACTGCAGCGTGAGACAGCGCTGGAAACCGAGGCGCAGCCAGGCGGAATCGGACAACGCGGGCAATGACCCTGATGCAAACAGCCGGGGAGGAGATCAAGGGCGGGGTTGAAAAAACACGAGAAGACAGATGCGGACTGGAGGTAGGGGCATAAAAACAAAAATTTTGAGCCGCTCCGAAGTCAACTCATGAAGTGCGTTTTATTTGCTGCATAGAGGTCGCAGGGCGCTCAAAAGGAGGCGCTCAATCCCCCGTGCGCATCCGTCTGACCGACTCGCTGAAGCCTGCCACCCATGTCTCGGGGGGGGACTCACAACCTCGAATTTCAATGCCCTCTTTGGACATAATTGTCCCGGTAAAAAAGCCGTCGCACCGTCGCCGATGCATGCAGAGCTGGTCGCCGACTTGCTTTTCAAGTCCGAGGAGATCACTGCCCCTGCGCACCTCCCTGCCGTGGAAGTCGTCGAAAGCATCCAAGAACCGGAACCAGAGCCTTTCATCGAAGAAGAAGAGCCGACATTTTTGGATGATGCAGAGTTTGAGGCTGAGCAGCCCGCACCGGCTGAAATCGCACCCGCACCTGAAACCGCCCGCATTCCCGTGCGCACTCCGGTGGCAAGAGAACTTGCCGAGGCCGCCCGTGCCAAGGAATCCACTCTAGCCTCTGTCGTCGCCCGCAGTGTGACGCTGCAAACAGAGTCTGCTCCGCCGCAGGATGAATTGATCTCCTTCGACAACACGCCCCCGCCTGCAGTCACGACGATTCACGCCACCACCATCGTCGCCCGCAAGCCTGCCAGCGATCCGCAGCAGACCTTCAGCCTAGGCGAGGAAGATCGCGGCCGCTTCAAGGACACCGAACCTTCCATCGTGCAGGGTGAGGATCTCGACGTGCCGACGTGGATGCGCTTGAAGAAAAAGCTGCGGAGGTAGTTCACTCTCCGCAGCCTGTTTTCAGAAGATTGTGATGCTTACTCCTTGAGCTTCGAGATCAGGTATTCCGTCGTTGATTTGGCCTTCACGTCGGTCACACCCGGATAAAACAGCTCACAGGCCACACCGTTGGCCTTGCAGTGCTCCTGTAGCTTCACGCCAAAGTTCGCGGTGTGTGTCGGATCCTTTTGCACCTGTCCCATAGCAGGCGGAGCGCCAAAGGAGAGGTAAACCGGCGGGTCATCCGACGAAACAAGCGCATAGGGCGAGTACTCGGCGATCCAGGGCAGGATTTTCTCGCGTTCGGCCAGGAAGGCGTCGAATTTCGGGCGTTCCTTACCAGGAAGGAAGGCATGTCCGCCGTAGGAGCTGTTCGGCGTCCATTCCTTCATCTGCTGCGGGTCCAGCGTGGTCTGTGCTCCATTCACCGCCGCACAGAAGAGCCGCGTCGATTCACGCGCAATGGAATCGCTGCTTTTCGGATCGGCCATGTCGGGATGGAAGGCCAGCCATAGACTTGAACACGCGCCTGCGGAGCCGCCGCTGGCACCGATGCGCGCTTTGTCGATGTTCCACTCCGCCGCCTTGCTGCGCACGGTCTGCAAGGCGAGCGCCGCATCATGCAGCGGAGCCTTCACCGGCGGCTCCACCTCCTGCGCCTGCGAGATGTAGCGGTAGTTGATCGAAACGACGGAGATGCCCTCCTTCAAAAACGGTTCCACGGCGATCCCCGCCTTGTCTCCGCCCATCCAACCGCCGCCATGGATGAAAAACAGCAACGGCGTGGGCTTGTCCGACTTCGCCTGCCAGAAATCGAGCACGTTTCGCTCATGCGGCCCATACTTGAAATCAGCCACCGTCTTCGGCGGATTCTTCGGATAGACTTTCTTGGCCGGAGCCTTCTTGGCGGGTGCTTCAGCCTTCTTCGCCGGTGTGTCGGCGGCGAAGGAGATGCTGGTGAGCAGGAGGAGGGAAAGGGTGAGTTTCATGGAGGCGGGTAAAACGCTCCTTAGAGTCCCGAATTCACTGCTTTCTCGGTTTTTCTAGCAGATGTAGCTCCACGTTCTCGAACTCAAACGCGACGTGCTCCGTTTCGTATTTTGTAGGCAGCCTCAATTGCAGCGTGACCGGATAGGCGACGGGTTCCGCAGCCTTCCCCTCGCCTGACTTAAGCCGCGTTCCATCGTTAGTCGGATTGTTTTCCAGATTCATCGGCTTCAGAAACGAGAAATACCCGCTCGTTGACCCTCCGGTGCCCAGCTTGGTGCAAGAAGTCGGCGTCAGCCCCTTCAAGTCCGTGATTCGGACATGATTGATCGCATATCGATGACTGAGGAATCTTAGCGGCATTATCTTTCGATAGCTCTCATGCTCCTGGCCGAATTCTGAACGCGAACCTACGCTGACACAAAATCGCTCCGTCTCACCGGTGCAATCCATCTCGAACGGCCCGCAGTGAAGTGTCTCGCTTTTCCCCAGCCTCAAGTCTTTGAACTCGAGCTGCTGCCATTCGGTGACTTTGACCAGTGTCAGGGTCAGCTTGAGCTTGCGCAGATGTTTCTGCTCTTCTCCGACTTCCAAAGTATGAATGACCGCCTCGGAAGATCCTTCGTCGGTCCATGCCGAGTGCTTGTTGGCGGCAACGTTTTTACCTGAAGGCAGGATGACCTCATCCAACGGTTCCACGCCTTCGAGAAACATGTTCTCCGGCCGCCATCCGACGAATTGATATTCGTGATGGCGATACTCCAGTCTGAAGGTCAGCGTCAGTGCGTGAATCTTGTCGTCCCAAGGCGACTTCACCTGTTCCACGCTCTTCAGGCACAGCCGGTGAGCGCCGTTCTGCGACAATGCCTTCACTTCCTGTGGCAACAATCCTGCATTGCCATCAGCGACCATGGCAGCAACCAGCATGGTGACAGATGCAACGATGAAAAGCGCCTTCATAAAGAATGTCTGCGGTGTCAGCCGAACAAAATCGTTACTTCTTCAGCATTGCGATCAAAAACTCCGAGATCGTCTTGTGCTTCACATTCGGAGCAGTGGGATAGACGAGTTCGCACTCGGTACCGATGGCCTGGCAGTGCTCCTGGAGTTTGACGCCGTAGTTGGCGGTGTGGGTGGGATCTTTCTGCGGCTGACCGATTGCGGGGACTGATGAGTAAAAGAGATAGACGGGCGGATCGTCTTTGCTGACGAACTCGTAGGGTGAATACTTCTTGATCCACTTCAGCACGGACTCGCGCTTCTCCAGGAATTCGGCGAAACGTGTGTCACGGGTTTTGCGGTCGTTCGGGTCCATGAAACCGAAGGCGTGGCCGCCGTAACGGCTGTTCGGCGTCCATTCGATGAGCTGTTTGGGATCGAGCGAGGTCTGTGCTCCTCCCACCGCCGCGCACCAGAGACGCGTGGATTCGCGGGCGATGGGATCGCTGCTCTTCGGGTCGGCCATGTCGTCGTGAAAGGCGAGATAGAGGCTGCTGCACGCGCCTGCGGAGCCGCCGCTGGCACCGATGCGCTGCTTGTCGATGTTCCACTCACCCGCCTTGCTGCGCATGAACTGCAAGGCACGCGCGGCATCCTCCAGCGGCCACTGCACGGGCGGCATGACACCCGCGAGCTGCGCCTGCCAGGAGTAGCGGTAATTGATCGAAGCGACGGAGATGCCAGCCGCGAGGCAGGCTTCGAGGTCGCCTGCATTGATGCCCGCTTTGTCCCCATTCACCCAGCCCCCGCCGTGGATGAAGAACAGCAGCGGCGTAGGCTTCGCAGACTCGGCTTTGTAAAAATCGAGCACCTGTCGCTCATGCGTGCCGTAGGCCACATTCGCGATGGTGGGGGCGTGTTTGGGCTCGGGCACCGGTTTGGCGGCGGGTGCGGGAGTTTGCGCGTGAAGAGACGCGGCGAGCAGGAACGAGAGAAGTGCAAGTTTCATGGCGGGAGCACCCTTCAACGTGCGCGAGGCACGGGTTTGTTCCAAAGATCATGCCGTGAGCGGATACACGCGCACCGCCACGCCAGGAGAGCCGATGACGTGGTCGGGCGGACGCTGGGGATCGCTGAAACCCGCCTGAAGCAGCGGCTTCGCGTCCCAGGCATCCAACTTCGCCTCCGCGAGTGGATAAGGAACGTGATGCACCTGGCCGCAGCGGATGCCACGCGGGCTTGGCGAGAAGAGCAGGTAGCGCTCTGCGAGGAAAAATTCGAGCGTGCCGGGTGCGGCCGTGTGTGTTTCCGCAGAGAGTTGATAGCGCAAGCGCGACTGTGCGGGTTCTCCGCGACGCTGGCAGGTGTAGTCGATCCAGCCGTCTGTCATCGGTGCCTGCATGCGAGCGTGTTGATACGGTAGATGGAAAAGCCTGCGTGCGGTCCAGACAGCGAGCGGCTGATCGCAGTCCAGCGAGTAAAACCACACGCCGGGGCGGCCCTGTTCGTCATGCACATAGGTGCGCACGTTGAGTTCGAGGAAGTCACTGATGCCCGGCACGGGTGGGCAGAAGCGCGGGCGAATGCCGCGCATGTAAAACGGCACGATGGCGAGCCAGGCATCGCCTTGAAACGTGTCCACAAACAATCCCGGCGGCAGCGTGCGCTGGATGTCTGCCGCGTCCCAGCGCCAGTGCAGGAAGGCCAGCTTCTCCCAACGCTGCAGTAGCACATGCGGACGTGAAGGCCGCGTACAGACGGCTAGACGAGATTCGAGCGTGGGTATGGCAGGCATGTGAGAATGATACGTCTGATTTCGTGCCCATGCGCCTTCAGGATTCGTTCATCAAGCATGCGCACTCGATCATCCACCCTCGGCCTCCTGCTGCTATCGCTGCTCAGCCTCGCCTCCTGCACCTCCATGAAACCCGCTCCGTTGCAAACCGTGCCTCAGGTCGATCTCAACCGCTATGTGGGAGATTGGTTCGTCTTTGCCCACATTCCCTACTCGTTGGAAAAGGGCAAGGTCGGCACGCTGGACCGCTATGCGCTGCGCCCGGATGGCAAAATGGACAACATCTTCCTATTCCGACGTGGCAGCCTCGACGCACCGCTGGAGCAGTGGAAAGGCGTGGCCTGGGTCCACAACAAGAGCACTAACGCCGAATGGCGCGTGCAGTTTGTCTGGCCGCTGCGGGTGCCGTATCTCATCATCGACCTCGACCCGGACTACCAGTGGAGCGTGATCGGCTATCCCAACCGCAAACTGGCCTGGGTGCTCAGCCGCAAGCCTGTACTCGATGAGGCAACGTATCGCGGCATCCTGGAGCGGATGGCGCAGCAAGGCTACGACACACGCCTGCTCGTGAAGGTGCCGCAGCGGGCCGAATAACAAAAAAAGAGGCAGGACTTTCGTCCTGCCTCTTGGGTCGCGATTAGTTCAAGCAAACAGCTTCGTCACCGGCTTGGCCTTCACCAGCTCACGCGGCTGGTTGAGGTGATTGTAAACGATGGTCTCAGGGTCGATGCCGACGCTGTGGTAGATGGTGGCGAGCAGTTCCATCGGATGCACGGCGTCTTCGGTCGGTGCAGAGCCGGTTTTGTCGGATTTGCCGTGAACGTAACCGCGCTTGATGCCCGCTCCACCGATGACGGCGGTGTAGCAGTAAGGCCAGTGGTCACGACCATCGGCGCTGTTGCCATTGCCGGACGTGGAGACGCCTTTTTCTGGGCTGCGACCGAATTCGCCGAGGGCGACGACGAGTGTTTCGTCGAGCAGGCCGCTGGCGTCGAGATCGTCAAACAAAGCGCTGAGACCCTGGTCGAGCATGGGGCCGGATTTGTTCTTCATGCGCTCGGTGAGTCCGACGTGATGGTCCCAGGAGTGATTGTCCGAGTTGGCGACCTTGGGCCAGATGACTTCAACAACGCGAGTGCCGGCTTCGAGCAGGCGACGGGCGAGGAGGCAGCTTTGACCAAAGGTGTTGCGGCCATAGCGGTCGCGGAGCTTTTCCGGCTCACGGTCGAGGGCGAAGGCGTCGCGGGCGCGGCCACTGCTGATGAGGTTCAAAGCCTGGCTGTAATAGCTGTCGAGGCTGAGATCCTTCGTGGCGGCCTCAATGGTCGGCATCTGGTCGTTGATGGCGTCACGGAGTTTCGCACGACGCTCAAGACGCACGCTGAAGAGGTCGGGGCGCAGTTGCAGGTCGTCGATCTTGATGCGGTCCATCTTGCCCATGTCGAGGTCGTCGCCATCGGGAAAGAGCGTGTAAGGATCGTAGGCTTTGCCGAGGAAACCCGCGCCGCCGCCTTTGCCGACGACGTTGGATTCCTGGAGCGGACGCGGGAGCTGCACGAAGGGCAGCATGGGCTCGGTAGGCGGCTTGAGGCGGATGATGTTGGAGCCGAAGTTCGGGAAGTCCTTGGCGTTCGGTGGCTCAAGCTGGCCGGAGGGGCTTACCTTGTCCGTCGTGTAGCCGGTCATGATCTGGTAGATCGCGGCGGTGTGATTGAAGAGCCCGTTCGGCGTGTAGCTCATCGAATTGATCATGGTGAACTTGTCGTTCACCTTCGCGAGGCCGGGGAGGATCTCGGTGAAGTGCTTGCCGGGCACCTTGGTCGGGATGGTCTTGAAAGCGGAGCGCACTTTGTCCGGCACGTTTTCCTTGGGGTCCCAGAGATCGAGATGCGAGGGGCCGCCCTGGAGGTAGATCATGAGCACATGCTTCGCCTTGCCCCAGCCTGCGCGGCCTGCATTTGGCGAGGTGTTGGCCATGGCTTGACCGCGAAGGACGTTGTTGAGCGTGAGCCCCATGATTCCCGCACCACCGACGCGGAGAATGTCACGGCGCGTACTGCCGAGATGGTTGTCACAAAGGTCTTTACCGGGAACTCCAGGAATGCGGAACATGGTGTGCGTAGGGTGCGTGTTGAAAAGGCAATAACACGGGCAAGTACGACAAGTGAGGGCTGATCTTGCCGTTGGGAGGCAGATCGGCAGGAAAGTCCATCGCGCGGGGCGGATGCGGCAAGCAACTTAATCATTGCCATCAAAGACTCGCCGCTGGCAGAATAGGAGCCATGAAGACGAGGAAACTCTCACTATTGGCAGTTGCCGGCCTCACCGGCTTTTTGGTGCCGCACAGTATTTCCCAGGTGGCTGAGTCGGCCAAGCCTGACATTGGCGAGGTAAAGCAGGTCATTCGTGATGCGGCTGTGAAGATCGGAAACCAATTTGGCAGGGAACATGAGGATGCGCACGGTCTGGCGGAACGCGTCGAGGAACTCCTCGATCATGAGCCTGCTCCCCCGAAGACTGTGACCACCCGGGAAAAACTCGCGGAGGAGATGCGGTCAGCGCCGGTTGCTGTCCGGTTCGGCGGCGCGGAGATCAGCCGCAGGCTGAGTGGCTACGAGTTTGACAATCAGCCTGCGACACGTCGGCAGAAAGTGCTTGAGCTGCAAGCCTCCAAGCCCTCGAGGGAGGCGCTGTTCCGGCTTTGGGAGCTGACAGATGATCTGGGCATGAAAGAGGACAGCGCACGGCATCGTGATGCGCTGCTCCTGGCATGCCGCGAGGCCGTGACGAGCCAGCCGGAGGATGCGGGAGCGCACGCCATGCTTGCGGACGCGTTGTTCGCCACGCGGGACGGATTACAGGAGTCGGAGCGTGCCGCCCGTGAGGCGTTGAGACGGGACGCCGGTCATTTGCGGGCGCGTTATGTCATCGCAAATCTCGACACCATGCGCTTGTTCAATGAGGCGACGGGAAACGATCCGCATGTGCCCGCCTCGTTGGATGATTATTTGAAGCGTCTGGTAGAGCGCCGCCCTTCCGAGGCAGATTTGGAAAAGCTCGCATCCGGTGCGGCCCAGCTCTGCGCAGGACTAGACGGCCTGGAGTCGGCTGCGGCGGCTTCGGACCTCTCCATGTTGCTGCGCTGTCTGGCGACGAGGCGGTTCATTGAGGTTCGTCTGCAATTGGCCGTGACCGCGCGTGATCCAGCCGTGCGCTCCGCTGAC
>JBIKYB010000496.1:0-3182 GCA_044355475.1 Prosthecobacter sp.
TCAGCGTGCTCAGCGGCCTGCCGGTGGCTGCATTTAAAGATGCGGTCATTGCTGGAGACGTGAAGGCGCTCTCTCGCATCAAAGGCGTGGGTGGCAAGACCGCCGAGCGCATCGTTCTGGAGTTGAAGGACAAGGTCGGTGTCGTGACTGCCTGGCAGGCCGCACAAACCGCCAAAGGCACGCACGATCCGAAGCAGGAGGCTCAAAGCGATGCCGTGCTCGGGCTGATCGCCCTCGGCTACAAGCAGAGCGAGGCTATCAAGGCTGTGAACGAGCTGGCAAAGCAGTCCGAACTCGATACTGCGGACAAACTCATCCGCGAGGCGCTAAGGAGCATGAACTGAGTAAAAGGGGCATTCATGCCCCTTCGAGGCAGAAACGGGCCAGGAATGGCCCGACTACTTCAAACTCTTGATGTACAGAATCAGGCTTTCGATCTGCGATTCGTTGAGGATGCCCGCATAAATGGGCATGCCAGTGTCGAACTTCTCGAAGCCTTTCACGACTTTGGCGCTTGGATTGGTGATGGATTCGCGCAAATAGGCTTCATCGGCCTTGAACTTGCCCTTCTGGCCTTTGGCGATGTCACGCTCGCTGCCGAACAGACCCTTCCAACTGGGTCCCACCTTGCCGACGAGCGTGCCGTCGGTGCTGTGGCAGGCCATGCAGCCGAACATTTGATACATGCGCTCGCCTTCCGCCGCCGTCGGCTTCGTTTGCGTGGTCGCCAGAGCCTGACGTGGGGTGAGATCGACCTTCAAGCCGGCCTCGA
This sequence comes from Prosthecobacter sp., assembly GCA_044355475.1. Taxonomy (GTDB): domain Bacteria; phylum Verrucomicrobiota; class Verrucomicrobiia; order Verrucomicrobiales; family Verrucomicrobiaceae; genus Prosthecobacter. Next base: position 773 of record JBIKYB010000496.1, read on the forward strand.
AGCCCTCTTTGGCCGCATCGAACTTCATGATCTCCCAGGGCGTGAAGTAGGCGGTGTTTTGCGCGGGCTGGCCGTCGCTGCTTTTCAATCCCCAGCCGATGCGCATCTGATGGCAGCTTTTCATGTCGGGAAAACCGACCAGAACACTCATGCTGTCTGTGCTGAGGTAGGCGCTGCTGGCGGTCATGAATTCCTGGCCGGTGCTGCCATCCAGCTTCAAATGCGGCGAGCCGTATTCGAAGGTGCGCTTGTAGTTCCAGCGTTCGGCGCTGTAGCTGCTTGGGTCGGTGGCTAGTTTGGCATCCAGCTTCGCGTTGAAGCGCAGCAGCAGCCCCTTGTCTGTTGACGTCACTTCTTTGAGCAGCACGCGGGGCTTGTCGGTGTAGCGCACGCAGGCCAGACCGCTGATCTTCTTCACCACGGTGCCCCAGACCTGGAAACCGGTGACGTAAAGCTGTCCGTCCGCCGGATTCACGGTCGCGTTGAGCGTGGGGAAGTCAAAGTCGCGGGAAAAGCTCACCACCGCCGCCTGCGGCTTCGCAAAGCGTGAGTTCATGAGCACGCGGAAGAGTTCGGGCCGGTTGTAGCCGATGTGAATCAGCTCATCATTCACCGGACCCATCTTCGCGCGCACGAGCCACGTTTGCGTCACGCCGCTGGGGTTCACCGGATGCGGCAGCCACGTCAGCGGCTCGGTGATCGTCTCGGGATACTGCTCCTTCGGCGCAATCGTCGGCAGATGGCCGTAGAAGTGATGGTCGCGGATGATGTGCAGCGGCGTGGACGGCACGTAGTTGCCCTGTTGATCGCTCGCCGTGACCAGACCCGTCTGCGGATGCACGCCGATGAACGGCTGTCGCAACCCATAACCGATCACTTCAATCTTCTTCCCATCCGCCGCCACCTTGATCACGGTGCCGTTGTGCTTGCCACGCGTCGTGCCTTCCTGGCCGCCTTTGGAGATGTACAGCTCGCCCTGCGGCCCCAGCTTCATCGAATTCGGAAACTCCCGTGTCTCCGCCGTCTGCGCGAAGAGGTTGCAGAACATCTCATAGCGGTCGCATTCGCGGTCATTGTTCGTGTCCACCAGCTTCCAGATGCCGTTGCGATCAAAGACAAAGAGTTCTCCCTTCCTCGCCACAATGCTCATTGGCTCATGCAAGCCACTCGCAAAACGCTTCCACGTCACCTTCTCCAAATCGCCCTTCAGGCCCGAGATCAGCCACACATCGCCATCGAATGTCACGCCTGCCGCATCACCCTGGTCATTGAGAAACGCGATGTCCGCGAGCCGCACGTTGCGCTTCCATGGATTGTCGAAGGGCAAGGGGATGTCGTCGATGGCGTAAGCATCGGCCTTGGGAGAGAGCGCGGCCTTGGTGATGATAAAATCAGGCCAGAGACTGGATTCTTTCACTCCATCTGACGTAGTGTTGCGCACAGCTTTCTGAATGAGTTCGACACTAGCAGGGCTTGAGTAGGCCGCACCTGCGACAGTAGATTTGCCCTGGAATACCATCATTACGCTGCCACCGACGGCAGCATGGCTGAGGGCTTTGTTGTCATTTGGCACCGGCACTCGCCCAATCAGGCAACCGTCGTCTTTGGAGGCTGCAAAACCCTGCTGATTGCTTTCGATTGATGATTTGCGGTTTTCTTGAGTCTGAAACCCAATGACTTGGAACAGGCTCCCCAGTGCTTCTTGAGGAACCGGATTCTCGATCCAGTATTCAATCCTAACCCGGCGTGTGTCGCCTTGAGAATTGACCTGAGCCAGTGCTTGGTGAATCCGCATCCCACCAATCTCGATGTCGATGACCACGATATCGTCGATAAGCCGTATGCCAGCCAAGCGGCCCTTGGCTGCCTCAAGTGGTCCGCGTCCGACTTCTTCAGGACTCGGCGCTTGTGTGCGAGGATCGCCAAGATCCACTTGATTCCCCAATTGCCATGAAGGGCACAACGGGCTCGTCAGGAAAACTTTGCCCACCGGCTTCGGAAGAAAGTCCTGACCGTCCTTCGTCTTCTGTCCGGCGATGTGATACGAGCCGGGGGCGAGTGCTTCGGGTGTGACGGGTGGTTTGCCCTCCTCGCCTTCCCAGATGCAGGCGATGCGGAGGAGGTCGGTGTCGAAGCAGGCCCAGAGGTTGTGGCCGAGGTTCAGGATGAGGCCGCGCGGCGTGAGATTGTCCTTCGGAAAGCCTTCACCGACATCGCGGGCATCCAGCACGCTGCTGAAGAAGGGGAAATCTTTCTCCACGAAGTCGCCCCACGGCGAGGGCTTGGCGGGTGTCTCGGCCTTTTGAGCGGCGAGTGTGGTTGCGAGAACGAGGAACGCGAGCCGCGCACGAAATTTCATGAAGAGACAGAACAGGCGAGAGGGGTGTGATCTGTCAAGGAGCGCGGATTG
>JBIKYB010000499.1:0-3156 GCA_044355475.1 Prosthecobacter sp.
CCTTTGGCATTCCAGCAGGGGCGGATGGCAGCAATGGCGCGGACGGCCCGCCCTTTGCGCAGGCGGTGGTGGATGCGGTGAACACGCTGCCTGCGGGTGAGCAGGCCACGGTGGAGTCGAGCTTCGATGGCAACACGGTGCATCTGACCTTCGGCATCCCTCAAGGCCCGGAGGGCGGCAATGGCGCGGACGGCCCGCCCTTTGCGCAGGCGGTGGTGGATGCGGTGAACACACTGGACCCGTGGGAAAACGCGACGGTGGCGGTGAACTTCGACGGCTCGAACGTGCATTTCACCTTCGGCATCCCGCGTGGGAACGACGGCAGCAACGGTGCGGACGGTGCCCAAGGACCGCCCGGTAGCGATGGTTCCCAAGGCCCACCCGGCAACGATGGTGCCCAGGGCCCGCCCTTTGCGCAAGCCGTGGTGGATGGGGTGACGACGCTGGAGCCCGGAGAGAACGCGACGGTGGAGGTGGCCTTTGACGGCAGCCAGGTGCATTTCAGCTACGGCATTCCGCGTGGGAACGACGGCAATGACGGCAACGACGGAGCGCCAGGAGAGGTCTCGTTCCAGCAACTGGCGGATGCCATCGCCACCACCAGCAGCAACAGCAACGGGGTGGGCACGCTGGGGATGGCGGTGAGCGATCCGCCGACGCAGAGTGAGATGCAGCAGATCGCGGACAAGCTCGATGAGCTGATCAATGCGCTGCGGCGGTGAGGTTCTCAGTTTCCAGGTCAGGATTCTCCTGCCCTCATTCTCCTGCCTATCGTCAGGTGCCGCACGGAGCGCGGACGCCCTCGTCCGCAGGCCTCTTCATGACCGACTCAGTCGTTTGGGCTGGCAAAAACATGGGTGGCAAAAAATGGGATCATTCTCCTGCCCGCACGCTCCTGCCAATGATCCCTTCGTTCCGTTCTGCCACCCTCTTGAGATTCCAAGGCAGGATAGGCAGGAGAATGGGGGCAGAAGAATGGCATCATCTTGACATCTCCTCTCATTCTCAGACACTCCTCACGCCTGTCCGGCCTTCGCTTGCCCGAATGGGTATCAGAAAAACTGTGGGGGAATCTGAATCATCCACAGTTAAGTGTGGATAAAAAACATTCGGCCAACCAACAAGGAGTTCATTGTCGAGCATGAAAGCAATCACAGTGGAAGCATGGGCTGAAGTTCATCAGAAGGCCTGTGACATTGCGAATGCTTCCATGATGGACGACGATGTGTTGGTCGAATCTCACAGGGCTGCGATGTTCGACGTCCTTGACGCTCTTGAGCGAGGTTTTGGCCGCCAGCCCGCGATCATCGCCACCCGTGCTGACTATGTTGATGACATCGACTTGAAACGGAAGCTCTTTGCTGATGCTTTGGTTTTGGCTCGCGAATTTGGTGACAAGACAGAAGAGGCGGAAATACTGGATTCTCTTCAGACACTCGATTCCGAGCTGTGAAAGCACTCACCGCAACCAAGGCGAAAACGGATCCAGGCAGGAGGCTCGAAGGCTATCTGTCGTGCCAGCAACGTCTTGCGCTCGCCGTCGCCTGATCCAAAGCGTTCGCCCAAAGACAATGCCTCACCTTTATGATGAAGTTCGCATACACCATTCTTTATGTCCCAGACGTCGCTCAAGCGATCAAGTTTTACGAAACCGCCTTTGGACTCGTCTCAGGGTTTGCGCATGAGTGCGGTGACTACGCCGAGCTACAGACTGGCAGCACTACCCTTTCTTTTGCGAGCTTGAGCTTGGCTGACTCCAACATCCAAGGTGGCGTTACTCCATCTGATCTCCAACACCGGCCCGCTGCGTTTGAACTAGCTTTCAGCACTGATGATGTTGCCGCCGCGTATGACCGTGCAGTGTCTGCGGGTGCTCTCCCGGCAACTCCTCCGACCTTGAAACCTTGGGGACAGACGGTTTCCTATGTCCGAGACCTCTTCGGCAATCTGATTGAGATCTGCACTCCGATTCCTGTCCCCGAATGAAATCAAGACGGTGAATGAGGCGCGGCTGGCCCTCTGCCAGCTCGGTGTTTGGTTGGCTGCTTTCTGTCACTCCAACCTTACCTGCCTTTTGGACGATCTCTCCCGCTGGTAGGGGTGCCAGCGCTTGAACGCTAGCTGTTCTTGTGAGCGCTCCAGTTCAATTCAGCCCCGCTTCAGCCAGTCGTTCCTTCAGGTCGCTGGCGAGGAGGGCCTGGAGCATGTCGGTGATGCGGCCTTCGACGAACTGGTCGAGGTTGTAGAGAGTCAGCTCGATGCGGTGGTCGGTGACGCGGTTCTGCGGGTAGTTGTAGGTGCGGATCTTTTCCTCGCGACCGCCGCCGCCGATGAGGCTCTTGCGGTTGGCGGAGTATTTGGCGGCTTCTTCCTGCTGCTTCTTTTCGAGCAGGCGTGAGCGCAGGATGCTGAGGGCTTTTTCCTTGTTCTTGATCTGGCTGCGGCCGTCCTGGCAGCGGACGATGGTTCCGGTGGGGATGTGGAGCACCTGCACGGCGGAGTCGGTGGTGTTTACGCCCTGGCCGCCAGCGCCGGAGGAGCGGCAGACTTCGATGCGGACCTCGTCGGATTTGAGCTCGAAATCGACCTCCTCGGCCTCGGGCAGGACGGCGACGGTGGCGGCGGAGGTGTGGATGCGGCCCTGGGCCTCGGTGGCGGGCACGCGCTGCACGCGGTGGACGCCGCTTTCGTATTTCATGACGCGGTACACGTCATCTCCGCTGATTTTGACGATGACTTCCTTAAACCCACCGACTTCGGAGGGGCTGGAGTCGAGCTGCTCGATCTTCCAGCCCTTGGTTTCGGCAAAACGACTGTACATGCGCAGCAGATCGGCGGCAAAGAGGCTGGCTTCATCACCGCCGGTGCCGGCACGGATTTCGAGGATGACATCGCGGCCTTCGAGCGGATCAGGCGGTAGGATGGACTCCTGGATGGCTTTTTCGAGATCGACGAGGCGCTGTTCGAGAATGGGAATCTCGGCGGCGGCCATCTCAGCAAATTCCTTGTCCTCCTGGGACTTGGCCATGACGCGGTTCTCGGCCAGTTCGACCTGCGTTTTCTCAAAGGCGTCCCAGTGAGTGAGCAGATTTTGCAGGCTGCGGTGCTCGCGCAGCATGTCGCCGGCTTTTTTGGCGTCTTCGTAGAAGTTCGGGC
>JBIKYB010000498.1:0-3156 GCA_044355475.1 Prosthecobacter sp.
GCTGGCTACGGCATCCCTCAGGGACCGAGCATCGTTAATTTTGACAACCTCGAAGTCTTCTACCGTTATGTCGATCCCAAGAATAAGACCTTGGACGGTGCCCATACCATCGGCGGTGCTCTTACCGTGGCCTTGTTCAATCCGCTTTATTTGAAGTTCGGTGCGACTTGGGGTAGTGGCCCCGGCGGTGGCACAGTGGCTGGCGCGGCGAACGCAGACTACGACTTCGCCACCATCCAGGCTGGGGCTGGTTTCCACACCACATTGATCAACAATCGCCTCACCTTTGTGGCGGAAGCGGGTTTGATTTACGCAAGCCTGAAAGCCAAAGACACTGCTGTGAGCTTCAGCGATGGTTCGATTTATGTCCGTCCAGCCCTGCGCTTCACTCCGTTCGACTTCATGGAAGTCCAGGCCGGTGTGACGGTCAGCAGCGCGGACAAGTATGACAGCAAGGTGCTTGACCTCTCTACCTACTTCCGTGTGCTGCCGATGTTTGACATTGGTATCGGCGCTGACTTTGGCGATACCACGCGCGCCCTGCGCACCACGCTTCGTCTGCGCTGGTAAACCTTTTTCTCCCGCTCCAAGACCCAGAGCCCCCTGTTTCCGCAGGGGGCTTTTTTTATCCCTTCCGGGTCCGTTTGGGTTTTTGGCGTTCGGGAAAGCACTCGCGGCAGAGTTCGCAGACGGTGCCGTCACAGCCACGGGCAGAACAGTATTCTCGGCCGTAAAAGATGATCTGGAGATGCAGCTTGTTCCAGGAATCGGTGGGGAACAGCCGCTTCAGATCGCGCTCGGTTTGCAGCACGGATTTCCCCGTGGTCAGACCCCAGCGCTGGGCCAGCCGGTGGATGTGCGTGTCCACCGGGAAGGACGGCACGCCAAACGCCTGCGCCATGACCACCTGGGCGGTTTTATGGCCGACTCCGGGCAGTTGTTCGAGCGCTTCGAGCGACGCGGGCACCTTGCCTTGATGCTCGGCTAACAGGATGCCCGAGAGTTCCTTGATGGCCTTGGCTTTTTGCGGTCCCAGGCCGCAGGGGCGGACGATGGCCAGGATGTCTTCCAGCGGCAACTCGGCCAGCTTTGCCGGGGTGTTTCCCAGCTTGAACAGCGCCGGAGTGACTAGATTCACCCGCACATCGGTGCATTGGGCGGAGAGAAGCACCGCCACCAGCAGGGTAAAGGCATCGGTGTGATCCAAAGGAACCGGCGGGTCAGGGTAGAGCTGACGCAGCCTTTTCAGCACATGTTCTGCACGTTCCTGCCGCGTCACGATAGTCCTGAACTACGAGCTTCTTTCGATGCGCGACACCATCTTGCGGATGTGCGGATAAGCTGTACGCGGGCGCAGAATGGTGAGGCTCTTTGAGAATGAACCCCACTTGATGACCCGGATGTTCACGTTGCGCACGCCCCAGGCGTTCATGGTGGCCTTGTCCGGCTTGTAGAGGTCGATGGTGTTCGTGCCCACCAGCGCCGAGCCGTAATCATCCACCTGATAAACATACGGCAGCCCTTCGATCTGGAAAACGGTGCCTACCGGGTAAACGGACCAGTCAGCAGCTGCGCTGCGCACATTGCCGTATTTCAGATTGGAGCCTACGGCAGTCCTGGCTCCATAAATGATGTGGTCGGACTCGCTATGGGTGTAAGCCGTGGTTCGAACGGAGGTGATTCGTGAGGCCCCCTTACCGAGCTTGCCTGCGCTGAACAGACCTGAAGAGGAGCATGAGGCGAGCAGCGAAACTGCGAGGCCGAGAAGGATGAAGTGGAGGTGACGCATCACTGACTAGGTGCTGATTATTAACTTTCCTTTGGGACTTAATCATTGTGGGGTATTGACCCCATGAAATCAATCATTGATTTCATGCCCTCGGTCGGGCGGGCTGGGTATTAAGCCACAGCTCACCTCACCAACTGAAACTCTGGCAGCATGCACACGGCCCAAAGCAGGTCTTCGAGGGATGGCTGTGTCGGCGTTGTGCCGAGGATTTCCCTCGCGGTGGCGAGTTCATCATTCGTTGGGTCGCGGCACAAGGCATGGCGATACAGCGGTGTGGTGACATCGCCCTTCGCTGTCTCCATCAGGCGCTTGGCACCTTTTTGGATCGCGTCGGCCAAAATGCTCCCATTCGCGAGGTCGATGGCTTCCAGCGTGGTGAGATCGTTCGGACGGGTCGAGACGATTTGATCGCGGTTCGGACGTCCGAGCGTGCGCATGAGGAAGTCGGCCTTCATCAAGGAGGCGCGGATCATGTGATTGGAGCCGGCAGCTCCTTGCGCAAGCAAGGCTGGTGCCTGCGCGTCGATGGTCTTCTGCCAAACCGGCAGAGCGGTGACGACCGTGACGGGCTTCCAGTCCTTCGCCTCAAAGGCTCCGAGCCTGCCTTCTTTGCCGCCAGCCGGTGCTTGAGCAGTCCATTCCCAGGACGCATCACTGCTGATCGGTGTTTCCTTGCCTGTGGCGTCGCGAATGCGGGCGTCGAAGAAAAATCCGGCCGCGTTCGGCCCGTCGCCAGCGTTTTTGGCGATGGCGATGATCGAGTTCGCGCCCTTCTTCAGCGCGGTTTGCAGCGGCACTGCGGCGAGCCTGCTCCAGTCGTCTCCGGCGCTGATCTTCTTGTTGTTCACGAACAATGTGAAGCCGTTGTCGCAGGTGATCACGGCGCTTGCACTGGCAGGATCGGCGTCGAGCTTGATCGTCTTGCGCAGCGTGATGCTTTCGCCTGAAGGCGGAGTGCTACCGGGCTTCGCGCTGTCGCCCCAGATCCACTGGCCCTTCACGGTGATCTGCTTCGCCAAAGCGGGATCGACTTTGCCCCGCAGCACGCTGGCATCCATCTTCGCCGGCGCGGCACCGGTGATCTGCCAGATGGCATCGACGAACTGCTCCGCCGTGAGCCTTTTGGTACGCGGTCCGGCATAGGTGTAGCCGTGGTCATCGGTTTCCTTCGTTACGATCTGCGCGTGCGACTGATACGCCTGCGAGGTGGCGATGTGGGCCAGCATCTTCTTTAAATCGTATCCGTTCTCCACGAGGTAGGTGGCCAGATAGTCGAGCAAATCGGCATTCCACGGCTCCGTATGCATCGAATCCACCGGATGCACAATCCCACGGCCCATCAGGCGCTGCCACAGGCGGTTCACGAT
>JBIKYB010000162.1:0-11288 GCA_044355475.1 Prosthecobacter sp.
CTGCGGCACGTCGAAGAAGCCAAAAACGTCCTCGGTGTAGGTCTCGCCGACCTTTGGCGGCTCGCTGGGCCAAGCATTCGAGTCGGGCATGCCATCCTCGGCCAGTTGCACGAGCACTCGGCCTGCGGGCACTTCTTTTTTCGCGATCGGCGGTGGAGGCGGGACGAATTGATACTTCGCCTTCAGCGCTTCGGTGTCGATGGGGCCGCGATAGATCGCCACTTCATCCAGCCAGCCGTTCAATGAATGCGAAGAGGCCAAGGTGGAGCCACTGCCGATCATGACTGCGTCGCCATCGGTCACAGGGCCGCGATCCGTCGCGCCACCCATGTCCCAGGTGCCGTCGGTGGGCTGGCCGTCGATGAAGCCTTTGATGCTTTTCGGTTGTCCAAAGGTGTACGTCACCGCGATGTGGTGCCAGCCTTGCAGCGGCATGGTGTCCTTCGACCACCATCGATGCCAGTCACCCTTTTTGTCGGGAACATTGGCGCTGTGGAATAAGAAGCCGATCTGCGCCCCGCCTTTGCCTGTTTGCAGGCGCAGCGCGTAGTTTTGATTGTTTTGGCCAAACTCCTTGGTGCCGAGTCGTCCCTTCCCGATGATGTAAGGCGTGCCGCTGGCTCCAGGAGCCTTCACCCAAGCTTCGAGCGTGATCGTTTCGTTCAGACCGAAGCGCAATTCCTCGCTGTCCGCGATCTTGAGTGCCTTTTTGCCTTCACCGACGAAACGGCTGGCCGTGTTTTCCTTGGCAAAGCCGGGATAAGTCGGCGCACGCGGACCGGGTTCTTTTTGGTCATCAAAACGCCACTGCATCACTGGCTTGAGCGTGGCCTTGTCGGAAACATCGTTGCCCGCGTTGCTGTCGTTTTGGGCGAAGGCGGCGGATGTGAGAAAGAGGGTGCTGAAAAGGACGGAGCGCGTCATGTTCCTACCAACGGCTGTTTGCCCCGTCTTTCAGCATTCCTGGCCCCCCACTTTCGTGAGGGGCGACGTAAAACGAGTTGGGAAACTCGTTCTACACCTGCACCAAGCCGCGTCGAATGGCCTCCGCCGTGGCTTGGGCGCGGTCGTTGACCTTCAGTTTCATGAGGATGCGGCTGACGTGCTGCTTCACGGTGTCCTCGGAGATACCGAGGGTGGCGGCGATTTCTTTGTTGGCGTTGCCTCGGGTGACGAGGGTGAGGATCTCGCGCTCGCGGGGGGTGATCTCGGGCTCGGAAAGGCGGTCTTGGAGGCGCTTTTCGATGTCGGCGGGCAGGGAGCGCTCGCCTTTGGCGACGGTGCGGATGGCGGCGAGCAGGGCGTCGCGGGAAGAGGATTTTTGCAGGTAGCCGAGGGCACCGGCCTTCAGGGCGGCGTGGATCTCGTCATCGCGGGCGAAGGTGGAAAAAATGAGCACGCGGGCGCGGGGATGCTCCCGCAGCAGCGCGGCGGTGGCGTCGATGCCGCTGAGGCCGGGGAGCTGGAGGTCCATGAGCACGACATCGGGCTTCGTTTCGGCAAACAGCCTCGAAGCGTCCTCCCCGCGATCCGATTCCCCGACGACCTGGAGATCGTCCTCAAGCTCCAACGAAGCCACGAGGCCGCTGCGGACGACGAAGTGATCGTCGATGAGGAGGAGGGTGATCATGGGGGAATGTCGAATGAGTAAAACCGAATGACGAAGGGCGTTCGCACCATCGAGTCACGGTAGGCACTTCGTCGAGCGACTCCTATGATTTCCCACAGATTCAGAAAACCCGCAGAGCCCGCCGCCTCGGCGACCCGCCGCAGCCAAGGCTTGATCTCAGGCGGCTTTTCCGCTCCGATCGGTGCATGGATTCACAAACCTTTCCTACTGACATGATCAGCTACTACGGAAGAAGGGCCAGCGAGTATGAGCAGATCTATGCCAAGGCAGAACGTCAGGAAGATCTTCGGCGAATACGTGGAATCGTGGGTGCGGCATTTTGCGGTCTCGACGTGTTGGAAGTTGCGTGTGGCACTGCCTATTGGACGGAAGCCTTCGCAGCGGGGGCAAGATCGGTCTTGGCATGCGATCTCAGTTCAGAGGTGTTGGAGATTGCACGCGGCAAAGACTGGGGAGCCTGTAACATCGAGTTTTGCCAAGCCGACGCTTATGCGCTGCCATCGTTTAAGCGCCAGTTCTCAGCGGCTTTCTCTGGATTTTGGTGGTCGCATATTCCGCGAAGCAGGCTCGCAGGCTTCCTCGAAGAACTTCACAAGAAGCTTCAACGAGGCTCCAAGGTGATGTTCATCGATAATCGCTTCGTTGAAGGAAGCAGCACCCCCATTACCCGGACCAATGAAGATGGAGATTCGTTTCAGCAACGCCGTTTGGCGGATGGCAGTGTCCACGAAGTCCTCAAGAATTTCCCTTCGGAAAGTGAGTTGTTAAGTGCGGTCTCAAACTCAGCTTCAACGGCAGAGGTTCTGCTAACCGACTACTTTTGGATTCTGAGCTACCAGATCAAATAAAGAAACAACCCAACATGAATGAGTGCAGGGCTGACGATGAGTCGTTGCCTGGGAAAATCCAAACACCGCGCACCTTCGTCTTGGAGCATTCGTCATTCGGAAATTTGGATTTCGTCATTTTATGTTTGGGCCGCGCTCCGCACTGATTTCAATGCTGAAAAGGCACTGATTTTTCCATTCGCCGCGACCTCTGACCATGAGCGTTGTTTCACGCGATCACCCATTCATGACAAGAGTCTTCGCTTTCTCACTCCTCCTGCTCACCAGCATGCTCCAAGCCCAGACGACCGTCAGTCTCGGCACCGGCAAAATCTCTGGCTCCGTCACGGGGTTGAGTTCAGCCAATCCGAATGTCACCGGACTCAGCGCGGGCATCAGCTTTGATCTCACGATCACGGCCACGAGTGTCACCACGCCTGTGCTGACAGTGGCAAGTCACAACGACGGCATCGGCGTGGCTGGTGGTGCCAACAATCTCGAAATGGACAACCTGAACAATCTCATCGCCAATGATGATCAGTCGCTGGTTTTCACCCTGAGCAATGTCACCGGCCTCGCCGTCGGGCAGTCGCTGCGGATTTCGGGCATCGGCGCTCGTTCGGGGAGCGGCACCACGACCAAGCAATATGCCATCTACGACGGCACCACCTCCGTCAGCAGCGGCTCGTTCACGGCCACGTCCTTTGCCATCTCCGTGCCAAATCTCACCAGCGTGAAAATCACAGCCACGGGGCCCACCACCGCGCCTGCCTTGGATTCGCGGTTCATCCTCAATCAATTGCTCCTCACCGTCACGGGCGGCGGAGGCACTGGAGGCAGTGCCAATGCGGCGGCGAAGATCACTCATTCGGGCCTCAATGGCAGCGGCCAACCGTTTTTCACCTTCGATAGCGTCGCGGGCGAAAGCTACGAGATCCAGAGCTCCACCGATCTGCTTTCATGGACGCCGATGGCCACGCTTTCTGGTACTGGTGGCTCTGTCACCTACACGGACGAGTTCACCCAGGCCCCGAGCGTGCCGAGGCACTTTCACCGCGCCAAGACCGTGCTCACGCCGAATGGAAACCTCGCCAACACCACGCTCAGCATCACGCAAACCTGGTTGCAGGAGCCGAGCGGCTACGCTCGCACGGCCGTCGTCCAGGTTCCCGCAGGCGCCGGGCCGCACCCCGTCATCATCCTGCTTCATGGCAATGGCGGGACGGGCGCTGGCACCATCGCTGCGCTCAATCCGCATGTCAGCACCGCCATCCGCGTGGCACCGGATGGCTACCTCACCAGTTGGAATGTCGATGGCGAAGCCTCCCTGGCACCCGATGTCGCCTTCATCCGCGATCTCATCGTGCTGCTGAAGACCTACGACAATGTGGACGCGGGCAAAATCTCCATCTTCGGCATCTCCAACGGTTCCGGCATGGTCAATCGCCTGCTCATTGAGCTCGACGGTGCCGCCTTTCAAAATGCAGGCTGCCAGGTCTCCCAAATGCTCGCCAAGATGTATCACGACAACGCCTTTTGGTTTAATGCATTAGGCAGCAATGCCTACGACCAGACCATCGCGCCCGCCAAACGCCGTCGCATCATCAGCCTCAACGGCACGGCAGATCCCCTCATCCCCTACAACGGCGGGACCAGCGCCATCGGCACCTTCATCTCCGCCCAGGAGAGCATCTATCGCTTCGCCCAGGCCATGGGTGAAACCGGCCCGCAACTGGCCGATGCCGACGGCATCCCCGGCACCGGCACGAACGGTTACTCGGCCCCCTTCGTGAAATACACCTACCGCAGCGGCCAATTCGTCCACTACAAGCTCATCGGCGGCAATCACGGCCTCCAAGTCAGCGGCAGCTTCGTCTATGCCGATGAAGCCAAGCAGATCGTCGCTGCCTTCCTGTTGCAGTAGCGCTGATTGGACGCTCACCCCAATCCTCTGACGTGAGGCACGCCGCCTCGAAGACCCGCCGCAGCCAAGGCTTGATCTCATGCGGCTTTTCCACTTCCATTTGAATTACGCCAAGTGACCTTTTCTGGCGATGTTGTCCACCAGCACGGGAGCGAACAATTTCGTTGTGGGCTTGCCAGTTTCGTTGATGGTCCGCGCCAGATGTATGCAGTTTTTGACACCAGCACTCTCATCTCTGCCTTGCGCTCCAGCGCGGGAGCAAGCTATGCCGTGCTCCAAGCCATCCGAGCCAAGCGCATCAAGATCGCTTTGTCGGTCGCCTTGGCTCTGGAGTATGAGGATGTTGCCACCCGACCAGGGGTGGTGCCTGCGCTTGATGCGTGGAGCGTTGGGGTCGTCGTCGATGTCCTGTGTGCCTTGGCTGTCCAGCAAAGGGTCTATTTCTCATGGCGTCCTTACCTCATTGATCCTGGGGATGACATGGTTTTGGAGGTGGCTCTTGCGGCTGGCACGCCCTACATCATCACAAACAATCTTCGCCACTTTCGAGGCTGTGAATCGCTTGGCATACGAGCGGTCACGCCAGCCGAAGCGCTAAAACTTATCCGACCCTGATTTATGGCTACGCTCTCCATCGACATTCCCGACTCACTCCGCGACGGCATCGAAGAACTGACAGCCAAGGATGGCTATTCATTGAACCAGTTTCTCGTCTGTGCGGCGGCAGAAAAACTCTCCTCATTTGCCACCATAGATTATCTTCGTGAGCGTGCGGCAAGGGCTGACTTTGCGGAGTTTGATCGCATCATGGCGCGGATTCCCAACGTGGCACCAGACCCAGGCGACGAACTCCCATGACCGCAAACCAGGCGGCAAACGGCAACAGAATGGGGGCAGCAGAAGGTTGAGATTCAAAGCCATTCTGTTGCCTTCATTCTGTTGCCCTAAAATGAGCTGATTGGGAGACAAGGACTGCTTTAACCCGGTGATGACGCGAGGCATCGCCGCCAAACGCCTGCAGCCTCGACGACCCGCCGCAGCCAAGGCTTGACCTCTCGCGGCTTCGTCGCTTCCATCGGCGCATGGATTCCGAAGCCTTTCCGTCGGTGAACTCCTGCACCCTTCCGTAAACGTCACAGTAACGACCATGGGATCGAGCTTGGAGAGGGGCACGTGGGGCAGCAGGGATGTCCCACGTTATGGACAACCAACTCACGATTTTGAAACGGGACGCAAGCGGCCGTGTGCGCAGTACGGCTGAGGCACGGGCGGAGGCTGTTGCCGAGTTTCGGCGCAGCGGGCTTTCTGCCTCCGCTTTTGCCAAAATGGCGGGCATCTCCAAGAACACGTTCTGGAACTGGTTGCAATCCCATGGGTTGACGCAAAAGCGCGGCCCAGGGAAGTCCAATGGCCACCCGCCTGTGCGCTTTGTGGAGGTGGCGTCGCAGACTGCACCCGCCTCGGCTTTGCTCGTGCGCCTGCCGGGTGGTGCGACCGTGAAAGTGGTCGATGAACGGCAAGCTGTGCTGGTGGCGCGGCTTGTCCAATCCCTCGCTTGATCCGACCTCATGCTCAGCTTCACCGGTAGTTTAAAAGTGTTCGTGGCGCTGGAGCCTTGCGACATGCGCAAAGGCTTCGAGGGGCTGCACGCGGCTGTCAGTGAGCGACTCAAGGAGGACGTGCGCAGCGGGGCTTTGTTGGCGTGTTCCCGTTCCTACCCGGTGGTCTGGTAATACTCATCCAACTGCTTCGCGCGGGCGGGTTTTCCGGTGTGGCGGGCGTAGCGCCCCCGCATAACGCGGGTATAGTCTTCGCGGTTTTCTTTCATCAGTCGTGGCTCCATCGCCCACGGTGTCCTCTTTTATGAGGCATCGACTCTACCCTGCTACCCCGGTCTCTCCCCTCTCCGTGTCCTTTTTTATGAGGCACTGCGGGCAGAGATGGTCGTAATAGATTTTTTTTGTTGCCAAGAAAAAGGGGCTTCTGTAGTGAAACAGAAACCTTCAGGGCTGGTATCCGCCCTTGGACAGGAGCTCCCGTCATGAGATACTCTAGTTTGAACCTCAATCGTCACCCGCAAAGATGGCTTGTGATTTGTACGCTGTTGCTGGCCGGCTTCACTCATGCTCAGCAAGCACGCGTGGTCTCGATCGAGAACCAGGTGCAGGCGGCGAAGGGGGGCGGTGATTGGGAGTTGGCGCAAGCGGAGCTGCGGTTGGCGGTGCGGGATCGCATTCTCAGCGCAGGAGCCGCGCCACCGTTCAGCTGACCGGACTCTACACGATGCGCATGGAGCAGCTTACTACGGTGGAGATTTCGCCTTCGCTGCTGGACGACAGCAAGCCAAAGCTCGATTTGGGCGGCGGCGCCCTTTTCATCTTCAGCCGCGAGAAGAGCGGGGAGATTGACATCAAAACGCCGGCGGCGAACGGCGCTCTGCGTGGCACGCAATTGTTTGTGAGTGTGGGACCGGGCGGGAAGACGTTTTACCAGGTGTTGGAAGGCCGCGTGGAGGTGAGCAATGCACAAGGGCGTGTCGAAATCTGCGCGGGAGAAGCAGCGGAGGCGGCTCCGGGCTCTGCACCGAGGCGCACGGCGGTCCTTGAGGCGAAGAACATCCTGCAATGGGCGCTTTATTATCCAGCAGTGATCGATCCTGCGGAGCTGGAGGCGGCGATGGGTCAAGGCGATGTCTCGAAGGCTTCCACGGCCTTGGAGGCCTACTCGAAGGGGGATTTGCTCGCGGCGCTCGCATTGCCGAAGAGCAGCTCCAAGGCCCTCGAAGCGGCTCTCTTGCTCGCCGTGGGCCGTTTGGACGAGACGGGGCCTGTTTTGGCCAAAATGCCGGTTTCGAGCCCTTTTCGCCGTGCGCTCGATAAACTCGTCTCGGCTGTGAAACACGAGGAAATGGCGGACTGGCCGCTCGAATCGATGCAAACGGCCTCGGAGGCGATGGCGGAGAGTTATTATCAGCAGTCGCGCCACAACCTGGAGGTTGCGCGCGAGGCGGCTCGGCTGGCGGTGAAGCTTTCGCCGCAGAGTGGCTATGCGTGGACGCGGCTGGGCGAGCTGGAGTTTTCCTTTGGCCGTGCTGCGCGGGCTTTGGAGGCGCTGGAGAACGGTTTAAAGTTCACGCCGCGCAATGCGCAGGCTCATGCTCTGCACGGCTTCGTGCTCAGTGCGCGCAATCGCATCACTGAGGCTCAAACGGCTTTTGAAACGGCGACTCAGCTCGATGGTGCCCTCGGGAATGGCTGGCTGGGGCTTGGTCTGACGAAGATCAAGCAAGGCCACGTCGCTGAAGGTCGCGCGGATATTCAGACAGCCTCGACGGTGGAGCCGCTGATGTCGATCTATCACAGCTACCTCGGCAAGGCGCTGAGCGTGGAAGGCCGCGCCGATGATGCGCAAAAGGATCTGGAACTGGCGAAGCAGCTCGATCCGAATGACCCGACGCCGTGGCTCTACAGCGCCATCGAGAAACAACAGCACAACCGCAGCAACGAGGCCATCGACGATCTCCAGCGCAGCATCGAGCTGAATGAAAACCGCCGCGTGTATCGCAGCGAGTTCTTGCTCGACCAGGATCGGGCGGTGCGCAGTGCGAACCTGGCGAGCATCTACCGCAACAATGGCATGGACGCCGTGGCGCTACGCGAGGCGGTGCGGGCCGTGGACAGTGATTTCACGAATGCGTCCGCGCATCTCTTCCTCGCGAACGCCTTCCATTCCTTGCGTGATCCGCAGCGCATCGCCCTGCGCTACGAGACTCCTTGGTTCAATGAATTGCTGCTGGCGAACATGCTCTCTCCCGTCGGCGGTGGGCCGCTTTCGCAGTATGTCTCTCAGCAGGAGTACTCGAAGCTGCTGGAGGCGGACGGCATCGGCGCGAGTCTGGCGAACGAATACCGTGGCACGGGCGAGATGCGCAGCTCGGCGAGCGTGTTTGGCAACCATGGCAACCTCAGCTACGGCCTCGACTTCTCCCATCGTGACACGAGCGGGACGCGCCGGAACAACGATGCCTCGATCCAGGAGATCTACGCGCAGGTGAAGTGGCAGCCCACGAGCGATGACATCTTCTACTTTCTCGGCAAATGGTCGCAGCAGACGAGCGGTGACACCTTTGAGACCTACAACAATCAGGCGTTGGCACCGGACGTGTCTTTTGATGAAAAGCAGGAGCCTGGCTTGTTGCTGGCGGGCTGGAATCACAAGTGGGCACCTGGATCACACACTCTCTTCCTCGCGGGCCGCCTCAGCGCGAGACAGCAGCTGACTGATCCGCGAGCGAACCAACTGCTCATTCAGAGGGACTCTTCTGTGCTGAATCCGACCATCTTTACGACGCCAGGTTTCTTCGATGTGTTCTCCAATCCAGCCTTCACGAGCGTGCTTGGTCCAGATGGTGAGACGCTGGTGCATTCACCGGCGCTGCTGGCGGCCATGCAGCCGTTTTTGCATTCTGGCGCGGTGGTGGGAGTGGACACAGCACCGTTCAGCTTCGAGACGCAGAGAGAATTCGAGATCTATTCGGCTGAGATGATGCACATCCAAAAAATGCGAGATCACCATCTGCTGGCGGGCGTGCGGTTCCAGTTCGGTGAGTTCGAGACCAAGTCACGTTTGAGCGTGATCCGCCCGTCCACCACGATCGGTTTTACCACGCCTGCTTTTGAGCGGACAGACGTGACAGACTTCCAGCGCATCAGCCTCTATGCCTATGATTACTGGCAGCCAAAGCCCTGGATCACACTGATCGGCGGCGTGTCCTGGGACCACATCGAGCACCCGGAAAACTTCCGCAATCCCCCGACGAGTGCCGACAGTCGGGAAGACGAGCGGCTTTCTGCCAAAGCGGGTTTCATTTTGAATCCCAGCCGCTGGTTCCAGGTTCGCGGGGCCTTCACCCAGGGCATGGGCGGCGTGACGTATGACGAGAGCGTGCGGCTGGAGCCGGTGCAGATCGCAGGCTTTAATCAAAGCTACCGCACCCTGCTCTCTGAAAGCATCGCGGGCTCGGTGGAGACGCCACGGTTTCAAAACATCGGCCTCAGCTTCGAGGGCAGCCTGCCGACGAAGACTTGGTGGGGTATCACGGGGAACATCGTGGAGCAGGATGTGGATCGCACGCTGGGGGCCTTTACGGGCTTTGATTCGGGCGTGTTCCCCATTACGCTGGCCTACTTTCCCAGCAGCACGCAGCAGTCGCTGTCGTATCGGGAAGAGTCGCTGCAGTTCACGCTGAACCAACTCGTGGGCAGGCAGTTTGCACTCGGGGCGCTGTATCGCGTGACGCGGTCAGAGCTGGAATCGACACTGCCAGACCTCGTGGCGGGCGGCCTGCCCAGCGGGCACACACGAGATCGTGCGACGCTGCATGAGGTCGGCTTGTCGGCCAACTGGAACTCCCCACGCGGCTTCTTTGCGCGTGTGGAGGCGAATTTCTTCGCGCAGAACCTGCGGGATGATCCGGACTCCGGCCTCGCCCCGCGCAGTGGCGACCGCTTCTGGCAGTTCAATGCCTTCGCTGGCTACCGCTGGCACCGGAACATGTGCGAAGTGAGCGCCGGCGTGCTGAACATCGGTGACCAGGATTACCAGCTCAGCCCCCTGAACCCCTACTTCGACATCGCGCGGGAGCGGACTTTCGTGCTACGCTTCCGTTTGAGTTTTTAAAACACGATCACCATTTCCATGAGCCAGTTCGCCACCACGAAATTGATCGCAGAAACCACGCAGGGTGGGAGCGTGAGAAGGGAGGAGATCACAGCTCGACTGGTTTGGATTTCCAAACGGGAGGCGTGGGCTTTTGCTCGCCAGTGGAGAAGGCATGCGCGGGTCAAAGGCGGTGGCACGGCGAGTGACATGGCGGAATATGGGAAGCTGGCGGCAAAGCGATGGCGTCACCTGCAAGCACAAGGCTACATCGTCTCTTCCTTGCCGGAACTGAAAGGGCGGATCAAGCGCGATCCTGAGAGTGAGCTTGGCATCGCTCTGTCCGTGATGGTGACGTCGGCACGCGGGAAGGATCAGGTGGCAGGCTTCGCCTTCATGCGGCGCACCTATATCAATCATTTGGTGCTGGAGTTTTTGTCTGTTTCCCCGCGCCTCAAAGGTGCGGTGAAAGGAACGGGAGTCCGTTTGCTGGAGTCCATCGCCTGGCTGGCGGTGCAAATCGGAGCCGATGAAGTCTGGGGTGAATGCACCAAGGACTCACAAAGTTTTTATGCGAACATCAAGGCCAAATACTGTCCGGTGAACAAACCACGGCGCGATGAGGTGATTCAGCCAGCAGCCATGATCCAGGACCATTTCCACTTCTCTGGCAGCGAGTTGCAGATTCTCGCCCAAAACGCCCGCATCCGACTTCTGCGTTGATTTTGCCCTGCTCCCTAGCTAATGAACCCACATGAAAAAGCAGACGATTGAAGACATGATGGAGCTCTTCTCCATCGAAGAACAACATGACTGCACCACCGCGCCAGCGTGGGCGCGCGATCAGGTGGCCGCCAAACGGATCGAGCTGCAAAAGCGGCGCAAGACGATGGTGACGAGCCGAGCCAAGCCGGCGAGCCGTCGTCGGCTGGTGGGCGCTTGAGGTATTATCAAAGAGCGGCGAACAGCGGCAGAGCGTTGTTTTACCGCATCCGTGTCACGGGGCCGTGATCTGCTGAAGAGAGTGAGTTACGATTGGATTTGCGGCGGGTAATCAGGGAGAGAACTACCTGCGCGTTCCGTTGAATCCGCACTTCGAAACCGATTGAGCTAAACCACCATGAGCACGCCCAAAGATGACAGCTTTGACGAAACGCAGGCGATGAACGCCTTTGGCGTGGCGATGCATGCGGACAAACCGAAGCAGTGGCAGCCGCCGAGGCCGGAGGAGCTGCAGGAGATGCTGCCG